>NZ_CP121668.1:6257739-6577979 GCF_029714425.1 Bradyrhizobium sp. CB2312 | reverse complement strand
ACGATGGCCGCAGTCGGGCCGGTCAGGACGATGTCGTCGTTCGCCTCGAGCAAGGTGTCGCGGTGCGGCGCGATGTCGGCGCCGCGGCGGACGATCCGCTCGACGATGGTACGGCGGCCGATCTCCGTCTCGATGGCCTCGACTGTGCGACCCGCTGCGGCCGAGACGCGATAGGCCCGGGCCTGGAACTTGCGATAGGAGAGGTTGTCCGTTTTCGCCGGCACGCCGCCGGCAAGCTCCGCCTCGAGCTTCTTCGCCTCCGCCTTGAGATCGATCCGCATCAGCCGCGGCGCGACGAACGGAACGAACAGCAGCGTCAGGATGTAGCCGAGCACATAGGTCACGGCATAGCCGGCCGCGATATTGGCTTCCTGCTGCTTGAGCACGTCGGCAGGCAGGCCGAGCTGCGCCAGTGCGCCCGAGGCGGTGCCGATCACCGAGGATTGCGTCAGCGCGCCGGCGGTGAGACCTGCGGCCGTTCCGGTATCGAGCTTGAACGCATGGGCGAAGATCAGCACGAGCACGAGACCCGTCGCGCCGATCACCAGCGCCAGCACGACCTGCGCCAGGGTCCGCACGCTCAGCGAGGCGAAGAATTCCGGTCCTGACCGGTAGCCGATGGTGAAGACGAAGAGGCTGAACAGGATCGCGCGCAGGACCGGCGGGAAGGAGAAGCTGCCGAGCTGTCCGATCAGGACGGCGACGATCAGGACGCAGGCGGTGGTGCCGATCGAGAAGCCGCGAATCCTGATGCGGCCGAGAATGGTGCCGATCGCAATGGCCAGCAGCAGGAAGATCTCCGGTGCGGTGGCGATGATCCACCTGACGGTATCCATGGTCGCATTTCCCCCGGCGCTTTGCCGCGATTTGATTGGCCGCCCGGCGGGATTGCTTGATCCAGATCAAGCCCCGGCTCGGGCGAGGCAAGGCCTATGACATGATGAAGTGTTTGCGACAGCCCTCATTGCCGACATGAGTACTCTGGACGTCGCTGCCGGCGCGGTGCGCCGCGATGAAACGGTCGAGATCGTCATGCTGCTCGCCTTCACCGGCGGCTATATCGACGCCTATACCTGGATCATCCACGGCGTGATGGCGAATGCGCAGACCGCGAACGTGATCTTCCTCTGGGTCTATGCGATGGCCGGCAATTGGGCGGAGGCCTTGCACTTCGTGCCGCCGATCCTGGCCTTCACCGTCGGTATCGTGGTCGCCGCCTGGCTTCGCCGTGCTGCCGGGAATCGGGCCAGCGCACTCGGCACCCTGGTCGAGATCCTGTTCTTGATCACGATCGGCATCCTGCACAACCGCCTGCCGGACCTCGCCGGAACGCTCGGCATTTCCATGGTCGCGGCGATACAGGCGGCGATGTTCGTCAAGGTCGAGGGAACCGTTTGCAGCACGGTGATGATCACCGGCAACATGCGTCAGTTCGTCGAGAACCTCTTTGCGGTCGTCCATGGCGGAGCGCCGTTCGGGACGCTGCGCAAGTCGGCCATCTTCTTCGCGCTGTGTGCGGTGTTCGGCTGCGGCGCGGCCGCGGGTGCCTTCGCCACCAAGGCCCTTCCCAACCTCGCGCTCGGCATTCCCGTGGTCGCGCTGCTGATTGTCCTCTTGCGCTGCGAAGCGATGCCACGTGCGGGGGAGGGGCGATGAACACTCCGTCCAATCCGGCCTGGACGCGGTTCTTTCCACCGGCCGAATGGCTTGCAACCTATCGGCGCGAATGGCTGCCGTCCGATGCCATCGCCGGCATCACGCTCGCCGCCTACGCCATTCCGGTCTCGCTCGCTTATGCCGCGCTCGCCGGGCTGCCGCCGCAGGTCGGCGTCTACGGCTACATGCTCGGCGGTATCGGCTATGCCCTGCTCGGGGCCTCGCGCCAGCTCGCGATCGGCCCGACCTCGGCAATCTCGCTGATGATCGCCGCAACCGTCGGCGCGCTCGCCGGAGGCGATGCGGTGCGCTATGCGCAGATCGCAAGCCTTGCGGCCTTTGCCGTGGCGGTGCTGTGCTTCATCGCCTGGCTGTTCAAGCTGAGCGTGCTGGTCCGCCTCGTCAGCGACAGCATCCTGGTCGGCTTCAAGGCCGGGGCCGGGCTCACCATCATCATGAGCCAGCTGCCGAGCCTGCTGGGCGTTCCCGGCGGCGGCCACAATTTCTTCGATCGCGCCATCAAGCTGGCCGGGCAGGTCGGCGCCATCCATCCGCTCGTGCTCGGCATCGGCGTCGTCGCGCTCCTGCTGCTTCTCGTCGGCGAGCGGCGTTTGCCGGGCAAGCCGGTCGGCATCACCATCGTTGCGCTCGCGATCATTGTGGCAACAGTCCTCGGCCTTCCCGCCCTCGGTGTGCCCGTTACTGGGAAGATACCGGAGGGGTTGCCAGCGCTCGGCATCCCGACATTCGGCCTGCTGGAGTTCGACGATCTCTTTCCGCTCGCGGCGGGTTGCGTGCTGCTGGCCTATATCGAAGGCGTGTCGGCGGCCCGCAGCTTCGCCGCCAAGCATGGTTATCCGCTCGACGTTCGCCAGGAGTTTTTGGGATTGGGCGCGGCGAACCTCGCTGCGGCCTTTGGTCACGGCTATCCCGTCGCCGGCGGTTTGTCGCAATCGGCGGTCAACGACAATGCCGGCGCGCGCACGCCGCTGGCGCTGGTGATCTGCTCGGTGGCACTCGGGCTGTGCCTGCTGTTCTTCACGGGACTATTGACCAATCTGCCCAAGGCGGTGCTGGCGGCGATCGTTTTTGCTGCCGTCTACAGGCTGGTCGATGTTCGTGCGCTGCTGCGCATGTGGCAGGTCAGCCGGATCGATTTCTACGCGGCGGCGATTGCCCTGGGCTCCGTGCTCCTGCTCGGCATCCTCCAGGGCGTCCTGCTGGCCTCGATCGCCTCGATCTTCCTGCTGCTGGCGCGGGCCTCGCGGCCGAACGTCCTCGGCCGCTTGCCTGGCAGCGGCCGTTATTCGGACAGCGCAAGGCATGAAGACGTCGAGCCGCTGGTCGGCATCATCGCTTTCCGCCCCGAGGCGTCGCTGCTCTACATCAATGCTGAGACGATCCTGGAAACCGTCCGGGTCGCGCTGGAAAAATCGTCTGGCGTCCGGCTGGTGGCCTGCGATCTCTCGGCCTCGCCCTATATCGATCTGGCGGGTGCGCGGATGCTGCACGAGCTGCATGACGAACTTGCGTCGCGCAAAGTGACCCTCTGCATCGTCGGCGCGCATGCGCAGCTCCGCGACCTCCTGCGTTCCGAAGGGCTCGCGGAGAAGACCGATAGCGGCCAATGGCTGCGGTCGCTCGACAGCTTGCTCGGCGACGATCAGGCGGCAACTGCGCAACGCACGGCCTGACGCCGTCCTGTTGCGATGCGAACGGCGTGGCATTGCGCGTCAGAATGCATGCGACCGTTGACTTGGATCAATGGAGCGAGCGGAGCCGCACTCACGATCCCGCATCACCTTTGCCCCAAAGGAAGCGGGAGAGAGTCATGTCCAAAGAGCCCAAGGCCGCGCACAAGCGCATTGACCAGTTCTTTTCCGGACCCGGCGCGCGGGCAGACGATTGGCGTGATCTGGTCGAGGCCGCCAAGACCTGGGCCCGGGTGGGCAATCGCGCGGCCTTCGACGCGGCGCTGGCCGATCTCTCGGTCACCGAGGAGTTTCACGGTTATCCCGGTATGCAGTTGATGGCGGCGCTGCGGGAGGCCGCGGCCGCGGGCGATGGAGCAACCTCGTTCACCCTCGCGACAAGGATCGCCCAAGCGCTGTCGACGCGATCCTTCCGCCAGCATGCCGGCGACTGGAGCGCGAAGGACGACGGCAATGGCGACGTCGCCGAACTGGTGCCGCCGAGCTTCGGCGCGCACACCACACGCCGGCCCTATTTCGAAACCCTGATCGTGACGGGCGTATCATCCAGCCATTGGCCGGCGCTGGCGGCCGAATGGCGCAAGCTGCGGCGGCCGGTCGATGCGTTCGTCTATGAGCCCGTCATCGTCGGCAGCCTGGAAGATGCCTTCTGCGCGACCATGCTCAACCCCAACATCGCCGCGGTCATCATCAACGAGGGCTTTGGCCTGCGCTCGCGGCACGATGCGCCGGTGCTGCGCTCGATCATGGCTGCCGCCGGTCTCAACGAGGAAACCGACGCGTCCGCGCTGCGGCTCGCCCAGATCATCAAGCGCGTCAGGCCCGAGCTCGACCTTTACATGATCTCGAACCGCGACGTTGAAGAACTTGCGGGCAATCCGGAAGCCAACGTCGTCCGCCGCATCTTCTATTCGGTTGAGGAATTGCTTGAGCTGCATCTGTCGATCCTCGAAGGCATCCAGGATCGTTACGACACGCCGTTCTTCGACAATCTCAAGAAATATGCGCAGCGCCCGATCGGGACCTTCCACGCGCTGCCGATCGCCCGCGGCAAGTCCATCTTCAAGTCGGACTGGATCCGCGACATGGGCGAGTTCTACGGCCCGAACCTGTTCCTGGCCGAGAGCAGCGCCACCACCGGCGGTCTCGACAGCATGCTGGAGCCGACCGGCAACATCAAAAAGGCGCAGGAGAAGGCGGCGAGGGCGCTCGGCGCCGATCGCGTCTTCTTCGTCACCAACGGCACCTCGACCTCGAACAAGATGGCGGTGCAGGCGTTGCTCGCGCCCGGCGACATCGCGATCGTCGATCGCAACTGCCACAAGTCGCACCATTACGGCATGGTACTGGCCGGCGCGCAGCCGCTCTACGTCGAAGCCTTCCCGATGACGGAATATTCGATGTACGGCGCGGTGCCGCTGAAGACGATCAAGCAGGCGCTGCTCGGCGCCAAGGCCGACGGCCGGCTCGACCGCGTCAAGATGGTCGATCTCACCAATTGCACCTTCGATGGCCACATCTACAACACCCGCCGGGTGATGGAGGAATGTCTCGCCATCAAGCCGGACCTGATCTTCCTGTGGGACGAGGCCTGGTTCGGCTTCGCGCGCTTCTCGCCGTTCCTGCGCCGGCGCACCGCGATGGGTGCGGCCAACGAGATCGAAGCCTGGATGCGCGATCCCAAATCGGTCGCGGCCTATGAGAAGCAGCAGGCCGAGCTCGGCAAGAACCCGTCGGACGAGGTACTGCTCAAGACCCGGCTCATTCCCGATCCCAGGCAGATTCGGCTGCGCGTCTACCAGACCAACTCGACCCACAAGTCGATGTCGGCGATCCGGCAGGGCTCCATGCTCTCGGTCAAGGACGTCGAATTCCACACCGTCGAGCAGCAGTTCAAGGAAGCCGTGTTCACGCACGCCTCCACCAGCCCGAACCAGCAGCTGATCGCAAGCCTCGATATTTCGCGGCGGCAGATGGAGCTTGAGGGTTACGGCCTCGTCGCCAACGCGATGGAGATCGCTTTCGCCATCCGCCAGGCGGTCAACAATAATCCGCTGATCTCGAAATATTTCCGCGTGCTCAGTGCCGACGCCATGGTGCCGGCGCAGTATCGCCAGAGCGGCTTCACGGACTATCTCGCGGCCGGCGTGAACTGGGTCAATACGCTGAAGAGCCTCGACGAGGACGAGTTCTGCCTCGATCCGACCCGCATGACGCTGGTGTGCGGCATGGCCGGCTATGACGGCACCCAGTTCAAGGGCATCCTGGCCAACGAGTACAACATCCAGGTCAACAAGACCTCGCGCAACTCGGTTCTGCTCCAGTCCAACATCAACAACACCCGCAGCGACGTCGCGCATCTCGTGCGCGTCCTCGCCGAGATCGCGGGCGAGGTCGATCGCGGGCTCGCGCAGGGCGGCGCCAACGCGAAGAAGACCTTCGAGGCGCGGGTCAAGAGCCTGATGACCGACGTGCCCGACCTGCCGAACTTCTCGCATTTCCATCCGAGCTTCCGCGGCGATGCCGGCAGCAAGACCAACGAGGGCGATATCCGCACCGGCTTCTATGCCGCCTATGACGTCGCCGGCTGTGAGCACATCCGCCTCAACGATCCCGAGATCGATCGGCGTCTGAAGGCCGGCCCCGAACTCGTCTCGGCGAACTTCGTGATCCCGTATCCGCCGGGCTTCCCGATCATGGTGCCCGGACAGGTGATCACCCAGGAGACCATCGACTTCATGCGCAAGCTCGATGTGAAGGAGATCCACGGCTACGACGCCAAGGAAGGCCTGAAGCTCGTGCGCACGGAAGCCTTGGCGAAGCTCGGCCGGCCGAAGCCTGGTGCGCAGCCCAAGCTCAAGGCCGCGTCATAGGACTTGGAGGGGACGACCATGCACGCGTTTTTCACGTTCCTCCAGCAGAACCCGTATCTGCTGCTGTTCTTCGTCGTCGGTCTCGCCGTCTATATCGGCCGGGCCAGCATCAAGGGTTACGGCCTCGGCATGGTCGCCGGCGCCATCGTGGTCGGCGCCGGCCTGTCGGTGTGGGCCTCTACTTACGGCGTGAAGCTCGAGCTGAACAATTTCGCCAAGAGCCTGTTCTACTATCTCTTCATGTATGGTGTAGGCCTGCGTGTCGGACCGTCATTCATCAACAGCCTGAGAGGCGACGGCCTCAAATTCTGTCTGCTGGCCTTGGTGTCGAGTGTGATCGGCCTCGCCCTTGTCGTCATCGGCGCGAAACTGTTCGCACTGCCGACCGGTGCGGCCGGCGGCATGCTTGCGGGATCGCAGACCATGTCGGCCGCGATCGGCTCCGCGGAGCAGGCGATTACGTCCGGTGTCGTCAAATTGCCGGAGGGCATGAAGCCCGAGGAAGCCTCCGGCATGATCGCGCTGTCCTACGGCATCACCTACATCTGGGGTACCGTCGGCATCATCCTGATCTGCAAATATCTGCCGCGCTGGTGGGGCGTCGATGCCAGGGCCGCCGCGAAGCAGTATGAGACGGAATTCGGCGTCAAGGATCTCGAAGGCGGCGGCTTGACCGGCTATCGCCAGTTCGGTCTGCGGGCCTACCGGCTGGAAAATCCGGCGACGGTCGGCGTGAGCATCGCCAAGTTCCGCGCGATCAATCCGGAATACCGGATCGTCAATGTGGGCCGCAACGGCGTGCCGCAAGGAGCCGATCCCGAATTCGTGCTGCAAAAGGGCGACGTTGTCGCTCTTGGCGGTTCGACCGAGCACCTCACCGAGAAGATGGGCCTGATCGGTCCGGAGGTCGCCGATGCCAAGACGCTGGGCATCCCCATGGACCAGGCGGAGATTCTCGTCACCAACAAGGAGATGGTGGGACGCACCTTCGAGTCCTTCCGCGACACCGCGATCGCCGGCCAGTTGCAGGTCACCAAGGTCGAGCGCGGCGGCGTGCAGATTCCGGCCGGTCTCAAGACCAAGCTGGAGCGCATGGACATCGTCTCGGTGGTCGGCCTGAAGTCCGCCGTTAACGAGCTCGGCGAGATGTGGGGCCGCATCGCGCGCGCCAACACCTCGACCGATCTGCTCACGCTTGCCGTTGGCATGATCATCGGCTTCCTGATCGGCATGATCGAGTTCCCGGCGTTCGGGGCCAAGATCGGCCTCGGCAATGCCGGCGGCCTGTTGCTGTCGGGCGTGATCGTGTCCTCGGTGGTGTCGCGGCTTCGCTTCTTCGGCAACACGCCGAACGCGGCCCGCAACGTGCTGGAGGATCTTGGCCTCATCGTCTTCGTCGCCATCGTCGGCATCAACGCCGGCGCAGGCCTGCTGGCGCAGCTCACCGGTGCGGTGGCGCTGAAGATCTTCCTCGTCGGCTTCATTGCCTGCACCATCCCGCCCTTCATCGTCTGGGCGATCGGCTATCACGTCTTCAAGATCAACCCGGCCGTGCTGATGGGCGGCGTTGCGGGCGCGCGCTCGCATTCCGGCCCATGCCGCGAGGCCGCGGTCGAGATCCAGAGCTCCGTGCCGTGGATCGGCTTCCCGGTCGGCTATGCCGTCTCGGGCATCCTGCTCACGGTGTTCGGTTACTTCGCGATGATCCTGGCTCAATAGGAGAAAGAAACGTCATGAGAAAATTGACCTTCGGTGCCGTCCTGGTTGCCGCGCTGGCGAGTGTTGCCGGTTTCAGTTCCACTGCGCGTGCGGAGACCGGCCAGGTCGCCGTCGTCTTCACCAAGGGTGGATTCATCGTCGGCGTCGGCGGCGGCGAGGGCGTTCTGCTCCTGAGAGGCAAGAAATATCCCTTCACCGTCTCCGGCATGAGCGTCGGCTTCACGGTCGGGGCGTCGACCACGAAGTTCGTCGGCCGTGCGCTCAACCTGAACGGGCCGGCGTCGATCCAAGGCTCTTATGCGGTGGGCGGCGCCGGCGGTGCCGTCGCAGCGGGCGCCGGTGCCGTACAGTTGCAGAACGCCAATGGCGTGATCCTGCAGCTCAGCGGTCCCCGGGTCGGCGCGGAGGTGTCGGCCGCGGTCGGCGGCGTCACGATCCAGCTGAAATAGGTCCGGAGCGGATCCTCAAGCAGACGGGCTGCGTCACCGCAGCCCGTTTCGCATTTCAATCTGCATGTTTCAGTATCGTTCCTCGACGAACTTCAGTCCGCGCAGGCTCGCCTGGTCGTTGTAGCGTCCCTTGTCCGACCGCGGCGGCAGTTTGACCTTCTCGCGCTTGACCTTCTTGTAGGGGATCGTACTCAGGATGTGCGAGATGACGTTGAGCCGTGCGCGCCGCTTGTCGTCGGAGCGGATCAGTCGCCACGGCGCATGCTTGGTATCGGTCGCCTCGAACATCATGTCGCGTGCACGCGAATAATCGTACCAGCGTCCGAACGACTCGGTGTCCATCGGGCTCAGCTTCCACTGCCGCAGCGGATCCTCGATGCGCGCCATGAAGCGGCGTTCTTGCTCCTCCATCCCGACCTCGAGCCAGAGCTTGATCAGGATGATGCCGGCGTCCACGGCGAATTTCTCGACCAGCGGACACAATTCGAGGAAGCGCTTGTGCTCGGCCGACGAACAAAAGCCCATGACATATTCGACGCCGGCGCGGTTGTACCAGCTGCGGTCGAAGATCACGATCTCGCCGCCGGCCGGGAATTGCTCGATGTAGCGTTGCAGGAACAGCTGGGATTTCTGCCGGTCGGAGGGCGCGGGCAGGGCGCACACACGGAACACGCGCGGGCTGACCTTTTCGGTCAAGGCTTTGATGGTTCCGCCCTTGCCGGCGGCATCGCGCCCCTCGAAGATGATGATCACCTTCAGTTTCTCGGCCCTGACCCATTCCTGGAGGTGGCACAGCTCGACCTGGAGCTTTTCGAGCTCCTTCTCGTAGTCCTTCCGCTTCATCTTCTCCGCAGTTTCATCCTTGGCCATGCCCGTCCTTTCGCTGTTTGCGGGCGCTACTCCTCGCCCCATGAAATGGTCACGCCGATGTCACCGGGCATTCCGCCCGGAAAATCGATGATCTGGTAGGCGATGCGATAGCCGCGCGGCTTCAGATAGTCGGTCCAGAGCTGGAAGATCTCCTTGGGGATGCCGGTCAGCGTATTCTCCCAGCCCTTTTCCATCTGGTTGATGGCGCGCCCTTTGTCGGTGCAGAGCGTATTGGGGAAGCGGTACACCATGACTTCGGTGAGACCGCTTCGCACCGCACGCTGGATGATGGTCGAGGCGAGCTTGATCTTCTCCTCCTCGGTCTTGCCGGACGGCTTGCTCAGGCGCTCGATCAGGGCAAGCTTCTCGGCCTCCGCCGCGGCGGCAAGGCGGACATATTCCTCCGCCTTCTGGGCTTCCTTGAGAGCGGTCTCTTTTCGGATTTGCGTGGCGCTTGGAATGAGATCGTCGAGGCCGGGCATGGCTGCGGCTCCCTTTCAGTGTGCAATCGGCGTTTCGCGGACGCTAGGTCCGGCGGCCGGCATTCCCTTGATTCAAATCAAGCAAATTGCGACGGCGCCTGAACACAGTACCGCAAGTGCACGTCCGCTGACCGGGAGAGACGTTTGAGCGACCAGCTTCATCCGATGGCCCCGCACCATCTGCCGTTCTATCTCGCGCCGGGGAGCGGGACCGACACCCTGACGGTGGTGATGGGGATTTTCCTGATCGGCGTCATCTTCTGGGTCGGCACGCTCTATTGGAAGCTGCACAGCCTCCCCGAACGAATGGCGCACAAATCGCAGAAACTGCAGTTCGAATTCGTGGCGGTGCTCGGCCTGATCTCGCTGTTCACGCATATGCACATCTTCTGGGTTGCAGGTTTGTTGCTCGCGCTGATCGATCTCCCCGATTTCGGAACGCCGCTGCGCAGCATCGCCGATTCCGTCGAGAAGATTGCCGACGCGGCGCCGGGCCAGGACGAAGCGCCGATGGAGGCCGGTGCCGCGCCTGCTCCGGCGGACAAGCCGGACGTCGCCAGGAAGGAGCACAGCCATGCTTGAGCTCATGATTTGCTCCCTGGTGACGATCCTGCCCGATTACCTCTATCGCCGCTACGTCCAGGGCAAGCGTTTCGGCAAGGAGATCACCTTCTTCTCGGTCTGGTACGAGCTGCGCTGGGGCATCACGGGATGCCTGATGCTGACGGTGTCGCTGATCACCATGATCTTCTATTTCCATCCGTCGACATCGAGCGCGACGCTTTATTTCCGCACCGTGCCGGTCATGCCGGTCGGCGTCGCCGGCCGCGTGGCCGAGGTGAATGTCGGCGTCAGCGCAGCGGTGAAGAAGGGGGACGTGCTGTTCAGGCTGGACGGTGCCAAGCAGGAGGCGGCTGTTGAGACTGCCAAGCGAAAGATAGCCGAGGTCGACGCCTCGATGATGTCAGCGAAAGCCGACGTCGTGAAGGCCGACGCGCAGATCGGCGAAGCCAAAGCCAACCTTCAGCAGGCCAAGGACGAGCTGGACGTCAAGAGCGAGTTGCAGCGTCGCAATCCCGGCATCGTGCCGCAGCGGGACATCGAAAAGCTGCAGGTGCTCGTAGACCAGCGCCAATCTGGCGTGGACGCCGCAAATGCAGTTAAGGAATCGGCGGTCTTGCGCGTCTCGACGCTCTTGCCCGCCGAGAGGGCGAGTGCCGAGGCAGCGCTGGCTGAGGCGCAGGTGAATCTGGATCAGACGATTGTCCGCGCCGGCGTTGACGGGCGGGTCGAGCAATTCCTGCTACGCACCGGTGATGTCGTCAATCAATTGTTGCGGCCGGCAGGGGTGCTCATTCCGGATGGTGCCGGTAGAAACGTCCTGCAGGCCGGCTTCGGTCAGATTGAGGCCCAGGTGATGAAGCCGGGTATGGTCGCGGAGGCGACCTGCATCTCCAAGCCGTGGGTTATCATCCCGATGGTGATCACAACGGTGCAGGATTATATCGCCGCCGGTCAGTTCCAAGGCGGACAGCAACTGCTCGAGGCCCAGAACGCGGTGAAGCCCGGCACGATCCTCGTGTTCCTGGAGCCGCTCTACAAGGGCGGGCTCGACGGCGTCACGCCGGGCTCGAGCTGCGTCGTCAATGCCTATACCAGCAATCACGAAGAAATCTCCGCCAAGGACACCCCGAGCGGCCGGAAGTTCGCGCTCCACGTCGTCGACGCCACCGGCCTCGTTCACGCGCTGCTGCTGCGCATCCAGGCCTTGCTGCTGCCGATCCAGACGCTGGTGCTGAGCGGGCATTGAGCTCGCGGAAGGGGATCTCGAAATGAACTTGCACAAAATGATTGCGTTTGGCGCAATCCTGCTCGCTTCGCTGCTTGAGACATTAGGCAGCGCCAATGCACTCGACCTGAACGGCGCATGGGTCAGCGATCCCGACAATTGCACAAAAGTGTTCGCACTCAACGGCGCCCAGGTCGGATTCACCGACAAGTCGGATGTCTATGGCGGCGGATTTATCATCAACGGCGACCAGATCGTCGGCAAATTTGCGCGCTGCCGGATCAAGGCCAGGAAGGACAACGGGCCATACGTCAACATGGTCGCGACGTGCGCGACGGATATCATGCTGTCGAACGTCCAGTTCAGTCTCAAGGAGTTGGATGCCAACAGCCTCATTCGGCTGTTCCCGGGCATGGATGACATCGAAATCCGCTATCACCGCTGCACGGCGAAATAGAGACAAGGTGCGTGCGACCCTGTCCGTGTCCCGCAATTCCCGCTAGAATTCCCCGGCAAGCAGCCGTTCGGACGCTGCGGGGATTGGAGCATGAGCTGGCGCATGTGCACTGACGAGGTCAGGCCGCGGCACGCAGCGGCTTCGCTGCTCTGTCTCGTCCTGCTTGTCGCCGCGTGCATGTCGTCCGGGCCAGCCGGTGCGGCCGAGCGGAGCCTGCGCGGCGAACTCAAGCGCGTGCTGGTGCTGCATTCCTTCGGCCGCGAGTTCCGGCCGTGGAGCGAGTTCGCACGCAGCATCAAGGCGGAGCTCGAGCAGAAATCGCCCTGGCCACTCGACATCCAGGAGCACGCGCTGCTCACGGCGCGCTTCAACAATCCCGGTCCCGAGGCGCCCTTCGTCGAGTATCTGCACTCGCTCTACCAGGGTGCCATGCCCGACATCGTACTTAGCATCGGCGCGCCGGCCGCCCGCTTCGCGCAGCGATATCGTGCGCGGCTGTTCCCCGACGCGCCGTTGATTCTCTCCGCGGTCGAGTACCGGCTGATCAATCGCGCCGATCTCACCGACAACGACATCGTCATCGCGATCCGCAACGATTTCATGGCCGCGTTCGAGAACATCCTGCAGCTCCTGCCGGACACCAGGACGGTCGCGATCGTGATCGGCGCCTCGCCGCTCGAGCAGTTCTGGGTCCAGGAGGTCAAGCAGGAGCTGAAACCTCTGGGCGAGCGGGTCGACCTCGTCTGGTATTCGGACTTGCCGTTCGAGGAGATCCTGAAGCGCGCATCGAACTTGCCGCCGCACACCGCGCTGTTCTGGGGCCTGATGTCGGTCGACGCGGCCGGGATCGTCCACGAGAGTGACATCGCCCTGCGCAGCCTGCATGCGGTCGCGAATGCGCCGATCTTCTCCTACCAGGAGCCGTTCTTCGGCGGCAGCACCGTCGGGGGCCCGATGCATCTGGTCGCGGAAACCAGCTCCCGGACTGTGAACGCGGCGATCCGGGTTCTCGGCGGCGAGAAACCCAAGAACGTCCAATACGAGCCGATCGGCTTTGCGCCGCCGCGATATGATTGGCGGGAATTGCGGCGCTGGGGCATCAGCGAGAGCCGCTTGCCTGCCGGCAGCGAGATCCTGTTTCGCGAGCCCAACATCTGGGAGCGCTATCGCTGGCAGATGTTGTTGATCACGTCCGTCTTCCTGGTCCAGGCGGGTCTCATCAGCGGCCTTCTGCACGAGCGCCGCCGCCGCCGGCTCGCCGAAGTGGAATCGCGCCAGCGCCTTGCCGAGCTCGCGCACGCCAATCGCTATTCGGCTGTCGGAGAGCTGACGACGTCGATCGCCCACGAATTGAACCAGCCGCTCGGCTCGATCCTGACCAATGCCGAGACGGCGGAGCTCATGCTCAAGAACCCGTCGCCCGACATGGACGAGATCCGGCAGATCCTCGCCGACATCAGGCGCGACGATCAGCGGGCGAGCGAGGTGATCCGCAGGCTGCGCAGGGTTCTGAGGAAGACGCCGTTCGAGGTCGGCGACATCGAGCTCAATGACACGGTGCGCGAGGCGATCGGCCTGGTCGCGGCCGTCGCCGATGGACGCCGGATCGTGCTGACCTATACGCCTGCTCTGGTCCATCTGCACGTCAGGGGCGACGCTGTGCAGCTCCAGCAGATCGTCCTCAACCTGATCATCAATGCGATGGATGCGGTGTCCGATGCCGGCATGAAGAAGCGCGAGGTCAGCGTGGGGACGGTGCGCGCCGGCAGCTACGCCGAGATCAGGGTTGCCGATACCGGTCCGGGGATCGCGTCCGCCGATCTCGGCAGCGTGTTCAACCCGTTCTTCACGACCAAGCCGGAAGGCATGGGGATGGGGCTTGCGATCGTCAAGACCATCGTCGAGGCCCATTACGGCACGATCAGCGTCGAGAACCAGCCATGGGGCGGCGCGCTGTTCACGATCCGCCTGCCGCTCCTCGACTGACAGCCGCTACCTTGATCTCGATCAAGCCTTGGGGGCCGGCGAGGCCGTTTCCTTTCGCCGCTGCGTCATGACCGGGCGGGGGCGGGCAGGGATCGGGGTGGTGGGTGGCCATGAGACGCCGTGAGTTCATGTCGCTGATCGGCGCAGCGGCCGCGTTTCCGGTGCTCGCGAGGGCGCAAGGCAGGATGCCGTCCGTCGGTGTCCTGACCGGCAATGTCCCGGGCGATCCGGGCGCGCAGATGCGTGTCGATGCCTTTCAGCAAGGGCTCGCCGATCGCGGCTGGATCGCCAACCAGAACTACCGGCTCGAGGTGCGCTGGCCGGGCCCGAGCCCGGCACGGCAGCAGGTAGAGGCGCGCGAACTGATCGCCAGCGCGCCGGACGTGCTGCTCTCGACCAGCACCGGCACGACGCGCGCGCTGCGCGATGCCACGCAGAACATTCCCATCATCTTCGTGGGGCTCTCCGACCCCGTCGGAACAGGCCTCGTCGTCAATCTGGCGCGGCCGACGGGCAACCTCACCGGCTTCTCGCTCTATGAGCATTCGATGAGCGGGAAGTGGCTGAGCCTGCTGAAAGACATGGCGCCAAGCATGACCAGCGCCGCGCTCCTGTTCAATCCGGACTCCTCTCCTTATGCGCCGTTCTATCTTCAGGCCGCGCATCAGATGGAAGGCCGTCTCGGCCTTCAGGTCACCGGCGCCAGCGTTCGCAGCGGACCTGAGATCGCAGCGGTGATCGAGGCCGCGGCGCGCGGCGGTGGTGGCCTCGTCGTGCTGCCCGATGGCGGCTTCTTCGGCACCCAGAGCCAGATGGCGATTGCGCTGCTGGCGCAGCGCCGCGTGCCCGCGATCTTCGCCGTTCGCTTCTACGCAGTGAACGGCGGGCTGATGTCCTACGGCGCCGATCTCACTCAGCAGTTTCGCGACGGCGCAGGCTATGTCGACCGCGTCCTGCGTGGCGCGGAGATACGGACCTTGCCGGTGCAATTCGCCACCAGGTTCGAGCTCGTCATCAACATGAAGACGGCCCATGCCCTCGCGCTGACCGTTCCGAACCGGCTGCTGCTGGATGCCGAGCTGATCGAATGACGCGGCGCCGCAACGGCGTAGGGCGCCGTTTCGTTGATCTCGATCAATAAATGTCCATCGCTCGGCCCGATGGTCGCGGTCGGAAGTCTTGGGAGGATTGCAATGGTTCGTTGCGGCAAGATCCTGATGGTCCTTGCGCTGGTGGTGGCGATGCCCGCCGCTGCGATGGCGCAGGCCACCACACCGGCGGCGCCGAACGCGCCGGCAGCACCCAGCACGCAGGCACAGCCTGCAACGCCGCCGGCGCCGTCGGCCGAGCTGCTGAAGCCCGAGCAGTTAGAGGCTCTGGTCGCACCGATCGCGCTCTATCCCGACGAGCTGCTCGCCAACGTGCTGGCCGCCTCGACCTATCCGCTCGAAGTGGTGCAGGCCGATCGCTGGTTGAAGGAGCGCAAGAGCCTGAAGGGCGATGCGCTGAGGACCGAGGTGGAGAAGCAGGGCTGGGACGACAGCGTCAAGGCGCTCGCCAGCACACCCGACGTCCTGGCCATGATGAGCGACCAGCTCGACTGGACCAAGAAGCTCGGCGATGCCTTCCTCGCGCAGCAGCCCGATGTGATGGATGCGATCCAGCGCCTGCGCAACAAGGCCTATGACAACAAGAAGCTCACCACCACCAAGCAGCAGAAGGTCAGCGTCCAGTCGCAGGAAGGCAAGCAGGTCGTCGTGATCCAGCAGGCCAATCCCGCGGAGATGTACGTGCCGTATTACGATCCGGCGACGGTCTACGGCACCTGGCCTTATGCGGAATATCCGCCGTATTATTGGGGCTATCCGTCCTATATCGGCGCGGGCGTGGTCGCGGCTGGCCTTGCCTTCGGCACCGCCTGGGCGATCGGACGCTGGGGCAATTACTGGGGCGGCGGCTGCAACTGGGGCAACCGCAACGTCTACGTCAATCATCGCACCACCAACATCGCCAACGGCTGGCAGCACAATCCGGCGCATCGCGGCGGCGTGCGCTACAACAACGTCAACGTGCAGCAGCGCTTCGGCAACACCAACATCAAGGCCGGCGCCTCGGACCGGATGGATTTCCGCGGCCGTGACGGCAACCAGGTGCTGCGTCCGAACCAAGGTGCAGGCGATCGTGCAGGAGACCGTGCGGGTGACCGCGCCGGCGATCGCGCAGGAGACCGCGCAGGAGACCGCGTTGGTGATCGTGGCGGAGCCGGTGATCGCGCCGGCAATCGCGGCGATCGTCCGGGCGGAGATCGCCCGAGTGCAGGCACGCGCGATCGGCCCGGCGGCGGCGATCGGGCCGGCGCCGGTGACCGTGCCAAGAACGCCGGCAAGGGCGGCGGCGATCGCGCCAAGGCCGCGAACCGCGCCGGCGGCGGTGCGGCGGCCAATCGTGGTGGCGGCAATCGCGGCGGCGCGATGAATGTTTCCTCCGGCCGCTCGGCCGCCGCTGCATCCGCGCGCGGACGCGCCAGCATGGCGAGCATGCCGCGCGGTGGCGGCGGCGGAGCGAGCTTCGCCGGTCGTGGCGGCGGCGGTGGCGGCATGGCGATGCGTGGCGGCGGCGGAGGCGGCTTTGGAGGAGGCGGCCGCGGCGGTGGCGGCGGAGGCCGGCGCTCCGACATCGCGCTCAAGCACGACATCGTTCTGCTCGGCCATCTCTCGAACGGCCTCGGCTATTATCGCTTCAGCTATGTCGGCAGCGACAAGGCCTATGTCGGGGTGATGGCGCAGGAGGTCGCGCAGGTGATGCCTGATGCCGTCACCCGCGGCAGCGACGGCTATCTGCGCGTCTATTACGAGAAACTCGGACTGACATTCCGCACCTACCGCGACTGGCTCGCCGGCGGCGCGAAGATTCCTGCGGAGGTGGCGCAATGACCGGTCTGAAATCGTTCCATCGTGCGGTGCTGCCGGGCATCGTCGCGCTCGCGCTGTTCGGATCGGCATCACTCGCGCAGGAATCCTACAAGACACCGGAAGATGCCGCGGCCGCGCTTGCCGCCGCGGTCAAGAGCGGCCCGAAAGACATTTTGAAAGTGCTCGGCAGGGACGCCGAGGACATCGTCTCCTCCGGTGACGAGGTCGCGGACAACGACATCCGGGCGCGCTTCACCTCGATGTATGACGCCAAGCACGGCATCAAGGCGGAGGGCAACAAGACCGCGACGCTGATGCTCGGGCCGGACGACTTCCCGTTCCCGATTCCGCTGGTCAACACCAAGACCGGTTGGGCGTTCGACACCAACGAGGGCCGGATCGAGGTGCTCCGCCGCCGCATCGGCCGCAACGAGCTCGACGCGATTCAGACCATGCTCGCCTATGTCGATGCGCAGAACGAATATGCCGACAAGGATCGCGGTGAGGGCGCCGGCGTCTATGCGCAGCGTATCGTCTCCTCGCCCGGCAAGAAGGACGGCCTGTTCTGGCGCGACGACAGCGATCCGAGCCCACTCGGCGCGCTGGCGGCGGAGGCGTCGAAGGAAGGCTATCGCGCCGGCGATGTCGGCCCCGCGCCCTATCACGGCTACTACTTCCACATCCTCAAGGGGCAGGGCCCGAATGCGCGCGGCGGCGCGCTCAATTATGTCGTCAAGGGCAAGATGATCGGCGGCTTCGGTCTGATCGCCTGGCCGGCGGAATACGGCAATTCCGGCGTCATGACCTTCCTCGTCAATCACGACGGTGTCGTCTACCAGAAGGATCTCGGCCCGCGCACCGAGTTCCTTGCCGAGCGCACCACGCTGTTCGATCCCGACCAAACCTGGAAGAAGGTCGATGCAGCAAAACCCTGAACGGCGGACGCATCGTTCCCGCCTGATCGCGGTCCTGCTGCTGGCGCTCGGGCTCGCCGCGCCGACGCCGTCCTTTGCGCAGGCGGCCGGGCACGTCCGCGCCAAGATCGTCAAGGCCGGCCTCCTGGTCGGCGGCGGCGCCGGCAGCGGCGTGCTGACCTATCGCGGCAAGACCTATCCGTTCAGGATCAGCGGTCTCAGCTTCGGCATCACGGCCGGCGCGACGATCGGCCGTTTTGACGGCTGGGCCTCGGGCATCCGCGATGTCGGTGACTTCGCCGGCACTTACAGCTCCGTCGGCGGGGGCTTCGCGCTGGTCGGCGGCGTCAACGGCGTTCACCTCCGCAACGAGAAGGGCGTGACCATCGTGCTGCAAGGCCCGAAGGCGGGACTCGAGCTCGCCGCCAATATCAGTCAGATCACGATCGCCTTGAAATGAGGCTCAAGCGGGCCCTAGGGCGAGGGTCAGACGCACTGTCCTCGGATCATCGCTTCGCCCAGGCCTGAAGTCTGACTTCGCGAACACCCGCCGCATCGACGCGTTGTCGGCCAGAACCTCGGCCGTGAGCTCGCGCATCCCCTGTTCCCGCGCGATGTCGATGAGATGCTTCAGCAGCAGGGAACCGATCCCGCGGCCTTGCCAGGCATCCACCACGACGAAGGCCATCTCAGCCTCGCCGGGATGTGTGACCACATATCGGCCGCCGCCGACGATGATCCGACGACCGTGTTCCTCGACCCAAGCGGCCAGTGCGACGTGATTGCTGAAATCGACGTCCATGAAATAGGCGCGCTCCTTCTCCGAGAAGTGCCGCTTCATGACGAAGAACCGGCTCTGCAGCGAGCTCGGGCCGGTGCGCTCGATCGCGGCGAGCATGTCCGCCTCGTCGCTCGGCCGAAGCGCACGAATCTCGACTGGAATGCCGTCCTTCAGCGCGGCTTGCGCGCTGTAATCAGCAATTTGTGACATGCCCATGTCGCCCGGCAGCTATTGGCGCGTCAAGCAAACCGCGCCTCGTAAGCCTGTTACAGGACAAGAGCCTTTCAAGCGTGCAGGTCATCTTGACCTAGATCAACGTTCCTCCTGGCCTACCGCCGTCAATTGGCGAACGCGACGGAGAGGTCGAAACATGTCTATCGAAAAAGCGCAAATTCCGGGCGGTCCGATGTCGGGCCTCGTCGCCTCGGCGGTCGAATACATGATCGATGCGGGACAGCGCAGCGTCCTGTTCCTGGACATCATGCGCCGCCGCGGTGATCAGTACCGGGAACACGTCGCGCAGACCGCGCCGCATGTCCTGCAATATTCCGCCGAATTGATCATGGACGGGCGCAAGCTCGACGATCCCGTCAACTACGCGCTGGTGCGCATCATTCCGCCCGCCAATGTCGAGATCGACATGAACCGGCGGCCGTTCGTCGTGATCGATCCGCGTGCGGGCCACGGCCCCGGCATCGGCGGCTTCAAGGCCGACAGCGAAATCGGCGTCGCCATGAAGGCAGGCCATCCCTGCTATTTCATCGGGTTCCTGCCGGATCCGATGCCCGGGCAGACCATCGAGCGCATCGCGCGTGCCGAAGCCATCTTCATCGAAGAGGTCATCGAGCGCCATCCCGACGCCGACGGCAAGCCCTGCGTGATCGGCAATTGCCAGGCCGGATGGGCCCTCATGATCCTGGCCTCGCTGCGTCCCGAGCTGTTCGGTCCGCTGATCATCGCCGGCGCACCGCTTGCCTATTGGGCCGGCGTGCACGGAAAATATCCGATGCGCTATTCCGGCGGCCTGCTCGGCGGGAGCTGGCTCACCGCGCTCACCAGCGATCTCGGCGCCGGCAAGTTCGATGGCGCCTGGCTGGTGCAGAACTTCGAAAACCAGAACCCGTCGAACACGCTGTGGACCAAGCAATACAACGTCTATTCCAAGGTCGACACCGAGGCGGACCGCTATCTCGAATTCGAGCGCTGGTGGGGGGGCCACGTCAACCTCAACGCCGAGGAGATCCAGTTCATCGTCGACGAGCTGTTCGTCGGCAACAATCTCGCGGCCGGCAAGATCGAGATGTCGGACGGCCAAAGGGTCGACCTGCGCAGCATCAGGTCGCCGATCGTGGTGTTCTGCTCCAAGGGCGACAACATCACGCCTCCGCAGCAGGCGCTGGACTGGATCCTGGACTGCTACGCCGATGTCGACGAGATCAGGGCCTATGGCCAGACCATCGTCTACACCGTGCACGAGAGCATCGGTCATCTCGGCATCTTCGTCTCCGGCGGCATCGCCAAGAAGGAGCATGCGGAGTTCTCCGGCAATATCGATTTGATCGACGTTTTGCCGCCCGGGCTCTATGAGGCCACCTTCGAGGCAAAGGGCAAGGAGACCGCGAGTTCGGATCTGGTGGTCGGGCAATGGGTGATGCGCTGCGAGGCGCGGACGCTCGACGACATCCGCGCCATGGGCGGCAATTCCCCCGAGGACGAGCGGCGCTTTGCCACCGCCAAGCGCGTGTCTGAGATCAATCTCAAGGCCTATCAGAAATTCCTCCAGCCCTGGATCAAGGGCATGGTGACGCCCAAGATGGCCGAGTGGGCCCACAACATGCATCCGCTGCGGCTGCAATACGAGCTGTTCAGCAGCCGGAATCCCTATATGGCGACGGTGAAATCGTTGGCCGAGAAGGCCGAGGAGGAGCGCAAGCCGGTCGCGGCGGACAATCCGTTCCTGGCGTTCCAGGAGCAGATCTCGAAGCAGATCGTTCACGCCCTGGACAGCTGGCGCGACTCGCAGGAGGCGCTGAGCGAAGCGATCTTCCTCAGCGTCTATGGTTCGCCGGCGCTGCAAGCGGCGGTCGGGATCGATCCCGCCTCTGCGCCATCCCAGCGGCGTGAGATGACCGCCGAGCACCGCGTCATGCTCGAGAGGCGCATCGCTGAACTGAAATCGCGGATCGGCGAGGGCGGTCTGCGGGAAGCTGCGCTGCGCGCTTTGCTCTATGTCGGCTCGGCGCGCGGGATGGTCGATGAACGCAGCATCGAGGCGTTGCGCCAGGTCCGCCGCGACCATGCCGGCGCGCGCATGACCCTGCCAGAGTTCAAGATGCTGGTGCGGGAGCAGTTCTTCATGCTGCTGCTCGATCGCGCCGCGGCGCTGGCCGCCATCCCGAGGATGCTGCCTGACGACGTCAATCTTCGCCGCGGCGCTTTCGAGGCGATCGAGAAGGTGCTGTCCGCGAGCGAGGACGTCACCGGCGAGCGGGCCAAACGGCTGCGGCAGGTCGCCGGCCTGTTCGGCCTCGACATCAGCGAGCCTTCCGAGACGGCGTCGAATGTTGCCCCGTTCGATCCAAGGGCGAAGGCGTCGTAGCCAGAATTGCAGGGACCGGGAGCAACATCATGTCACCAGATGCGACGGCCACGCAGTCTCCCAGCAAGTACGATCGTCTGATCGCCGCTGCCAAGGCGATCCCGCCGACGCCGACCGTCGTCGTGCATCCCTGCGACGAGACGTCGTTGCGGGGCGCCGTGGACAGCGCTGTGGCCGGCATCATCCGGCCCCTGCTGGTCGGGCCGGAGCGGAAGATCAGGGATACGGCCGCGAAATTCGGATTGGACATTTCCGGCTATGAGGTCGTCGATGCCGCGCACAGCGACGATGCCGCAGCCAAGGGCGTCGAACTGATCCACGCCGCGCGGGGCGAGCTGCTGATGAAGGGCAGCCTGCACACCGACGAGCTGATGCGGGCCGTGACGGCGAAGGTCGGGGGCCTGCGGACCGATCGGCGCATCAGCCATGTCTTCGTCATGGACGTGCCGGCCTATGCCGAGACCATCTTCGTCACCGACGCCGCCATCAACATCTTCCCCGATCTCGACGCCAAGCGCGACATCATCCAGAACGCGATCGATCTGTACGCCCAGGCGAACTTCGGCAAATCGCCGCGCGTCGCCATCCTGTCCGCGGTGGAAACGGTCACGTCGAAAATCCCCTCCACGATCGAGGCGGCCGCGCTCTGCAAGATGGCGGATCGCGGGCAGATCACCGGCGGCCTGCTCGATGGGCCGCTGGCCTTCGACAACGCGATCGACGTCGAATCCGCACGCATCAAGGGCATCAAATCCGAGGTCGCCGGCCGCGCGCAGATCCTGGTCGTGCCCGACCTCGAAGCCGGCAACATGCTTGCCAAGAATCTTGCTTATTTCGCCAAGGCCGATGGCGCCGGCATCGTGCTCGGCGCGCGCGTGCCTATTGTCCTGACCTCGCGCGCCGACACTCCGCGGGCACGGATGGCGTCCTGCGCCGTCGCTGCGCTCTATGCCCACGCAAGGCGCCAGAAGGCGCCGACAGTACCGGCGTGACCGCCATGGATAGCATTCTCGTCGTCAACGCCGGCTCGTCGAGCGTCAAGTTCCAGGTCTTCGCGGCCGAGGGTGAGGGCACGCTGCGCCGGCTGATCAAAGGGCAGGTGGATGGCATCGGCAGCCGCCCGCGTCTGCGCGCGAGTGGGGCAGGCGGCGATCCCATGGCCGACCGTGCCTATCCGATCGAGGCAATTGCGGATGTTCCGGCGGCGATGAACGTCGCCGGCGAATGGCTGCGGAACGAGGTTCGCATCCATCCGCTGGCGGTCGGGCATCGCGTCGTCCATGGCGGGCCGGATTATGAGCGGCCGGTCCTGGTCGACCATGGCGTGGTGGCGCGCCTTGAGCGCTTCGTCGCCCTGGCGCCGCTCCATCAGCCGCACAATCTGGCGCCGATCCGCTCGATCCTGGCCAATTTCCCTGAGGTGCCGCAGGTCGCCTGCTTCGACACCGCGTTTCACCGCACGCATGGGCCGCTGGCCGATCATTACGCCATCCCGCATCAGCTTCACGCTGAAGGCGTGCGGCGCTACGGTTTCCACGGGCTGTCCTATGAGTACATCTCCCGGACCCTGCCGCAGATCGCGCCCGATATCGCAAAGCGCCGGGTGATCGTCGCTCATCTCGGAAGCGGCGCATCGATGTGCGCGATGAAGGGCGGACAGAGCGTCGAGAGCACCATGGGATTTACCGCGCTCGACGGGCTGCCAATGGGCACGCGCCCCGGCCAGCTCGATCCGGGCGTGGTGCTGTACCTGATCTCCGAGAAGGGGATGGCGGCATCGAAGGTGCAGGATTTCCTCTACCGCGATTGCGGCTTGAAAGGTCTCTCCGGCGTCAGCAATGACATGCGCGAGCTGGAGGCAAGCCCCGATCCGCAGGCGAGGCTGGCGGTCGACTATTTCGTCTATCGCATCGGCCTCAACGCCGGCATGCTCGCCGCCGCGCTCCAGGGCCTCGACGCCTTCGTCTTCACCGCCGGCATCGGCGAGAACTCGAGCAGCATCCGCGCCCGCGTGGCGGAGCAGCTCGGCTGGCTCGGCGTGACGCTCGATGCGGCTGAGAACGCGCGCCACGCGCGGCTGATCTCGACGGCGACAAGTCGCATCCCCGTCTATGTCGTGCCGACCGACGAGGAGCTGATGATCGCGCAGCACACGCTGGCGCTCTTGATGAACGGCCACTCGCCAAACCCCAGACATGAGAGGGTGTCATGATCCCAGTGTTTCCGGACAGCAAGGTCGCCCTGAAGGGGAAGAAGGGCCTCGTCGTCGGCATCGCCAACGATCAGTCGATCGCCTGGGGCTGCGCCAGGGCGTTCCGGGCACTCGGCGCCGATCTCGCCGTCACCTATCTGAACGACCGCGCGAAAAAGCACGTCGAGCCGCTGGCGCAGGCGCTGGAAGCGCCGATCTTCATGCCGCTCGACGTCATGGTCGAAGGCCAGACCGAAGCGGTGTTCGAGCGGATCCAGTCGGAGTGGGGCCAGCTCGATTTCCTGCTTCATTCGATCGCCTTCTCGCCGAAGGAAGCGCTGCATGGCCGCGTTGTCGACGTCGGTCGCGACGGCTTCCTCAAGACCATGGACGTCTCCTGCTGGTCGTTCCTGCGCATGGCGCATCTCGCCGAGCCGCTGATGAAGAACGGCGGCACGTTGTTCACGATGACCTATTACGGCAGTCAGATGGTGGTGGAGAACTACAACATCATGGGTGTCGCCAAGGCCGCGCTCGAAGCCTCGGTTCGCTATGCTGCCGCCGAACTGGGTCCGAAGGGCATCCGCGTCCACGCGATCTCGCCGGGACCGCTTGCGACCCGCGCGGCCTCGGGCATTCCGGAGTTCGACGAGCTGATGGACAAGGCGCAATCCAAGGCGCCCTCGCGCAGCCTCGTCAGCATCGACGATGTCGGCAACGCCACCGCCTTCCTCGCGCTTGACGGCGCCAAGCTGATCACTGGCGGTGTGCTCTACATCGATGGTGGCTATCACATCATCGATTGATCGCGCATCCGCGCGTCGTCACGCGGGGCTGGGCCGTCTGGACGCTCGGGCTGATCATGGCATATTGCCACTGTTTTGCCCGACGGGTCAATGATGATTTCGCTAAATCAGAAAAATGCTGTGCGATCAACCCCGTGGCTACTGTGCATGGGGTTGTTTTCGAATTTTTCTGTTTCAGCGGTAGTGCAGGGCGATCAGCTCGGCGACGCAGGCGGGCTTCTTGCCGCCCTCGATCTCGATCACGAGGTGATAGTTGACGCGCAATCCGTCGGGCGGCACGTCCTCGGCTTCGGCGACCGTGACGCGGCCGCGCAGTTTCGAGCCTGCCGGCACCGGCGCGAGATATCTGATCCGGTCGGCGCCGTAGTTCAGCGTGTTGCGCAGGCCCTTCAGGCCGATCACCGAGCGGATGAACAGCGGCGCCAGGGCGAGCGAGAGCAGACCGTGGGCGATAGTCTTGCCGCCGGGCATCTCCTTGCTCGCGCGCTTCTGGTCGACATGGATCCATTGCTCGTCGCAGGTCGCCTCGGCGAACAGGTTGATGCGCTCCTGGGTGATCTCGATCCAGTCGCTGGCACCGATCTCGGTGCCGACCGCGGATTTGATCTCGTGGAAGTCGCTGAAGATCCGCATGGTCACCCTGCTCAGAGCTTCATTTCCGGAACGTGATCGGGAATGGCCAATTCTGCTTCCGTCAGCGCCAGGACCTCGCCGACGCTGACGCCGGGCGCGGTTTCCAGGAGCGTTGCCTTGCCGTCGGGGAAGCCGATCACGGCCATGTCGGTCACGACCAGGTTGACAGGGCGCGCCGAGGTCAGCGGCAGCGAGCATTTCGTCACGATCTTCGACTTGCCCTTGGCGGCGTGCTGCATGGCGACGATGACGCGCTTGGCGCCGCTCACGAGGTCCATCGCGCCGCCCATGCCCGGCACCATCTTGCCGGGAATCATCCAGTTGGCGAGAAGGCCGTGCGCATCGACCTGGAGGCCGCCGAGCACGGTGATATCGACGTGGCCGCCGCGGATCAATCCGAACGACATTGCGCTGTCGAAGGTAGAGGCGCCCGGCAGCGCGCTGATCGGGCGCCCGCCGGCATCCGTCAGCAGGGGATGCGCCATGCCTTGCTCGGGGATCGGCCCGGTGCCGATCAGGCCGTTCTCCGACTGGAAGAAGACCTTGAGGTCGGACGGCACGTAATTGGCCACCAGCGTCGGGATGCCGATGCCGAGATTGACGAGGTTGCCGTTGCGGAGCTCCTGGGCGACGCGCCGGGCGATGATGATCTGCGGATCCATGGCTCACCCGTTGGTGATGAGATAGTCGACGAGCGGCGCCGGTGTCATGACATGATCGGGCGCGATGACGCCGACCGGCACGATGTTCTCCGTCGTGACGATGACGGTGTCGGCGGCCATCGCCATGATCGGGTTGAAGTTGCGCGAGGTCAGCGCGTAGGCGAGGTTGCCGAGATAGTCGGCGAGGAAGGCGTGCACCAGCGCGAATTGCGCCCGCAGCGCGGTCTCGAGCAGGAAGGGTTTGCCGTCGACCTCGATCTGGCGCTTGCCTTCCGCAACCAGCGTGCCGACGCCGGTCGGCGTGAGCACGCCGCCGAGGCCGCATCCGCCCGCGCGGATGCGCTCGACGAAGGTGCCCTGCGGAACGAGATCGACGGCGATCTGGTTCGCCAGCATCTGCTGCTGCGCTTTCGGATTGAGACCGATATGCGTCGCGATCAAACGGGAGACCAGCGATGCATCGAACAGCTTGCCGACGCCCTTGCCGGGCGTGGCTGCGTCGTTGCAGATCAGCGTCAGCCCGGTCTTCCTCTGCCGCACGATCTCGTCGAGCAGGCGCTCCGGCGTGCCGACACTCATGAACCCGCCGACCATGACGCTGGCGCCGGCCGGAATCATCGCAACGGCTTCTTCGACGGAGACGGCCTTCATGATTGAAACTCCCGGGCGGCCGGCGATGGAAAGGCTGCAGTACGTGGATGTTGGCGCCGGCCGGTTGCCCTCCTTTGATCTGCATCAAGACTTCCGGTCATTCCGTTCCGGGTGCGTCCACGCCGATGCCCGCGAGCGTCTCGCGCCAGAGCTTGCGAACGCCGGCGTGGCGCTGCTCGAGCGCCGCGCTCACGGCGTCCCGATATGGCGCAAGGTCCGCTCCCCTAAGGAACAGGATCTGCGCCTGCAACAGCCGGCTGCTCTCGAACTCGATGCGACGCAATGCCATGACAAACGGATCCTGCGCATTGGCCTCGACCGGCAGCAGCGCAGCCGGTCGGATGCCGGCGTGAACGGCATGGGCAAGTGTTGCGAGGTGGACCGCCTGCGCGAGGCGAGGATCTGCGATCCCGTCGATGGGCGCGGGCAACCAGGCGGCCTCCCAGGATGCGGCCATGTATCCCAGGGCAAGATCGGGGATCCAGGAGGTGGCACGCATCAGCAGCGAGACGATCTCGCTCTCGCGATAGAACTGCGCGTTCAATTCGGTCTGCCAGGCGGCGTCGAGCCTCATGGGCAGCGTGAATGCGAATTGCCGGGCGAGGGCGCCATGCGCCGAGATCAGGAATGCCGCCACCCGCGTCTGCTGGCGCGGCGGAATGCGACCGTCGAAATCGAGTGGACCGAGGAAGCCGCTCATGACGGCGCTCGCTTGACCGGGATGGCGCGGAGATGATCGTAGCCGGCGGGAAACGGCGTGAGTTCGCCGCCGGGCTCGTCCGGTGCGATCCAGACCGCTTGATTGCCTTGCCAGCGCCCGGCCAGCACGTCGTCGGCAAAGCGCGCGAGCAGATCGGCCGTCAGCGCGCCTTTCTCCAGCGTGAAGGCGTGATAGGCCTTCGGCATGATCACCAGTGAGCTGTTCGGAATTTCGACGCGCAGGGTCTCGTGCAGGCTGCGCGGCGTCAGGAAATCGAACTCGCCGTTGAGGATCATGGTCGGCACCGTGATCGCGGACAGGCGCGGTGTGAGCGGCTGGAAGTCGAGGAAGGATTCCATCAGGTTCTGGAGCGCATAGACGTCATTGACCAGCCAGCCTTGGCGCTTGACGCCGTCGAGCTTGTCCAGCAGCGGCTTCAGCCATTGGTCCGACAGGTTCATCGGCAGCAAGAGGTCCTGGAGGTAGCTTGTGCCGCCGAGGATCAGCCCGGTCCGCAAGGCATTGCCGAGCAGCAGAAGCTGCGGTGTGAGCTCGGCAAAGCAGCTCATCGGCACGAGCCCGGACAGCCGCGCGCCATGCGCGATGGCATAGCGCAGCGCGATCAGGCCGCCGAAACTGATACCGCTCAGGAAGACCGGGCCGTCGCCGAGCTCGTCGATCAGGAGGCGTAGCGCTGTGACCTGGTCGTCCTGGCTGATGAAGAGCGTCGGCTTGTCGGAAGCGCCCTGGCCGAGCAGGTCGAAGGTCGCAACGCGAAAGCCGCGCGCCAGCAGCGCTTCGCGATAGGCCGACCAGAGTTCGGCATATTGCGTAAGCCCGTTCACGAGCACATAGACGGGGGCATTCGCCGGCCCGTCCAGCTCATAGCGTATCCGGTATGAGCCATGACTGAGGAAGGGCATTGCGCTGGCCGGCGGCGGTTTCGATTGCGCGATCCTCAACCCCGGCAAGCACATTCCATTGAGTTAGATCAAAGCTCGCCCGGCTGCCTTGCCTAGCGTCTCGCCAACATGCGCGAGGGAGGACTCCGTCATGATCGCGAGAGATATCGTCAAGCGCTGCTTGATCAGTCTGGTCCTGCTGCTGGTCGGCACGGCGCTCGCAGTCGCCCAACCCTTCACGCGGCGTTCGTCGCAGGTGCAGCATGACGGTTTGAAGAAAACTTACGAGATCGCCAACTTCCGCCTTGGCGGGAAGTATGACCTGTCGGATCCCTCGAAATGGGAGAACGGCGGCGAGGGCGGTGTCACGCTGGAGTCGCTCGGCGCCGGCAAGCTGCGCACCGCTTACATCGCCATCGGCAACGCCCGGCGCAACGCGGCCGGCGAGATCACCAACGCCGTCGTGATCAACTCCTATTATTCCGGCGATTCCACCGACATGTACGAGCAGTGGGTGAAAGGCGCCGCATTGTCGGGCGGCGTGCCGATCATCGGTCCGGGCCGGCCGATCGACACCGATCGCTATTACGTCATCATGGTCGACCCGCTCGGCACCTGGGGCGCCAGCAAGCCGTCGGACGGCCTCGGCATCAAGTTTCCGCAGTACAGCTACTACGACATGGTGCAGGCGAATTACCGCCTGCTGCGTGACGAGCTGAAGGTCGCGCGCGTCGCGCTGGTGACCGGCGTCTCCATGGGCGGCACGCAGACTTACGTCTGGGGCGTGATGCATCCGGAATACATCAACGCCCTGATGCCGATCGGCGGCACCACGCAGTCGGATGGCGAGGACCCCGTCGGCAACTGGACGTTCCAGATGATGACGGCGGCGATCGAGTCCGATCCCGTCTGGCAGTCCACCAATGGCGACTACTACAAGCTGCCCAAGGAAAAGCATCCGGTCCCCGGCGTTGCATTCGGTTGGTCGATCCTCGGCATGACCGGTTACGACTTCGCCTTCCGCACGACCCAGAACTGGCCAGCGGTGCAGCCGGAGATCTTCTATTGGGATCCGCCGAACGAGAAGGCGGGATTGAACGTCACCAACCGCGCCAAGCTCTATGACGCAGTCGACCTCGTCTGGCGCAACCGGGTCGGCGAGACGCACAACATCAACCCGTATCTCGGCCGCATCCAGGCCCGCACCTTGGTGATGCACATCACCAACGATCTCTGGCTCAACTTCAAGCTGGCGCAGAAGGCCGTCGATCGCGTGCCCGGTGCGGACCTGATCGCGCAGGAGAGCCCGGTCGCGCATTACGGCGTGTTCCCGATCATCAACCAGCGCAAGAACGATCCGAAGTTCGTCGCCTTCATGGACGACGTGGCGGCGCTCGACCGCGCCCAGAAATTCGTCGACAAGAACTACCGCGTGGCCGACGTCGCCCAGAACATCGATCCCAAGAAGTCGTTCTGGAAGGCCTATGTGACCTATCCCTATCCGGTCAAATTCGCCAACGCCAAGGACAAGAGCGGCAACTCCTGGGAAATCGGCTACATGGACGAGTATGCCGGCACCGGCAAGGATCCGAAGGTGCTTGTCATCATCCACGGCAAGGGCGCGTTCGGCGGTCACTACGGCAACATCATGCAATACGCGCTACGCAGCGGCCTGCGCGTGATCGTGCCGGACCTGCCGCATTACGGCATGTCGGGGCCCGGCAATCTCGACAAGAGCCCGGCGCGCACCATGCAGGACATGCGCGAGGTGATCTACGACCTCGTCGTCAACCAGCTCGGCGTCAAGAAGGCCTATTATCTCGGTCACTCGCTCGGCGGTCAGTTCGTCGTGGGCTATGCGCTGACCTGGCCGGATGCGGTGCAGGGCCTCGCTTTGGAAGCGCCGTCGGGCCTCGAGGAATATCCGCGTGAGATCACCATCGCCAAGGACAAGAAGGCGCCGCTGTTCCAGGACGGCCTCGGCCGCGACTTCGACAAGTGGAAGCAGGTCTGGGACCAGACCGGCATTCTCGCCGCGGAAAAGGCGCGCGACGAGCAGAACATCCGCGACTTCTTCTACTTTAGGAAGCGTGACCCCAACACCGGCGTGATGTCGGCTGCGAAGAGCGGCTACTTCTTCAGCGACAGCGAATATGCCCGCCTTCACACCGAGCAGCGCGTCGGGCTCACCAAGGGCAACCCGAAGGAGCTCGACCAGTGGTGCAACGTCTTCATCTTCGACATCTACACCATCGGCGCCGAGCTGCAGCAGGATGATCCGAAGAACCTCTATGAGCGGGTCACCCAGATCAAGGCGCCGATCTTCCTCGCGTTCGGCGACAAGGAGCCGTTCATTCCGACACCCGCGTTCAACGGGCTGACCGACCTCGGCCGCGACGTCATCACGCCGTTCATGACGCGAATGACGAATGCCGGCAATCGGCCGATGCTCAAGATCTATCCGGAGACCGGGCACTTCATCCACACCGACAACCCCGTGGAGTATTCCGCCGATGTCGTCGACTTCGTGACCAAGGGAACGGTCGACACCTCGTCGCCGCAAGGCACCGACCGCATGATCAAGGGCGCGGTGGTATCGGCCTTGCCGGTGGCGCCGACGCCGCCCGGCGCGGCGCCGACGGCCGGTCTCAACAAGTAGGGCCTGCCCATGCCGAGAGTGCAGGCGGGTGATGTGCAGCTCGGCTGGCGGGAGTGGGGGCGAGGCGACGTCACCGTCGTCTTCATCCACGGCAATCTCGCCAGCAAGGACTGGATCGAGCTCGCCGCGCCCTTGTTTCCGACCGGCCTTCGCGTCATCGCAATCGACTGGCGCGGCTGCGGTGACAGCGACCGGCCGAAGCCAACTGCGGACTATTCCAACTATTCCATGCAGCAGCATGCCGAGGACATGCTGGCGGCGCTCGATGCGCTCGATGTCCGCTACTGCCACCTTGCGACCCATTCGACCGGCGGCATCATCGCCGCGCGCATGCTGTTGATGCAGCCGCAGCGCTTCGGCCGCGTCTTCGCGCTCGATCCGGTGACGCCGCTCGGCATGGCGTTCAACGCCGACCAGATCGGGCTGTTCAGGGCGATGATGGCGAGCAAGGAGCTGACGCGGTCCGTGATGGCGACCGCCGCATCTTCGTTGTTCGTCCCGGAGAGCATGGCGCCGAACATGGTCCCGCGCTTTCGCGAGGGGCTCGGCGAGATCCAGGCGCTGTTCGACCGGATCATCGAGCAGACCTTCGGCGTGTCGGAGGGGATCTGGATCGGAACGCCGGTCAACCTGACGCGCGAGAAGGAGAGCCGCGAGCTGGAGCGGCGCATGCCGGAGATCCGGCATCCGCACCTCGTATTGTGGGGCGAGTGGGACGGCTGGATTGCGCCGGCCGATCTGCGCGCCATGGCCGAAGCCATGCCGGACTGCCGCCTGGTGGTGGTCCCCGGCATCGGCCATTCGATGAACCTGGAACGACCGGCGCTCTATGCCGGTTATTTCGGAGCCTGGTTCGGCGGACTCGCCGCCTGACCGCCAATTCCTCGAAGGGAGAGACGTCATGCCTGAGATCAATTCCTCCGCCGAAGGTGTCCGTACGGCTTTGGCCGAGGCGCTCGGCCGCCTGCGCAAGGCCAATGCGGAATATTTCGAGATGCTGGAGAAGGGACTTGCCTCCTCCCCGCTGCCGATCGCGAACCAGGCCAAGGAATTCTCCAGCTTCATGCAGCGCAACGTCTCCGCGACCTTCGACCTTGGCGACAAGCTGATCCAAGCCAAGGACATGCAGGACGCACTCAAGCTCCAGGCCGATTTCTTCCAGGACCAGATGCGGGCCCTGACAGATCAGGCGAGGACGATGGGCGAGTCGGCGATGAAGGCGGCCGGCGGCCTGTTCGCCCCGAAGAGTTGACACGCCTATGGTCAGCGCGGGGCGAAGGACTTGACCGCGGCAATCTACACAGAGCCGCCAGACGCGAGGTCCGGCGGCTCACCATGGTTCAGTTGTCGGTCGTCGATCTGCTGTCGCGATCGTGTCGGAGCGGCGCGCGCTTGAGCGCCGCTTTCGCGCGCTCGCGCATGCGCTGGAAGACGACGTAGAGCATCGGCACCAGGAAGATCCCGATCGAGCTTGCGGCCAGCATGCCGGCGAACACGGCCGTGCCCACCGCGCGCCGGCTGAGCGCGGCGGCGCCGGTCGCGATCACGAGCGGCAACAGGCCGAGGATGAAGGCGGCCGACGTCATCATGACGGCGCGAAAGCGCATATGGGCACCCTGGATGGCGGCTTCGTCGAGCGCGACGCCGGCCTCGCGCTGCTCCTTGGCGAATTCGACGATCAGGATGCCATTCTTGGCGGCGAGGGCGATCAGGACCACGAGCCCGATCTGGCCGTAGAGATCGAGATTGAGGCCCGCGAGCTTGATGCCGAGATAGGATCCGAGCACGCCGACCACGACCGACAGCAGCACGGGAATCGGGATCACCGTGCTCTCATAGAGCGCAACCAGGAACAGATAGGCGAACAGCACGGCGAGCATCAGCACGATGCCGGTCTGGCCGGCGGCCTGCTGCTCCTGATAGGCGGTGCCGGTCCACGCGAAACTGTAGCCGGACGGCAGGACGTTGTCCGAGATCTGCGCCATCGCGGCGATCGCGGTGCCCGATGAGATGTTCGGCGCCGGGCTGCCGTTGACGGTCACCGAGCGATAGTTGTTGTAGCGGGTGATGACTTGCGGGCCCGTCACGATCTTGAGCCCGGCCAGCGATCTCAACGGGACCATCTGGCCGGTGCTGTTGCGCACATAGATCCGCCAGATGTCGGAGATGTCGGCCCGGTCGAACGCCTCGCCCTGGAGGTTGACCTGCCAGGTCCGGCCGAACAGGTTGAAGTTGTTCACGTAGATTCCGCCGAGCGTGGCCTGGAGGGCGGTGAAGATGTCGCTGATCGTGACGCCCAGCGCCTGCGCCTTGCGGCGGTCGATGTCGAGGTAGAGCGACGGATTGGTCGCGGTGAACGTGGAGAACACGCGCGTGAGCCGGGGATCGGCATTGGCCGCGCCGATCAGCGCATTGGTGACGCTGGAGATCGCGGCCGGGCTCTGTCCCTCCAGCGCCTGCAACTGATATTCGAATCCGCCGCCGGTGGAGAGCCCGATGATCGGCGGCAGGTTGAACGGCAGGACGTTGGCCTGCCGGATCTGTGCGCCGGCTGCAAACATCTTGGCGATGAGCGCCTGTGCGGAATCCGCCGCCGTGTTGCGATCCGCGAACGGCTTCAGCCGCGCCACCACGAGCGCACTGTTCGGTTCGGAAGCGCCGTCGAGCAGGGAAAACCCGATCACCGCAAGGACGTGGTCGACCGCCGGCATCTGTTTCAGGATGGCCTCGACCTGCTGGGTGACCTCGCTGGTCCGCGCCACCGAGGCGCCGTCTGGCAGCTGCACGGAGGTGAAGAAGGCGCCCTGGTCCTCCTCGGGCAGGAACCCCGTCGGGGTCACGAGCGACAGGCCGAAGATCCCGCCGGCAAAGACCGCCACCAGCAGCAGCGACAGGGCGGCCACACGCACCAGCCGGCCAACGGCGCCGCTGTAACGGTCGCGCACCCAGTCGATTCCGCCGAGCACGCGGCCCATGATGCCGCGGCGCGGACCGCTGTGCCGCAGCAGCAGCGCGCAGAGCGCCGGCGACAGCGTCAGGGCATTCAATGCCGAGATCATCATCGCGGCGCTGATCGTCACCGCGAACTGGCGGAACAGCGTGCCCGAGATGCCGGGAATGAATGCGATCGGCACGAACACCGAGAGCAGCACCAGCGTGATTGCGATGATCGGCGCGGTGATCTGGCTCATGGCCTTCTTGCTGGCCTCGGCCGGAGACAGCCGAGGCTCCTCCGCCATGACGCGCTCGACGTTTTCCACGACGACGATGGCGTCGTCCACGACGATGCCGATGGCAAGCACCATTGCGAGCAGGGACACCGTATTGGCGGAATAGCCGAACACGAGCAGAACGGCGAAGGTGCCGATGAGGCTCACCGGCACGGCGACGGCCGGAATCGCCGTCGCACGCAGGCTTCCGAGGAACAGATAGACCACGACCACCACGAGGACGAACGCCTCGCCCAGGGTCCGCAGCACCTCGGCGATGGTATCCCGCACGAAGGTCGTGGAGTCGTATTGCACGAGATAGCTGAGCCCCAGGGGAAACCGGGTGGAGAGACGCTGCATGGTGTCCGCCACGGCGCGTGCGGTCGTCACCGCATTGGCGCCCGGCGCGAGATAGATCGCGATCGGAACGGCTGCGCGTCCGTCGATCCGCGCTTCGCTATCGAGATTCTGCGCGCCCATCTCGACGCGGGCGACGTCGCGCACCAGCAGCGAGGATCCGTCCGGATTGGCGCGCAGCACGATGTTCGCGAACTGGTCGACGGTTGCCAGCCGGCCCTGGGTCTGGACGTTGAACTGGAATTGCTGGTCATCGCTGATCGGCCGCGCGCCGATGCGGCCGACGGGAGCCTGGACGCTCTGGGCGCGGATTGCGGCGATCACATCCGACGGGGTCAGGTTGAGACTGGTCAGTCGCTGCGTGTCGAACCAGATCCGCATCGAATAATTCATCTTGGCGAACAGGTTCGCCTGACCGACGCCGGGCGTGCTCGCAATCGCGTCGAGCACGTTGATGATGGCGTAGTTGGTGATGAAGAGCGGGTCCTGCTGGCCGTCCGCGCTGTAGAGCACCAGGAACTGCAGGATCGAGGAGGATCGCTTCTGCACCGTCACGCCCTGCTGCTGCACTTCCGTGGGCAATTGCGACTGGGCGCTCTGCACGCGGTTGTTGACGTTGACGGTGTTGATGTCGGGATTGGTGCCGAGGGCGAAGGAGACCGTAAGCGTGTAGCTGCCGTCATTGCCGCTGGTCGATTTCATGTAGAGCGCGCGGTCGACGCCGATCACCTGCGCTTCCAGCGGCTGCGCGACGCTGCTCTCCACGACCTCGGCGGAGGCGCTGGGGAACGTCGCGGCGACAGTGACCTGCGGCGGCACGATGTCCGGAAACTGCGCCACCGGAATCTGCGTGAGCGCCAGCGCACCGGCGATGGTGATGACAAAGGCGATCACCATCGAAAGCCGGGGGCGGTCGATGAAGACGCTCGATATCATGGCCGGCCGCCGGGGCGCGTTGGAGCGGACGTGCCATGATCGGCCGGCGAAGCCGCGCCGCTCGCGGGGGCCTTCATGCTCGACAGGATCAGCGCGCTTGCCGGCTCCGGAGCAACCGCCTGTCCCGGACGGGCCCGCTGCAAGCCCTCGGCGATCACCTTCTCGCCGGCTGCAAGCCCGTTGATGACGGAAGCGATGGTCGGCGTCGATTGTCCGAGCTGAATGCGGCGTTGCTCGGCCTTGTTGTCGGCGCCGACCACGAGGACGTAATCGCCGCGCTGATCGGACAGCACTGCCGAGCGTGGGATCGCCAGCACCTCGACCGGCTGGACGCCTTCGAGCACGACGGTGACGAATTCGCCGTCGGTGAGCTCGTGAACCGTCACGCCTGCGGCTGATGGAGCGCGCAGGATCGGATTGGCGATCTCTCCGCGTACGGTGATCGTGTCGGTGTTCTGCGCGATGCTGTTGTCGACGAAATTCAGCTTGCCTGATTGCCCGTACATGCGTCCGTCGGGAAGTCGCAGCCTGATGACAACCGCTTCGAGGCCGCCTTGCGGGCCGTATCGTTCGCGCAGCTCCAGCCCCTGACGCAGCGGTACGGGAAAGGTGACATACATCGGATCCTGGCTGACGATCGTGGTCAACACACCCGAGCTCGGACTGACGATATTGCCTTCGGTCACGGCCGTGCGTCCGATCTTGCCGTCGATCGGCGCGCTGATCACGGTGTAGTCGAGGTTGATCTGGGAGGCCTCGACCTGTGCCTGCGCGGCCTTGACCTGGGCCTCCAGGCTGCGCTGGTTCGCGATCGCGGCGTCGTAGGTCGATTGCTGACCGGCCGGCCCGCCGAGCAGGGTGCGCGCGCGCTCGGTCGTCAGCCTGGCATTCTCCAGCGTTGCCTCGAGCTGCGCGACCTGCGCCTGCTTGGCGGCGACGTCTGCCTCGAACGGGCCGCGCTCCAGGCGATAGAGCTCATCGCCCTTCTTGATCTCGGCGCCCTCGGTGAACAGGCGCTGCTCCAGGAAGGCGGTGACGCGGGCGGCGATGTTGACCCGATTGATCGCCTCGATCCGGCCGAGAAACTCGGCGGTCTCGGTGATCGGCCGCTGCGTTGCCTCGACGACGCCGACGGCGGGCGCGGACGGAGCAGGCTGTGTCCGCGCGGCTCCGGCGGCTGCCAGCATCAGGAGGCTTGCCGCCAGCAGCCTGGTCGGGACGTCAGCAAGGTTCATGCTCGCTCCTTGCTCCAGGCTTAAGGCCTGACGGCTCGATCATCGACCAGGAGACAGCGTTAGTCCCGCGTGGTGCGGTTGCTGCGCGCCGGCTCGTCGTAGCCCTTGCGCTGACTGTAGAACATCAGCGCGATCAGGCCGCAGCCGGACACCAGAACGAGGATCGCCGCCACGGCCAGGATGACGTTTCCGTAGGTCGGCATCGCCGGAGTCGCTCGCCAGACCGAGAGACAAAACCAGCTCGCCGCCACCAGCAGCGCTGCCAGCACGGCGGCGAGGACCCATTGGCTCTTGTTGCGCACCATGTCCTCCATCACCTTGCGTCTATCTCCAGCGCCAGCCGCAATGACGGCGCCCGCGATGCCACCAACAAACCCAGCGGCGCCGCCGGCGCGGTGGCGGCGGGCGGCCCCATCCCGGACCCGGCCCCCATCCCGGGCCTGGACCCGGACCCCATGCTGGCCCCCACTGTGCCGGTGTCACGTCATCCAAGGGCTCGCTGCCACGCCCGGGAGCGGGATCGACCGGCATCGCGTTCGCGACGCCGACGAGGCGAGCGCCGGCAGCGCCGATCGCAGCGGCAGCAAGTGCATTGGTTGCGAAGCCGAGGAAGGCGCGGCGGCTGGAAACGTCCATTACGTCTTCTCCTTTGTTATGCGGTCGTCCGTGCCGATTGCATCGCGTAGACCAGCCATGCCAGGCCGTGCGCGATCAGGTCGACGCCGAGCAGGAATCCGAGCGCCCAGGCGCTGATGGTCGGGAAGCCGAACAGGATGAGCACGCCCGCGACGATCGCGAAGGCGCCGGAGATCAGCATCGTCCAGCCGTTCTGCCGCCAATGGGCAAAGCTCAGCACGAATCGGATGACGCCCGATGCGAACAGCACCGCGCCGAGCAAATTAGTCAGGATCAGCGCGCCGGAGGCGGGCTGGGTGAGCAGCAGTAGACCGAAGGCGAGATAGAGCGCGCCGAGCAGGACCTGCCAGAGGAATCCGCCCCATCCCTTGGTCCAGAACGCGTGCGCGATCTCGAACGCGCCGGCGGCGATGGCGGTGAGCCCGATCAGCTTGACGCTGATGATGGTCGCGAACACGACGTCACCGAGCGCGAGGGCGCCGGCCGCGATAAAGACAAGCCGAGCAGTGCGCAAACCCAGAGTGGCGGAGGCCCCAGAGCTTCGATGCGGGAGCGGCTGTCAAACACCGTCATCGCCATCCCTCCAGATCCGAGATGATCGGCACGCTCCGGATGCTAGTGGCGAACCCGCGCTGTCGACATCCGACGAAACCCTGAGCCATGGGCCGGGAATGTGCGGATCTTCGGAGACGGCTGCACCGTCCAGTCTCATTGCAGGAATTGCCTGAAGCGACGAAGGGACAGAACGAACAATACTCCGCCGATCGCCAGCAACGCAGCGAACTGCGGCCACACCACACTCAGACCGGCGCCGCGAAACAGGATGGCCTGGGCAAGGATCACGAAATGGGTGTTCGGCGCGGCGAGCATGATGTTCTGGATGACCTCGGGCATGCTCTCCCTCGGGGTCGTGGCCCCCGACAGCATCTGCAGCGGCATCAGCACCAGCATCAGCAGGAGACCGAACTGCGGCATCGTGCCGGCGGACGTGGCGAGAAAGATGCCCATGCAGGTGGTCGCAAAGAGGTAGAGCACCGTGCCGATCAGGAACAATGGGATCGAGCCGTCGATCCGGACCGCCAGCAGTCCCTGAACAATGAAGACGAGCGACATGCTGGCTGCAAGACGACGAGTCCCATGGACCAGATCTTGCTCGCCATGACCTCGAACGGGGTCACCGGCATGACCATCAGATGCTCGATCGTGCCGTGCTCGCGCTCGCGGATCAGGGCTGCCCCGGTCAGGATGATCGACAGCATCGTGACCGACGAGATGATGTTGTTGACGGCTCCGAACCAGGTCCTGTTGAGCTCGGGATTGAAGCGTGCGCGGAGCGCCAGATCGATCGGCAGCGGCGCGGCCGAGCGATAGCGGGACAGGAATTCGCTGACCTCGTCGGTGACGATGGACTGGATGTAGCCGCTTCCGGTGAAGGCCTGCGACATCCGGGTTGCATCGACATTGAGCTGGACGGCGGGCGATCTTTGCGCGAGGAGGTCGCGCTGGAAATTCGGCGGGATGTTGAGCGCAAAGGTGTCGAGCCCCGAATCCATGCGGGCCATCATCTCGGATTGCGGGATCAGCCGGGGAATCGTGAAATAGGGCGGGCTGAACGCCGTGATGATGCGCGACGCAGCAGGCGAGCTGTCCTCGTCGACGATGGCGATCGCGGCCTGGTTGAGGGTCTCCGGTTGTGCGCTGGAAGAGGTATAGATCGAGATCGTGAAGGCATAGACGATCAGTATGAGCATCATGGGATCGCGGAGCAGCCCGCGGAGCTCCTTGATGCCGAGCTGAATGACATTGCCCATCTGCATCTAGCTTGCCTGCTTCTTGAGAAGCGCGACGCCGAGCGCGAGCAGCACCGGGACCGTGACGGCGAGAGCGAGGAAGGGTTCGGACAGATCGCCGAAGTCGAGGCCCTTCGAGAAGGTGCCGCGCGTAATGGTGACGAAGTGGGAGGTCGGATAGATTCGTCCGATGACGGCGCCCGCGCCCTGGAGCGAGGAGACCGGATCGACCAGTCCCGAATATTGCGTGGCCGGGATCATGGTGAGCAGCGCCGTCGCGAAAATCGCGGCAATCTGGCTCGCCATGAACGACGAGATCACGAGGCCCATCGCAGTCGTGATGATGACGTACAGCAGCGCGGCCGAGGCGAAGGTGGCGAAGCTGCCCGTGAAGGGGACGCGAAAGACGAACACGGCAAAGGCGGTCAAGAGCAGGAAATTCAGCATCGCCAGCGCCACATAGGGAAGCTGCTTGCCGACGAGAAATTCGAGCCGCGTCACCGGGGTGACGTAGAAGTTGATGATCGATCCGAGCTCCTTCTCCCGCACGACGCTCAGCGTCGCCAGGATGGCGGGAATGATCAGGAGCAGGATCGGGATCACGGCCGGCGCCATCGCGACGATGCTCCTGATGTCGGGATTGTAGAGGAAACGGACCTCGATCTGGAAGTCGCCGGTGGCGGCGGCGCTGCCATGGAGCTGCCGGGCGCGCTGTGCCAGCCAGGTCGCGTGCATCGCCTGCACGTAGCCGCGCACCGTCTCGGCACGGGACGGCATTGCGCCGTCGACCCACGCGCCGATCTTGACGTTGCTGCCGCGCGCGACGTCGCGGCCGAATCCGGGCGGGATCTCGATCGCAAGACTGAGCTCGCCGTTGCGCATGCGGCGATCGAGATCGTCATAGTCGGTGATCGGCGCAAGCTCGGTGAAATAGCGTGAACCTGCGATCTGGAGCACGTAGTCGCGGCTGATCGTGCTGTCGTCGCGGTCTATGACGGCGAAAGAAAGGTTCTCGACGTCCATGTTGATGCCGTAGCCCATCACGAACATCAGGATCAGGCTGCCGAGGATCGCAAGTGTGGCGCGGATCGGATCGCGCCTGAGCTCGAGCGCCTCGCGCTGGGTATAGGCGAACATGCGGCGCGGATCGAAGACGCGCAAGGCGCCGTGCGCCTTCTCAGCCGTCTTGCCCGTGATTTGCGGCGCTGGCGATGCCCCGGCCGGATTCGTTGCCGCGATTGCATCCTCCAGGTAGGCCACGAAGGCCTGTTCGAGATTGCCGCCGCCGCGCCGGGCGGCAATTCCCGCCGGGGTGTCGCTGATCATCACTTTGCCGGCGTGCATCAGCTTAGATGCGGTCGCAGCGTTCCGCCTCGTTCATGAAATGGGTGGAGACGAAGATCGTGACGTTGTCGTGCCGCGAGAGGTCGGACAGGATCTGCCAGAAGCCATCGCGTGCGATCGGATCGACGCCGGAGGTCGGCTCGTCCAGGATCAGGATATCGGGCGCGTGGATCATGGCGACGGCAAGCGACAGGCGCTGGCGGACGCCGAGCGGCAGAGCGTCGGGCAGGGCGTCGATGACCCCAGCGAGATCGAAGCGCTCGACCATCTCGCGGACCCGGTTGTCGATCGTATCCGGCGGGAGCCGAAACAAGCGCGCGTGCAGCTCCAGGTTCTGACGGACGGTCAGCTCGGAATAGAGCGAGAATGCCTGCGACATGTAGCCGACGCGGCTGCGGACATTCATGTCCCTGGGGTCGACCTCGTGTCCGAACAGGCGCGCTTCACCCTCGCTGGCCGGCAGCAGCCCGGTGAGCACCTTCATCGTCGTGGTCTTGCCGCAGCCGTTGGAGCCGAGGAAGCCGAAGATCTCGCCGCGGGCGATGCGAAAGCTGACATGATCGACAGCGGTGAAGTCGCCGAACCTGACCGTGAGCTGCTCGGCTTCGATCGCGATGTCGTCGCCCTGGTCGCTTCCGCGAGGCGGGATGACCACCTCCCTGTGGGCCCGACGTTGCTCCTCCGGCAGCAGGGCGATGAAGGCGGAATCGAGATTGTCGGTATCTGTCTGTCGCAGCAGCTCTGCTGGCGTGCCGGTTGCGAGCACCCGCCCATCGTCCATCGCCACGAGCCAGTCGAACCGTGCCGCTTCCTCCATATAGGCGGTGGCGACGATGACGCTCATGCCGGCGCGATCTTTCCGAATGCCCTCGATCAGCTCCCAGAACTGGCGACGCGAGAGCGGATCGACACCAGTGGTCGGCTCGTCTAGGATCAGCAGGTCTGGATCGTGGATCAGCGCGCAGCACAGGCCAAGCTTCTGCTTCATGCCGCCGGACAGCTTGCCCGCCGGCCGGCCGGCGAACGGCGCAAGGCCGGTGTCCCTCAGGAGCTGGCCTATTCGCTCCTCGCGTTCGTGCCGATCGTGACCGAACAGACGACCGAAGAAATCGACATTCTCGAACACGGACAGTGTCGGGTAGAGGTTCTTGCCGAGACCTTGCGGCATGTAGGCGATTTGCGGGCAGGTCTGTCGCCGGTGAGCGGCATCGGCCATGTCGCCACCGAGCACGAGAACACGGCCTTGCTGGATCGCGCGCGCCCCTGCGACGAGCGACAGCAGGCTCGACTTGCCGACGCCGTCGGGGCCGATCAAGCCGACCATGCGTGCCGGCGGAATCTCGAGCGTGATGCCGTCAAGCGCGCGCGTCGTGCCGTAGGACAGCCCGACCGCCTCGAGCCGTATCACCGGCGGTGGATCGGGCCTGTCGCTCATTTGACCAGATTTTCGGTGAGCCGCGCCGGCCATTCGGCGGAGGGATCGAGGCGAACGAAGGCGCGGCCCGGCAGGCCGGTCTTGACCTGCTCGATATTCCTCCGCAGCAGATCCGGCGCAATGTGCGCCCTGACCCGGAACATCAGCTTCTCGCGTTCCACCTCGGTTTCGACCGTCTTCGGCGTGAATTGAGCAACGCTGGCGACGAACGTCGCTCTGGCCGGGATGACCCATTGCGGCGCGGCGTCGAGGACGAGCCGGACCTCCGAACCGATCGCGACACGGCCAGCCTGTGCCGTCGGCAGGAAGAAGGTCATGAAGACATCGCCGAGATCGACGAGATTGAGCACGCGTCCGCCGGCGCTGAGAACCTCGCCAGGCTGGGCGACGCGGAACTGGACACGCCCGTCACGTGGCGCGCGAAGCGTCGAGTCGTTCAGATCGGCCTTGATGCTCTCGATCGAGGCTTTCGCCGCCTCGACCGCAGCCTCCGCATCGACCACTTGCGCCTCGGCCGCACCGATGGCGGCTTCCGAGCCGGCGAGCTGGGCTTCCGCCGCCGCGACGGCTGCGCGTGCGCCGTTGGCGGTCGCGCGGTCGTCGTCGAGCACCTGCTGGGACACGGCACTGGTCCTGATCAGCTGTTCGGAGCGCTGGAGCCTCCGGTCGGCTGCATCGTACTCCGCGCTGCGCTGCGCGATCACCGCGGTCGCCGTTTTCTTCTCGGCCTCACGTTGGGTGACGAGGCTCTTGGCCGTCTCGATTCCGATCTTGGCACGTCGCAGCTGGGCCTGTGCCTGGCGGGCCTGCGCCTCGAGTTGCACCGTATCCATCTGCGCCAGCGCCTGTCCGGCCGAGACCAGATCGCCTTCGCGCACCAGGATGTCGCGAATGCGCCCCGGTGTCTTGGTGGCGATATCGATCTCGACCGCCTCGATGCGGCCGTTGCCACTGGCGAATCCGCTTGGAAGACTGTCGCCCCTAAACGCCTGCCAAGCGAAGTAGCCGCCGACGCAGAGTGCGACGGCAACGAGGGCGATCAGCCAGCGTTTTCGATTAGGTGTCATGAGCCGGGCCGCTTTGTCGCGCAACGGGGTGGAAATAGCCGCATCCGCTCCGTCGATCCCGCGCAGGATCGCGAGCGCGATTCATCCTCGCCCCCGCGGTCCCAGCGTCAGATTGGTCACGCCAGCGGCGAGGTTCAGTCCGATCGACCGTTCGATCGACAGCGGCTGAAGCATGACGCTCCGGCGAGAGCCGCCGATCAGAACGTTGGCGCCAAGGCCAGGACCTAACGCGACGTTGCCGCTTGCACCGACATATTGGCCGCGCAATGTACCGGGACCGATCTGCGAGTTCTTGGCGAACACGACCCAGGACAGGGTGCCGGCGCTGGTTACGCCGATGTCGAGGCCGACGCGCCTGATCCGTCCCTCGTAGATATATGTCCGCTGCGGGTGCCGTCTGTAGAACGTGCAGCGCAGCGACTGCGCCGATCCGAGCACCAGTCCGACGCGCGGCGTCGACCAGCACAACAGCCTGCCGACCCGGAATGTTTCGGCCTGCGCGGGTGGTGCGACACCGCAAAACCATGTCAACGCAGCGATGGCTGCAACATGCCGGCACTTGTGCATTCAATCCTCCGCCTGGTTGCTCGTTCGCGGGGCGACGTGCGGCCGCCTGCGGTCCTGGCGCAGCCAGAACGAGATGGCGAGCCCGATCAGCAGCACGGCGCCGAGCAGGAAAAAGAAGATGGATTGCTTCAGCCAGGAGATCGCCGGCACGGCCGCGCCCATCGCAAGGCCAAGAAAGCTGATCTGGGCCGACAGCAGGCTTACGCCCGCAAGGAACGTACCGAGCGCAAGCAAGGTCAGCAGGACGAGGCCGGTTGCCGGCGTGGGCAGCAATTGCTGGACGCCGGAAATCAGCATGATGTTCATCGTGACCAGGACTGCGATCCAGTGCAGCGCCTGTGTCCAGATCAGGCGGAACTGGTTGTCTCTGCCATCGGTCTCCGGCCATTTGGTCACGACGCAGACGACGCCGATGGCGAGCGCCAGAAATTCCCAATAGCCGGTCAAAGGCTGGTGCGAGACGTTGGTATATGCGACGCCCGCGATGGCGAGCAGCAGCGCAACCAGATAGGGAAGCTGCTGCCACATGAATTGAGCCGTCCCCGATCGCGTCGGGGCCGTCTCGGGAAGATCGCTTTGCTGCGCGTCAATTCCGCTCATGACTGATCGCTCGCAATCGTTGCCGGCCTCGGATCGTCGCCAAGATAGTCCTCGACATAGAACCTGATGATCGCGACCCGGCCGATGGCGACGAGCGGCATCGCGAGCGCGATGCCGAGGACGCCGAACAGGGAGCCGAGGAGGACGATCGCGACCAATGTCCAGGCCGGCGGAATCTCGACCGCCTGGCGCTGGATCAGGGGACCGATCACATACCCTTCGATCGACTGGATGATGGTGTAGATCACGACGGCCCAGATCAGCAGCGATGCGCCGAGCGGCATTGCCACGAGCGCGATCGGGATCGCGGCAACGATCGGGCCGAGATAGGGAATGAAGTTCGACAGGCCTGCCTGAAGCCCCAGCACGAAAGGCCCGGGCAGCCCAATGAGATAGAGCGCGATCCAGACGCACAACGTCATCAGGGCAATGCGGATCAACTGACCGACAAACCAGAGCCGCATGATGCTGCCCATCTCATCCATCACGGCGCGCGCACGGGCGCGGTATGAGTGCTTGACCAGCATGACCAGGCTTTCGCGATGGCCGGTGGGATCGAAGGCGAAGAGGATGCCGAGGAACAGGATCACGAGCACGGCGGACAGGAAGCTCGATGCCCCGCCGAGCAGAAATTGAGCGTGGCTGAAGAACCGGCCCTGATCGGCGAACAGCCATTGAGCGAAGTCGCGGCCCCATTCCGGGCCGAGCAGGTCCACGCCATATGACAGCAAGTGCTCCTGGAGCACGTCGACCTGGGCATCCATGACTTTCAGCAGCAAACGCGTCTGTTCCGGCAACTTGCCCGCGCCCCAGGCAATGCCAAAGCCTGAGAGTGCGGACAGCAGCAGAAGCACGAGCGTCAGACGCCAGGCGCGGCTGATCGGAACGATCGAAGCCAGCGCTCGCGCGGCGGCGTCGAGCAAGGCCGCGAACAGCACGCCGGCGAAGACGATGAGCAGGCTGGAGACTGTCTGCCATATCAGGAACAGGGCAACGCCCGCGGCGAGCAGGGAGAGGCCGACGGCGAGCATGCTCCTTGGTTGCTCGGCGCCGTCCGGCCGTTCGGCGGCGGTCAGAACGACCTCGCGGAATCGATCTGGTCCCATCCTGGAATCGCTCATCGGTCGATCCATCGCCAGGCATCTCCGGCGCAATGCCGCTGCCGGCCGTGGGGCGCCTCCGCAATGGCATCAGGTACGGACGCGACGGCTGCCATAATGCGGGTGTCGGCCGCCGCGATGACGCCAGTAGCGGTGCTTGAACGGATTGGTGTTGGTGTTGGGAACTGCCTCCTTCGGCGCAGCCGCACCTGTCTGCGCTGGTGCCGCCGCGCCAGTGTCCTTCGGTTGCGCGATCGAGAGGGATGGCATGGCGGTGGCCACCAATCCGGCCAAGATCAGGCCGCGACCAATGGCGTGAATGTTCATTGCCCGCCTCCATGCACTCAGGGGACCATGCCTCGGATCGAGACGGCTCCGACGGCAGGCAATCTTAGAAGTGTGTGTGATGTGCGCACATCGGGGATTCTCTGTAGGCGGTGAGGGCAGGAAATCGGCAGGCGCAGTCGACGCGCAACGCCGTCAGGGCACTGCGACTAAAGAGGCGGCGCCCAGGCGCTCACGAACAGGAGGCGGAGGCCGGCCGCCCGGCAACGAGCACGACGCTGCCGCGGAAGAACTCGCCGGCCCTGGCGAGTTCGGCGGCAAGATGCCGGGCATGCCGGACGGCCGCATCCTGATCGATGCAGTCCTGTCCGATGCGATCGGGACAGACACCGTATTTGTCAGCGATGTGGAAGAAGAAGCGCATGCCCCGGATTAGGGCAGACGGGCGCGGGCTTCCAAGTGACAAAGGCGTAAGGCGCCTACGCCGAAAGGCTTAGGCGCCTTGGTCTTGCGGATCGGCAACGTGAGCCTGGTGGTGGCTGCTTGGCCCTTCGCCGGTTGCAGCGCGCGGGTGGTTACCGCCTGCACCATTCGGGTGATTGGCCGATGTCGCTCGGCCGGCACGAGCGATAGCGTCGCTGTCCTCTGTAAGATCCAGAGGAGGCCAACCATGTCCAATCTCGACCAGAACCTGACCACTCCGCAGACGGCCGGCAGTGCGAGCGCGGTGGACGCCGGATTGCACGACTACATGCTGCGGATTTACGGCTACATGGCTGGAGGTGTCGGTCTGACCGCGCTCGTCGCCTGGCTGACCTACGAGATCACCGGTCCCGCGCTGCTCCAGAGTCCATGGATGTGGCTGTTCATCCTGGCGCCGCTCGCGCTGGTGTTCTTCATCGGCTCGCGCATCAATACGCTGTCGGTACCGACGGCGCGGCTGCTGTTCTTCATCTATGCGGCCCTGATCGGCATATCGCTCTCGATCTTGCTGCACATGTATACCAGCTCGTCGATCGCCCGCGTCTTCTTCGTCGCCGCGGCGAGTTTCGGCGCGCTCAGCATCTTCGGCTACACGACGCGGCGCGATCTCTCCGGCCTTGGCACCTTCCTGTTCATGGGGCTGATCGGAATCATCATTGCGAGCCTGATCAACCTGTTCCTGTCGTCGAGCACGCTCGATTGGCTGATCTCGATCGTCGGCGTCGGCGTGTTTGCCGGCCTTACGGCCTACGATACGCAGCGGATCAAGGCGATGTACGACAGCGCCGATGACCATACCTCAGCAGGCCGCAAGTCCGTCATCGGCGCGTTGTCGCTCTATCTCAACTTCCTGAACCTGTTCCTGATGCTGCTGCGCCTTGCCGGCGGCCGGCGCTAAAGACGCGGAGGGACGGCGGCTCAGGCCGCCGGCCGATCCACAGCGCTCTCCAGGGCATCGCGCAGGATCTTTTCCTTGGTCTCGTCGAGCGAGGTCTTGAGCACCACGCCGCCGGCGTCCTTGATCTCCTTGATCACCTTGTCCGCGGTCATGTGCTTGATCAGCACGAAAAGGGCCGCGTTGCCGGACTTGAGGTTGGCGGACAGGCTCTTCATGAAGGCATCATCGATGCCGAAGTCGGAAAGCGCTCCGCCAAGTGCGCCCGACGCCGCGCCGACCGCGACCCCCAGGATCGGATTGAGAAAGAGGACGCCGATGAGAAGACCCCAGAAGCTGCCCGTCATCGCGCCCATGGCGGTCGTGTTGACGAGCTGATTGAGCTTGATGCCGCCCGAATCCGTCTTCACCGCGATCACGGCGTCGCTGATGGTGATCAGATATTCCTTTTGCAGCTTCAGCAGTCGCTGACGCACTTCCTCGGCTTTCGCTTCGGACGGATACACGATCGCGACAAGATCCGACATGGAGACCTCCCGTTGGGTCGAAGGATAGGCACCGGAACAGCCCCTTTCAGCTTATCGCGCGAGCGTCGCTTTCGGGATCGGATGAAACCCTGGAGGCAGCGGATGAATGTCCCGATGGGCGAGCTCGCGCCTGGCGCGTATTCGCTTAGGGACCTCAGTTCGAAAAATCCGTATCTGCTGCCTTTTACTCGTTCCTGGCCGAATCCGGGCGCCGCATGCGATCGTGGCACAAGCTGCATAGTCGTGCGCCCGCAAAGCGGGCGTCACGAATTCGAGATTTTATTCCCATCGCAATGCTACCTGTTGGTGTGAGCCCGGTTCGGGGTGTATAGTCAGTCGGCTCCAGGGGGCGCGGGCTTTCCGGAGCCGGGTTGTGGATGTTTTGCGGGTGGGGGCCCTCGACGTACTTTCGGTGCCGAAAGGCGCCCGAATAGAGTGAGCGCGTACCGTGAAACCGCATGGCCGTCCCCCCACCGAGTTGCCTCGAACCAGCCTCGGGAACTGGCTGCGAATAGGTTCTGACAAGTCGATCGAGGCGCTCCATTGGAAGTTTTCGACGGATCTTCTGTTCGTCGTCCGCCCGTCCTTTGAAGGGCGGTTCGCCTACGAGGCGATCAATCCTGAATTCGAATCTCATCTCGGCCTCTCGTCGAAGGACGTCCGCAACATGGATGTCTTCGACTGCATGAGCGGAGATGATGCCAGAGCCGTCTGTGAGACGCTTCGGGCGTGTCTCGCCGAAGGCGCCGAGATCCGCATCCGGCAGCGTCTCGCGCTCGGCGGCTCGCCCCGGAACATGGAAACGATCGTGATGCCGGTCGTCGATCCATCGGTCGGCGGCGTGGTCAGACTGATCGGTAGCCATCGTGCCATACGCAACGGTTCCCGCGAGAGCGTCATCGAATGCGACGACGGCCTCGCCATGGATGTCGGCCTGTTGTCCATCCAGGAAGGCATCCAGCAACGGATCGCGTCGGACCTTCACGATTCGACCTGTCAGCATTTGATTGCCGCCAGCCTTGGCCTGATGCGGGTCCGGAGCCATCTCGGCGAGACGGCCTCGGCCGGGCAGCTTTGCGACGAGATCGATGCGTCGATTGATGAGGCGCTCCGGGAGATCCGCGCCTTTGCCTATCTGCTGCACCCCCGGAACCTGGCGGGAGAGGGCCTGAAGGCCACCATTGAACGATACGCGGAAGGATTTGCGGCGCGCACGTCGTTGCGGGTGACGGTCGACATCGTGCCGGAGGTCGATCGGTTGCTCTACGAAACCAAGCGCTCGTTGCTGCGCGTCGTCCAGGAGGCCCTGACCAACGTTTTCCGTCACGCGAAGGCGACGGAGGTGGCGATTATCATCGATGTGGCCGACGACTGGTTCCACATGACGGTCCGCGACAACGGACGCGGTCTCCCGGCAGAGCCCGGCCGGCGCGGCACCAAGACGGCATCGATCGGGGTTGGAATTCCGGCGATGCGGGCACGGCTGCACGAGATTGGCGGCACGCTCGACATCCATCCCAATCGGGCAGCGCCGCAATCCGGCACGGTCTTGTACGCAGCGTTTCCTTATGGCCTGGCGACAGGGGACAATCGGCGAAGAGACACGACAACGACGAGGGCCCGCGCAGGGACCCGGTCGAGGAAAGAACACTAGCCCCCGCGGTGCCAGGTCCGGGGTCCGGACCGAAACGCCGTGAAAGGATACCGGAGCGTTCTGCCATGAAGCGAATTCTCATTGCCGACGATCACGAGGCGGTACGGTCGGGATTACGGGCGGTGATCGAGCAGCGGGCGGATTGGGAGGTGGTGGCGGAGGTGAACGATGGCGGCAAGGCGGTGGCCGCCGCGATCGAGAGCCGGCCCCATGTCGCCATCGTCGACTTCTCCATGCCGCGCATGACCGGCGTCGAGGTGGCGCGGCGGATCCGGGATTATCCGCTGCAGACCGAGGTGCTGATCTTCACGGTGCACAATTCGGGCCTGCTGGCGCAGCAGGCGTTCGAGGCCGGGGCGCGCGCATTCCTGGTGAAGTCTGATGCCAACAAGCTGCTGCTTGCTGCAGTCGAATCGCTGCTGCTGCACAGGCCGTTCTGCAACAGAAGCTGCTCGGCGGAACTCGATCGCGGGCCTGCAGCCGATGGCAAGCGCCACGACGAGCTCACCGCGCGGGAGCAATTGGTGGTCAAGCTGGTTGCCGAGGGTTACAGCAACAAGGGAATCAGCGCGATCCTCAACCTCAGGGTCAAGACGACCGAGGCCCACCGGGCGTCCGCGATGCGCAAGCTCGAGGTGAACTCGACGGCAGGGCTGGTTCGCTACGCCGTCCGGGCCGGACTTGTCGAGGCTTGAGACTGGAACATCGATGCGGCGTTCCGGCGTCAGGACCTTCGCCGTGGAATATCAGGGTTTTGCTGGATAACGCCCGCGGCCGCTGCCCCTATGATCGCCAGCGTCGTTGACGGCCTCGCGGGCAAAGCGGGAAAACGGGAACGATGCCGTGAAGCGCATCTTGATTGCGGACGATCATGAAGTCGTGCGTTCCGGTCTGCGCGCGATCGTCGAAACGCATTCCAACTGGATCGTGAGCGGAGAGGCGACCAACGGCGAGCAAGCGGTTGCGCTGACGCTCGAAACCAGGCCGGATATCCTGATCGTGGACTATTCCATGCCGATCATGAACGGCCTGGAGGTCAGTCGCCGCCTCAAGGCGCTCCATCTTCGTGCCGAAGTCCTGATCCTGACGATGCACGAGAGCGAGGAGCTTCTGACCGAAGCCATCCTGGCGGGGGTGCGCGGCTTCCTGTTCAAGTCGGACGCCCGCAAGCACCTGATCTTCGCGATCGAGGCCCTGCTCGACGGCAGGCCCTACTTCACCAGCATCCTGTTGGAGAAGCTGCTTCACGATTACCAGATGAACAAGCAGAACCGGACCGACATGCTGCTGACCTCGCGCGAGCAGAGCGTGGTCCAGCTGATCGCGGAAGGGCATACCAACAAGTCGATCAGCACGATCCTGAAGCTGAGCGTGAAGACCGTCGAGACCCACCGCGCCTCGGCCATGCGCAAGCTTAGGATGTCATCCACCGCCGAGCTGGTCCGTTACGCCATTCGCAAGAAGCTGGTCGCGCCCTGAGGCCATCACGCCACGTCGCGCGCCTCGGCACAGGCGAGACGCCGCGTGCTCCGTTGAGGCTCGCGATCTGCAACGAACGCGCGGTACAACGCGACGGATACGAGCCAGGCCAACCCGAACAGGCCGATCACCATGAAGCCGAGATCCGCAAGGCTCTCGTTGAGGCCGGCAATGGCCGACCACAAATGGCCTGACAGCTCGAACTGCCTGCCAAGCAGGCCGAGCGCCTCCACTCCGCCGATGAAGAGTGCGATGACGACCGACGCCCCGGTGATCGTGAGATTGTACCAGAGCTTGCGCAGCGGATCGACGAAGGCCCATCGATAGGCGTTCACCATCAACACACTGTCGGCAGTGTCGACTAGTGCCATGCCGGCGGCAAACAATGCCGGAAACACCAGGACGCTCCCGGCTGATCCGCCGCGAACCGCTTCCGCTGCCGAGATGCTCATCAGGCCGATTGCGGTTGCCGTATCGAAGCCGAGCCCGAACAGGAAGCCGAGCGGATACATGTGCCAGGTCTTGGTCACGATGCGGAACGCCGGGCTGAGCAGGCGCGCCAGCATGCCTGCGCCGGGGACACCGGCGTCGAGGTGTTCGATCCCATGGCTTGCCTTCCGGTGTACAGATCGGAAGGTGCGCCACAGGCCGATGAAGATGGCAAGATTGATCAGCGCGATCAGCAGCAGGAACGCGGCCGAAACCGAAGTGCCGACCAGGCCGCCGATGCGCCTGCCCGGGCTGTCGTCACCCCAGAAGCCGATTGCGGTTTCCGACAGCAGCATGGTCGCCGCCACGACCACGCTGGAGTGCCCGAGCGCGAAATAGAGTCCAGCGCATTTCGGCGAGCCGCCCGCCTGGATCAACCTGCGCACCGCGTTGTCGATCGCGGCGATATGATCGGCGTCGACGGCGTGACGCAGGCCGAACACCCAGGCGAGCAGGGCGGTGGCCATGACCACTGGACGGTCGGCGAACAGCGCGAATGCCCAGAGCCACGCCGCGGCATTGGCGAAGATGAGCCCGCCGAACAGCAGGGCGGTGCCGAGCTCGATACCTCGCAAAGACCGCTTCGTCGCCTGGTTCGTCGCCTGGGCCACCATGGCCGCACCTCGGTGTGAGCTTCATCAAAGGCCATCATACTGACCAAGGCAAGAGCCGAGCATGACGACATCGGCTCATTGGTATTTCCCGATCTCCGACTGAGTAGAACACCGGATGATTCTTGCCGGAGAGTTGTTCCAACGTGGTTGCGGTCCTTGGGAGCCGGGCTTCGGGAGAATCCCATGCAGCTAACCCCGCGAGAATTCGACAAGCTGCTCGTCCACATGATGGCCGACGTGGCGCTGAAACGACGGGCCAAAGGCCTCAAGCTCAACTATCCCGAAGCGGTCGCCGTGATTTCAGCAGCGGCCCTCGATGGCGCGCGCGCAGGCAAGACGATCGAGGACGTCACCAACGAGGCGCGCACCGTTCTCACCAAGGCCGACGTCATGGATGGCGTCGCCGATCTCATCGCCATGGTGCAGGTCGAGGCCGTGTTCACCGATGGCAGCCGCCTGGTCACGGTGCATACGCCGATCCAGTGAACGCTTGGAGGAGGTCGACATGGCCGGACCAAAACTGGGCCCCAAGATTGCCGCCGATGTCGATCCGGCCACGTCGAGTGTACCGGTTGGCGGCTATGTGTGCAGCCCGGCGGCGATCACCTTCGATGCCGATCGACCGGTGACCGCGCTCAAGGTGCGCAATGCCGGAGATCGCCCCATTCAGGTCGGCTCGCACTTCCATTTCTTCGAGGTCAATCCCGCACTGGTATTCGACCGCGCCGCGGCGTTCGGCCTGCATCTGAACATTCCGTCCTCGACCGCAACGCGGTTCGAGCCCGGCGACGAGCGCGAGGTTCAGCTCGTTCCCTACGGCGGCAAGCGCGCCGTCTATGGCTTCAACAATCTCGTCGATGGTCCGACCGCCGGCAAGAACGCCGCCACGGTGAAATCCAGGGCGGTGGCGCTGGCCACGGAACGGGGCTTTCGTTCCTCGCAGACCAAGGCGTGATGCGGCAATTTCTTGAACGAGGACCGTGATGGCGACCATCTCCCGGCAGGAATATGTCGGCCTGTTCGGGCCGACGACAGGCGACCGGATCCGCTTGGGCGATACCGGTCTGTTCGTTGAAATCGAGCGCGACCTGCGCGGCGGCTACGGCGACGAAATCGTCTTCGGCGGCGGCAAGAGCATGCGCGAAGGCATGGGCATGGACAATCAGGTGACGCGGGCGGGCGGCGCACCCGACCTCGTGATCACCAACGTGACCGTCATCGACGCGATGCTGGGCATCGTGAAGGCCGATGTCGGCATCAAGGATGGGCGCATCTGTGCCATCGGGAAGTCCGGCAATCCCCAGACGATGGATCGCGTCACGCCCGGCCTGGAGCTGGGCCTGGCGACCGACGCGATCTCGGGCTCGCATCTCATCCTGACGGCCGCCGGCATCGACACGCACATCCATTTCATCTCGCCGCAGCAGGCCGAGGCCGCGCTTTCGAACGGCACGACCACCTTGATCGGGGGCGGGACCGGTCCTTCGGACGGATCCAACGCCACGACGGTCACGTCGGGGCCGGGCAACATCAGCATGATGCTGCGCGCGTTCGAGAACTGGCCGCTCAACGTCGGCATTCTCGGCAAGGGACACGGCCACGGCAAAGCGGCCTTGGTTGAACAGATCGAGGCGGGGGCGGTCGGCGTCAAATGCCACGAAGACTGGGGCACCACGCCGGCTGTGCTTCGCTCCGCGCTCACGGTCGCCGATGAGACCGATACGCAGGTCTGCATCCACACCGACACGCTGAACGAATCCGGCTTCATCGACGATTCGATCGCGGCGTTCGAGGGGCGAACGGTTCATTCGTTCCATACCGAAGGATCCGGCGGCGGCCACGCGCCCGACATCATCAAGATCGCCGGGCTTCCCAACGTCCTGCCGTCGTCGACCAATCCGACGCTTCCCTACGGCATCAACTCGCAGGCGGAGCTCTACGACATGATCATGGTGTGTCACCACCTCAGCCCCGACATCCCCTCGGATGTCGCATTCACCGAGAGCCGCATCCGCGCCGAAACCATCGCCGCGGAAAACGTTCTTCAGGACCTCGGCGTCATCTCGATGTTCTCGAGTGACTCGCAGGCGATGGGACGGATCGGGGAATGCTGGCTGCGCTGCATCCAGACCGCGGACGCGATGAAGACCGGACGGGGCAAGCTGCCGGAGGACGCGCCGGGCAACGACAATTTCCGGGTGCTGCGCTACGTCGCGAAGATCACCATCAATCCCGCAATCGCGCATGGCATCGCGGACGTGCTCGGCTCGGTCGAGGTCGGCAAGATCGCCGATCTCGTGCTGTGGGAGCCGGCCTTCTTTGGCGCCAAGCCGAAGATCGTGATCAAGAACGGCTTCATCAGTTGGGCGGTGATGGGCGATCCGAACGCCTCGCTGCCGACGCCGCAACCGACCTATTACCGGCCCATGTTCGGCGCCTATGGCGATGCGCTGGCGGCCAATTGCATCACCTTCGTCTCCGGCGCCGCGCATGCCGCGGGCGTCAAGGAACGGCTGGGTCTGCGCCGCCAGGTGATGCCGGTGCGGAACGTGCGCAAGATCGGAAAGCAGAATATGGTTCGCAATACCGGCACGCCGAAGATCGAGGTCAGTCCGGAGACCTTCGCCGTGACCGTGGACGGCAAGCACGCGACCGTTCCGCCACTGACGACGGTGTCGTTGAACCAGAAATATTTCTTCAGCTGAGGATCGGCCATGATCATGATCGAAAGCGTCCTGGGCAATTCCGCCGATCCGGTATGGGCAGGGCGGCTGTCGGACGCCGAGATAGATCTGGTCGAGATCGACCAGTGGGAGGCGCAGAAGAGCCGTTTTCGCAAGACCACGGCCAAAGGCGCGCAGGTAGCGGTCTCGCTCGATCGCCACACGCATCTTTGCGATGGTGACATCCTGCTCTGGGATGAGCGGACGCATGCGGCGCTGGTGGCACGGATCGAGCTGCGGGACGTCATGATTGTGCATCTGGACGAGCTGACCGCCGAGGCGCCCGACCTCGCGATGCGGACATGCGTCGAGCTCGGCCACGCCATGGGCAACCAGCACTGGCCGGCCCTCGTCAAGGGCACCTGCGTCTATGTCCCGCTCACCGTCGATCGCAAGGTGATGGCCTCCGTCATGAAGACGCACCACTTTGAGGGCATCCATTACGAATTCGTCTCCGGACGCGAAGTCGTTCCTTACCTCGCTCCGCATGAATCCCGCCGGCTGTTCGGCGGCGCCGAAGGGCCGGTGCATTCTCACGCGCACGAGAGCCACGTCCACGACGCGGCGGAGGCTGGGCAGGTCAACGGACATTCGCAGGCGCATGTCCACGCTCACCCGGCCACCGCTCCTCACCAACGAACCTCGCCGGTAACGGCCGGCTCCGCGCGTGATCACCGCAAATGACAATGCGGGCGCACCGAGGACCGCCGCATCGCTCTCGCGGCTGCTCCAGTTTGGCGACTCGATGTTTCCCGTCGGCGCGTTCTCGTTTTCGTCCGGACTGGAATCCGCCGTTCAGCAGGGCGTCGTCACTGACGTGGCCACTCTGCGAGCCTTTGCGCTGACGGCGCTGGAACAGGCGGCGCGCGGTGACTGCGTCGCCCTGATCGCTGCGCATCGCGCGGCCCTCGCCGGAGACATCGAGACCCTCGCGCGCATCGACGCGCAGGTCTATGCGCGCAAGCTCTCGGGCGAAGCGCGGGTAATGTCGGTTCGCATGGGCCGGAAGTTCACGGACATGGGTGTCGAGGTGGTCGGCGCGCCGCTGCTTTGCACCTGGCGTGAATGCATTGCGAAGGCGGTCACTCCGGGCTGCTACCCGATCGCATTGGCGATCAATTTCGCGGTGCAGGAGTTGCCGGCTTATGAGGCGTTCGTCGTGCACCAGTATGGGGTGGCGACGACGATCCTCGGTGCGGCGCTGCGGCTGATGAAGATCAGCCACATCGAAACGCAGCGGATTCTCTACGAGCTCACCGGGCAGGCGGAGGCGATGTACGCGATCGCCGCGACGGCGCGGCTGTCGGACATGGCCGGCTTTGCGCCCCTCGCCGAGATTCTGGCCGCTGTCCACACGAGAGCGCATGTGCGCCTGTTCATGAACTGACGTCGAATGGAGCCCCGTCATGTCGAAGAGTATCACGCGCATCGGTATCGGCGGCCCGGTGGGGTCGGGAAAGACGGCGATCGTCGAAGCCATTACACCGCGCCTGCTCGAGCTCGGCATCAAGGTGCTCATCATCACCAACGACGTGGTGACGACCGAGGACGCCAAGCACGTTCAGCGGACACTCAAGGGCATCCTGCTCCACGAGCGCATCATCGGCGTGGAGACGGGCGCCTGCCCCCACACCGCCGTGCGCGAAGACCCGAGCATGAACCTCGCCGCGGTCGAGGATATGGAGCGGCGCTTCCCCGATAGCGACGTCGTGCTGATCGAGAGTGGAGGGGACAATCTGACCCTGACCTTCTCGCCCGCCTTGGTGGACTATTTCATCTATGTGATCGACGTCGCCGCGGGCGACAAAATCCCGCGCAAGAACGGGCCCGGGATCACCTATTCCGACATCCTCGTCATCAACAAGACCGATCTTGCCCCTCACGTCGGAGCCAGCCTCGAGGTGATGAGGCGGGATTCGCAGCTGATGCGCGGCGCAAAGCCGTTCCTGTTCACCAACTGCAAGACGGGCGAAGGCATTCCGGAGCTGGTGGGGCTGATCGAGCGGGAGTTCCTGTTCGACATCAATCCGCGCGAACGGCGGTTGGCATGATACCGGCAGCGTTCCATCCCTGGTCTCGGGCCGAGGCTCTCGGCGCATCGATGCCGGAATTTGCGTCCTTTCAGGACGAGCCGCCGCAGATGCGCAGCGGCACTGTCGGAAAGACCGGGTTCCTGCGCCTGGGCTTCGAGCAGCGCGCCGGCCAGACCATCCTGACCGATTTGCAACGCCGCGCGCCCTATATGGTGCAGCGGCCGCTCTACTGCGACGAAGCGATCCCAGGCCTGGCGAGCGTGTTCCTCATCACCACCACCGGCTGCGTGTTGCAGGGAGACCGGCTCGGTCTCGACATCAGCCTTGGTCCAGCTGCGCAGGTTCATCTGACGTCACAGTCGGCCACCAAGATTCATGCGATGGACGCCAACTACGCGGCGCAAAGTCAGACGATCACGCTCGCCGACGATGCCTATCTGGAGTTTCTCCCCGATCCCGTGATTCCGCACCGGCACTCGCGGTTTCTCAGCGACACGCAGATCTGCATCGCGCCGTCGGCGACCTTGCTGTTCTCGGAAATCATTCAGCCCGGCCGCAAGCACCATCATCCCGACGAGTGCTTTGGCGCAACGGTGTTGTCGATATCGACCTCGGCCGCGCGGCCCGATGGCCGATCCCTGTTCGCGGAGAAGCTCGTGATCGAGCCGCAGCGCTACCAGATGCGGCAGACGGGTGTGATGAACTCCTTCGACGTACTCGCCAACGTGATCCTGTGCACGCCGATGGAGAGGGCGGAGCGCATCCACGAACGCATGCAGGCGGCGGTCGACCTCGCGGAAGGCATCGCCTTCGGCGCGTGTCGCCTGCCGAATGAGGCCGGCCTGATCTTCAAGGTGCTCGGCCGGGAAACGGCGCAGGTGAAGGCCAAGGTACGCGAATTCTGGGGGATAGTCCGCGAGGAGGTCGTCGGTGCCGCGCTGCCGCCGCCGTATTTGTGGCGGTAGCGAGCGCTGCCGACGGCTTGCCGGCCGGACGAGTTCGAGGAGGCAGCAATGGAAAAGATCTTGGCCAACTGGGAAAGCCTCTCGGTGTCGTCAGGCGCGTTGCGGTTCCTGGACACCAATCTGCGCGGCATTGGACAGGTCATGTTCCAGGATAATCCGCTGAGCGGGGCGCTCTTCCTCGCCGCGATCGCCTGGGGCTCCTACGCTGCCGGCACGCCCCAGGTCGCGATCGCCGGCGTGCTCGCGGTTATCGTCTCGAACCTGACCGCGCTATGGCTTCACGTCGAAAGCGAGCCGCTTCATTCCGGTCTCTATGGATTCAACGGCATTCTCGTCGGCCTCGCGCTGGCGACGTTCCTGGCGCCCGGACCGCTGCTTTGGGTGTACGTGATCCTGGGAGCGGCCGTCTCCGTGGTCGTGATGCTTGCCACCACGAACGTCGTCAAGCCGTGGGGAGGCGCACTCACATTTCCGTTCGTGCTCACGACGTGGCTTCTCTTGCTGGCCACGTATGGGTTTTCCGGGCTTGCGGGAACGGCGCTGCCGTCCGGCGCAGTCGTGGCCGCCTTCCAACCCTACAAGGCGAGCCCGCTCCAGCTGATCGACCTCGTCAATGGCGTGGTCCTGAGCATCTCCCAGGTGTTTCTGAAAGCCAGCGGCATCGCGGCGCTGCTCCTGCTTGCGGGACTCGCTGTGAGCTCGCTCGCAGCAGCCGCCTTCGCGCTCGGGGGAGCGGTCTTGGCTGTGTTGACGGCCCATCTTTTCGGCGCCGAGAGCGACCTGATCACCGGTGGTCTGCTTGGGTTCAGTCCGGTTCTCACGGCGATCGCGCTTGGGACCGTCTTCTATCGACCGAGCTGGCGCGTCGCTGCCTACGCAGCCCTTGCGACGGTGTTCACGGTGATCGCCCAGGCGGCCTTGAACGTGGCGTTGACCCCGTTTGCCATCCCGGCGCTCACCGCGCCGTTTGTGCTGGTGACGTGGCTGTTCCTGTTGCCGCGACAGCGGTTGGAGACGGTCGCTCCTGTCGCAAACGACGTCGAAAAGCCTGTCGCAGGAGCTTGATCCGCAACGCGGCGATCATCGCTCCGAAATTGCTGGAAGGTGCACCATGGGATTGCTTGGGGTGTTGATCGGACTAGCGCTGCTGATGTGGCTCGCGTACCGGGGCGTCAGCGTGCTGCTGGTCTCTCCGCTGGCGGCGCTCATCGCGGCCGCATTCTCGGGCGAACCGTTGCTCGCTCAGTGGACGCAAACATTCATGAGCGGGGCGGCGCGGTTCGTCGCCCAATGGTTTCCCATGTTCATGCTAGGCGGATTGTTCGGCAAGCTGATGGGTGACAGCGGCTCGATCAGCGCCATCGCGCAGGGTTTGACGAAAAGACTGGGAACCACCCGCACGATATTGGCGGTAGTGATCGCCTCGGCGATCGTGACCTACGGCGGCGTAAGTGTGTTCGTCGCCTTCTTCGTGCTGGTGCCGATGGCGCACGAGATGTTCCGGGCCGCGGATCTCCCGCGCCGTCTGCTGCCGGCAACGATCGGGCTCGGTGCATTCACGTTCACGATGTCGGTGATGCCCGGAACGCCCTCAGTCAACAACGCCATTCCGATGCCGTACTTCGGCACGACCACCTTCGCGGCCCCGGGGCTCAGTATCATCGCATCCATTATCATCTTCGTTTTCGGGATGTGGTGGCTTGGCCGGGCCGAGACGGCCGCTCGCAAGGCCGGCGAGGGATACGGCGGCGGGGCGAGCTTCACTCCTGTCGTGAGCGAGATCGTGCGCGAACAGGCGGCGCCGGCAGGCGACTTCGATCCGGCCGAGCTGCCGCACGGCAAGCCGGCTGAAAGCGGGCCTAGCTTCGCGCTGGCCGTGCTGCCGCTCGTCGTCGTCATCGGCACGAATTTCCTGATGTCGCTTGTTGTGTTTCCGCGGCTCGATTTTTCGTTTCTGTCCGAGGAGCAGTGGGGCGGCACGACGATCGGGGCCGTGTCCGGCGTCTGGTCGGTGATCGTCGCGCTCATTGCGGCAAACCTGACCGTCCTTCTCGTCAACCTGCGACGCTTGCCATCCGTGCGTGAAAGTCTCGACGCCGGCGCGAATTCCGCAGCCCTGCCGATGCTGATGATCGCGAGCCTTGTCGGCTTCGGCGCGGTCGTGGCCGCATTACCGGCATTTGCGACGGTTCGCGACGCGGTCTTCTCGATTCAAGGCGGACCGCTCGTCTCGCTGGCCGTCTCGATGAATGTGCTGGCGGGGCTGACCGGGACCGCCTCCGGAGGCATGGCCATCGTGCTCAATGCATTTGGCGACGATTTCATGCGCCTGGCAACCGAGCATCACCTCGCTCCGGACTTGTTGCATCGCATCACGACGATGAGCGCCGGCACACTGGACGCGCTTCCCCACAACGGCACCGTGCTCCTGCTGTTGCAGATCAGCGGTCTCACCCACCGTGAAAGCTATCTCGACATGGTGATGACCGTGATCGTCAGCTGCATCATCGCGCTCGTGGCCGTCCTGATCCTGGGGTCGATGTTCGGATCGTTCTGACTCATCCCGCAAGAAATCCGCCGTCCACCGCGACCACCGTACCAGTCGCATATTGCGAAGCTGGCATGCAGAGGAATGCGACTGCGCCGGCGATGTCTTTTGGTTGTCCCCAGCGCTTGAAGGCGGTGCGGTCGGCGATGCGCTGATAATGTGCGCGATCGGTGCGGCCGGCGGCGTTGATCGCGGTTTCGATGTAGCCGGGTGCCACCGCATTGACGCGGATACCGTCCTCGGCCCACTTGAGGGCGAGTGCCTTGGTCAGCATCACGACGCCGCCCTTGCTGGCGCAATAGGCAGGGATTCGCGGCAGCGCCAACGTCGCATTCATCGAGGCGATGTTGACGATCGAGCCCTTGCTCTCCGCGAGCATTGGACGGAACGCCATGCAGGTCCGGAACGTGCCGGTGAGATTGACGTCGAGCACCTTCATGAAGGTCTCGATCTCGAATTCCCTGTCGCGTGCAAGGATACCGGCGCAGTTGACGAGCGCATCGGCGCGCTTGTGCTGGTGGGCGAATGACGTCACAGCTTCATCATCGGTGACGTCGAGCGTCGCGAGTGTGAGGCCCGCGCGTGGCTTGAGCAGGGTGCGGCCAAGGTCGGCATCGTTGGCGCCTGTTGCCGTGACCGTGGCGCCGAGGTCGCAAAACTGGTTGCTGATCGCGGCACCAATGTCGCCGGCGCCACCGATCACGACGGCATGAAAGCCGGGTGCGAGAGAAAAGTTCGAGTTCATCGCAAGGGTCTCAGTTCAGGGGTTTCGGCGGCGGAGCGGTCGATTCGCGGACCACCAGCGAGAAGTCGATCTCGCGGTGCATGATGGTCTGCTCGCCGGCGAGGCTGCGGACCAGATATTCGCCGGCGCGCTGCCAGGTTTCCCCGGTCGGAACGTGGATCGTGGTCAGGCTCGGCCGCAAATGGCGGCTCCAGTCGAGGTCGTCGAAGCCGACGACCGACAGATCGCGCGGCACGGAGAACCCGTCGCGCTCCGCCTCCAGCAGCACGCCATAGGCGATGACGTCGTTGCCGCACACTACGGCGGTCGGGCGATCCCTGAGATTGAGGAGATGGCGGGCCGCCTCACGCGCGTCGTCCAGCGTATAGGGCACCTCGACATGCCATTGCGGGGGAAGCTCGAGACCGTTCTCGGCGAGCGCGCGGCGGAAGCCGGCGACGCGCGCGCTGGCGCGGTCATTGTTGCGCTGGAGCGCCGAGACGATCCCGATCCGGCGATGGCCGAGCTCGATGACATGCGCGGCGGCGCGATGGGCGGCCGCTTCGTTGTCGGTGCCGACGCAAGGGTAGGGCCGGTCAGGCTGGTAGATGCCGACATTGATGAAGGGCACTGCATTGTCCGCGAGCAGTTTTCGCAATCCGTCGTGATGGCAGTCGCCGCGCAGCACGAGGCCGTCGACACCGCGGCTGATCAGATTGCGCGCCTGCTGCAGTTCGACGTCGAGATCGTAGCCGCTGGTGGTGAGGAACAGCATATATCCGACCGAGGACAGATATTGCTGAAGCGAGGCAATGCCGCGCGCAAACATCGTGTTGTCGATGGTCGGCACGATCGCGCCGAGCGTGCGCGAGCGGCGTGACGAGAGAATGCGCGCCGGCGCATGCGGGATGTAGCCGAGCGCGTCGATCGCCTGCTCGATGCGCGCACGCAAGGATGGGCTCACCGCGTCGGGATTGTTGAGGGCGCGCGAGACCGATGCCGTCGAGACGCCGGCGCGGGCCGCCACGGCGCGGATGCCCTGTTTCACAGACTTGGCGTTGGTCAGGCGCATGAATGTAACGTTACATTTCGGCTCAGGCCGCCGCTGGATAGCGACAATCTCGTAAATCTGCCGCAGATTGCATAGGTTGTCCATCGCTTGACACGGCGATGGTGTGGCTTAAGTTGTAACCGTTTTCAGGTCGTATTCAAAAAGGTCTGCCAGTTTAAGGCGGCCAGCCGGGAGGATAGTTCAATGAAGGCCAGGATGCTCGCGACGCATGTCGCGTTGCCCGCTCTCGCGATTGCGGCCAGCGCGCAGGCGCACGCCGCCGATTTCGACTGGATGAAGTTCAAGGGCAAGACCGTCACCTTTCTCGCCAACAACAATCCGGTCTCGCAGGCGTTGCTGACCTACAAGGCCGATTTCGAGAAGCTGACCGGCATGACGCTGAAGGTCGACGGCTATCAGGAACAGCAGATGCGTCAGCGCCTGGTCACCGTCATGAACGCAAACAGCGACGAGGTCGACGTGTTCATGACGCTGCCCTCGCGCGAGGGCGAGCAGTTCGCCGCCGCCGGCTGGTATGCCGATCTCACCGTGATGGCCAAGAACGAGGTCGCCAAAGACTATGATCCGAGCGGGCTGAGCCAGGCCCTGCTCAAGGCCGCGACCTTTGGCGGCAAGCTCACCAGCATGCCCATGAATCTCGAAGGGCCGATCTTCTATTACCGCACCGACATCTTCAAGAAGTGCGGCCTCGATGCGCCGAAGACGATCAAGGACGTCGAGGCTGCGGCCGAGAAGATCAAGGCTTGCGACAGCGCGGTGACGCCGTTCGTCTCGCGCGGCCTCAAGCCGGCGGTCGCCTACACCTTCAGCAACATGCTGCACAATATCGGCGGCACGTACATCGCTGGCGGCAAGTCGAACCTCTGCTCCGCCAAGGGCAAGGAGGCGCTCGACACCTACAGCCGGCTGCTGCGCGACTTCGGACCTCCCGGCGTCGTCAACTACAGCTTCCAGCAGATTTCCGCGCTCTATCGCAGCGGCCGCGCCGCGATGGCGTTCGAATCGTCGAACGAGCTGCGCACGGTGATGGAAGGCGGCGCGCGCCTGAAGGACACCGGCCTGCTGCCGTTTCCGGCCGGCGAGGCCGGTCAGGTGCCGACCACGATCGGCTGGGGAATGGCAGTTTCCTCCCACAGCAAGCAGCCGGATGCGGCCTGGTACTTCGTGCAGTGGGCGACCAGCCCCGAGGTGCAGAAGAAGATGGCGCTCCAGGGCATTGCGCCGCCGCGTCCGTCCGTCGCCAACGATCCCGAGTATCGCAAGTGGATCGATGAAGAGCCGGTGCGGAAGGAGTGGCAGGCGGCGCTCGACGTGCTCGCCACCAAGGGCTCGTCCGAAGTCGGCTATCCCATCGTCGCCAATCCGCAATCGCGCGAGTTCATCGGTCAGGCCGTGCAGGATCTGATCCTGAAGCAGAAGCCGATCGACCAGGCCTGCGCGGATGCCGACAAGGCGCTCGATGCGCTGATCGCTCTGAACTAACGGCCTCATGCCGGCAGGCGAGCTGCCTGCCGGCACCTAACTCGATCGAGGGCACGAACGCATGTCGGACACGGCTGCGACACTCACGCAGGACCGGCAGAAACTGGAGCTGGCGGCGCTCTCGGCGCCGGCCGTGATCTTCACTGTCGCGATGATCGCGTTTCCAGTCATCTACACGATCTGGCTCGGCTTCCAGACGTTTTCCTCGACCGGCAAGCAATCCTTCGCGGGCCTCGCCAACTATTCGAAGCTGATCTCCGACGTCGAGTTCTGGCACGGACTTTGGGTGACGATCGCGCTGTTCGTACTGTCCCTGGTGCTCCAGCTCGTCTTCGGCGTCTGGCTGGCGCTGGTGCTGTTCCACGCCAAGCGCCTGCCGGGCATCGTGCGTTCGCTGTTCATTTCGCCCTTCATGATGCCGCCTGTCGTGGCCGGCATGATGTGGCTGGTGATCCTCGACCCGTCGCTGGGCGCCGCCAACTACATCCTGCAGTTGTTCGGCTTGCCGCCGTCGGACTGGCTGGCCTCGCCGATATGGGTCATTCCGACCGTCGCGCTGATCGACAGCTGGCAATGGACGCCTTACGTCGCCCTGATCGTGCTGGGCGGCCTGCAATCCCTGCCGCCGAGCGTCTACGAGGCCGCGCAGATCGACGGCGCATCCCCATTCAAGACCTTCCAGCGCATCACGCTGCCGCTGCTGCTGCCGACCATCGTCACCGCGGCGATTCTGCGCAGCGTCGATCTGCTGCGCTTCTTCGACATCATCTACATCACGACCCAGGGCGGTCCGGGCAACGCCTCGAACACGCTCAACATCTACGGCTTCCGGGTCGGCTTCGAATTCTTCAACATCGGCTATGCCAGCGCCCTGATGCTGACGCTGACGGCGATCGTGTTCGGCGCCGTGCTTGCCTTCAACCGCCTGCGCGGCGCGGTGGCGTGGTGACCTCATGACCGACGCAGCCACCACCGATCGCTGGATCCGCTGGCTCAACACCATCCAGCTCGTGCTCGCCGGCGTGCTCATCATGGCGCCGACGGTCTGGATGGTGCTGTCCTCGTTCAAGCCGTCCTTCGAGGTCACCGCCTATCCGCCGACGCTGATCTTCACGCCGACGCTGGAGAATTATGTTGAGCTGACCAAGACCACGCCGTTCCTCAGCTACGCGCTCAACAGCCTCATCGTCACGGTCGGCTCGACCGCGCTGGGACTGCTGTTTGGAATTCCCGCCGCCTTCGCCGTCTCCTGGACGCGGATTTCGTGGCCGGCGATCCTGACGCTTGCCGCGCGCATGGCGCCGGGCACACTGTTTCTGCTGCCGTGGTACGTCATGTTCCGGCAAATCGGCATGATCGGCTCCTATACCGCGCTGATCCTCAGCCATGCCGTGATCACGCTGCCGATCGTGATCTGGGTTCTGCTGCCGTCGTTCGACGGCATTCCGCGCAGCGTGTTCGAGGCGGCGCAGGTGGATGGGTGCAGCGTCACGCGCATCCTCTGGCGCATCGCGCTGCCGCTGGTGGCGTCCGGTGTCGCTGTGTCTGCGATCCTCGCCTTCGTGTTCTCGTGGAACTATTTCCTGTTTGCGCTGGTGCTCTCCAACGGCGACACCAAGACGCTGATCGCGGCGGCCTTCAACTTCATCGGCGAAGGCTCGACGCAATGGGGCGCCCTCATGGCCGCGGCGACGCTGATCGCGTTGCCGCCGCTGGTGCTGGCGGCCCTGGTTCAGCGCTGGCTGGTGTCCGGACTGACGCTCGGCGCGGTGAAAGGCTAGGTATCTGATGAACGTATCTCCCCGTCCGAACTCGATCATGCAGGCCGCGGTCTTCCACGGCAATGACCGCATCACCATCGAGCGTGTCGCGATGCCCGAAATCGGTACCGGCGAGGTGCTGGTGCGGGTCTCGCGCACCGCGCTGTGCGGCTCGGACTTCAAGCTCTGGCACAAGGGTGCCGAGTTCACCGCGGGCCACGAGATTTTTGGCGTGGTCGAGCAGCCCGGTCACCGGCTGCACGGCCTCCGCTGCGCCGTTTATATCCCGCTTCATTGCGGTCGTTGCGCCGCCTGCGAGCGCGGCGACACCCAGATGTGCCTGGAAGTCTCCAGCCTGATCGGCTGGAACAGGCCGGGCGGCTACGCCGAATATGTGCCGGTGCCGGAAAACTGCCTCCTGCCGGTGCCCGATGATATCGAGGACAGCCTTGCGCCGCTGCTGCTCGACACCATCGGCACATCAGGCCACGCCGTGCGCTTCGTCAGTCGGGTGGTGCCAGCGCGTGAGGCAGGTCCGGTCCTCGTCATGGGGGCAGGGCCGGTCGGCCTCGGCGTGGTGCTGGCGCTCCGCGCGCTCGGCTATAGCGACATCTTCGTCGCCGATCCCAACGCGGCGAGGCTGAAGATCGCGCAGTCCTTCGGCGCGAAGGCGCACCCGGTCGGCGATACCTCCAAGCGCTTTGCCCTCATCATGGAGTGCTCGGGCGCGCATGCGGCGCGCAATCTCGGCATCGAGCTGGTCCTGCCGCGTGGTGCGCTGGTGCTGGTCGGCGAGAACGCGGCGCCCTGGACCATCGAGGAAGGCAAGGTCTTCCGCCGCAAGGATTTCTACATGATCCGGACCTTCTATTTCCCGGTCTCGGATTTCGAACCGAATGTCGAGCTGCTGCGCAAGTACAAGGACGAATACCGCGTCCTGGTCGACGGCGAGTTCGGCCTACAGGCCTTGCCCGAAAATTTTTCCCGCTTCGCCAAGGGCGAGCTGATCAAGCCTGTGCTGGCGCTGGACTGAGCGATCATGGCCTCGATCTCGATCCGCAACCTCGTCAAACGCTACGGCAATTTCACCGTGATCCCCGATCTCAATCTGGAGATCGCGGACCACGAGTTCGTCGTGTTCGTCGGCCCGTCCGGCTGCGGCAAGTCGACCTTGCTGCGTATCATCGCGGGCCTGGAGCCGATCTCGTCAGGCGACCTCTATATAGGCGATAAACGCGTCAACGGCGTGCAGGCCGCGCAGCGCGATATCGCCATGGTGTTCCAGGACTACGCGCTCTATCCGCACATGAAGGTCTACGACAACATGTCGTTTGCGCTGGAGCTGCGCGGCACGCCGAAGGCGGAGATCGACGCCCGGGTAAAGCGCGCCGCCGCGTTGCTCCACATCGAGCCTTACCTCGACCGCAAGCCGAAGGAGCTCTCCGGCGGCCAGCGCCAGCGCGTCGCCATGGGCCGCGCCATCGTGCGTAACCCCAAGGCGTTCCTGTTTGACGAGCCACTGTCCAATCTCGACGCCAAGCTCCGCGGGCAGGTGCGCGCCGAGATCAAGGCGCTGTCGCAGGAGCTGAAGACCACCATGGTCTTCGTCACCCATGATCAGATCGAGGCCATGACCATGGCCGACCGGATCGTGGTGCTCCAGAGCGGCACGATCCAGCAATATGACACGCCCGAGGCGGTCTATGAGCGGCCGGCCAACCAGTTCGTCGCCGGCTTCATCGGTTCGCCCGCGATGAACTTCTTCCCAGTCGAGTGGCGCCAGGAGCGTGCGATCCTTTCGCAAGATGGAACGGTGGTGCCGCTGGACGGCGAGACCGCAAGCCGCCTGCGTAAGGCCGGCAAGGCCGTGTTGGGCATTCGCCCCGAACATTTTGTCGTCGCTGCCGATGGTATTGCGATCGACGTCAAGCTGGTCGAGCCGCTCGGCTCGGACACGCTGATTCATTTCGATCTTGCCGGCGCCTCCGCCATCGTGCGGGTCGATCCAGCGCTGCGGCCGAAGGTCGGCGATCGCATCAGTTTGCGTCCGCAGCCTGGCAAGACACATCTGTTTGACTCTGCCAACGGACTGGTCCTTCGGTGAGCGCGCCAGCCAACATTGGTGATCTCGCAGCGCTGGCGGACGTCGCGTCCAGGGCGAAGCCCGTGCACGTGATCTGCCTTGGGCTATCAGCGCTCGACCAGATCTGGCGCGTCGATCGGCCGTTCGCGGGTGGAAGCGAGAAGATCAAGGCCGTCGCGTACGGCACGCTTGGCGGCGGTATGGCCGCCAATGCGAGCGTGGCGGTGGCAAGGCTCGGCGCGTCCGTCGCGTTCTGGGGACGGGCGGGGAATGATGCCGCTGGCCATGAAATGAAGTCGGCCTTCATCGCCGAAGGTGTCGATGTCGAGAATTTCCGGCTGTTTCCCAATGGCCGCTCGTCGGTCTCCGGCATCATTGTCGACAGCTCGGGCGAGCGGCAGATCGTCAATTTCCGCGGCCTCTATCCGGAGGCCGCGGACTGGCTTCCGCTTGAAGCGGTTGCGCGTGCGTCGTCCGTGCTGGCCGATCCGCGCTGGGTCGAGGGCGCCGCCACGTTGTTCCGCGAGGCGCGCGCGCGTGGCGTCCCGACGGTGCTAGACGGCGACATGGCCGATGCAGAGGTGTTCGAGCAATTGTTGCCGCTGACTGATCACGCGATCTTCTCCGAGCCTGCGCTCGCATCTTTTGCCGGTTCGGCCGATGATCAATCCCTGGCGGCGCTCGGGCGCTTCGGCTGCCGCGTCATTGCCGTGACGCGCGGCGAGAGCGGCGTGAGCTGGTATGAGAACGGCCAGCAGCATCGGCAGGCAGCCTTCGCCGTCGACGTCGTCGATACCACGGGCGCGGGCGATGTCTTCCATGGCGCCTATGCGCTGGCGATCGGCGCTGGCCTCGACGTGCGCGCCGCCATGACGTTTTCGACGGCCACGGCCGCCATGAAATGCCGCCACGCCGGCGGCCGCAACGGAATCCCCGATATCAACGAGTGTCTTGTATTCATGAGGACGAAGCCATGAGAACGATTGGAAAGAACCGCGGCCTGGCCCGGCTTGCTGACGCGGACGGCCACTTTCGCATGGTCGCGCTGGATCAGCGGCCGCCACTGTTCGATGCGATTGCGAAAGCCAAAGGCATCACGCGGGAGCAGGTCGAGTATTCCGACGTCACTGCGGCCAAGCGTCTCCTGGTCGAGAACCTCGCGCCGCATTGCAGCTCGATGCTGTTCGATCCGAACTTTGCGGTGCCCGCCGCGATCGACCTGTTGCCGCCGCGCTGCGGCCTGATCATGACGCTGGAAGAGCATCGCGTCGAGGAAACCGTGGGCGGCCGGAAGTCGCGCGCCATCACCAACTGGAGTGTGGAAAAGATCCGCGCCATGGGCGGCGACGCCGTCAAGGTGCTGGCCTGGTACCGGCCGGACGCCGATGCCGCGGTGAACGAGCATCAGAAGAAGTTCGTGCGCGAGATCGGCGAAGACTGCGCCCGCCACGACATTCCCTATGTTCTCGAACTGCTCGTCTATCCGTTCCTCGGCAGCGCCAATCACACGGCCGATTACGTGGAATCGCCCGGCAAGCTGCCGGGTCTCGTCATCGACAGCGTCCGCGAATTTGCAAAACCGGAATACGGCGTCGATCTCCTCAAGCTGGAGAGCCCGCTTGCAGCCAACAGTCTGCCAGCCCGTGACGACAGCGCGGAGGCCAAGGCCGCGCAGAGAGAGTTCGACGCGATCGGTGACATCTGCCGCGAACGCAGCATCCCCTGGGTGCTGCTGTCGGGCGGCGCTGCCCCCGAAAAGTTCGAGCGCGTCCTCGACTATTCTTATGCCGCAGGTGCAAGCGGGTTCCTGGCGGGCCGCACCATCTGGCTCGATGCCGTCCTGAAGAATTTTCCGGACCGCGCAGCAGTCTCGGCCAGCCTGCGCAAGGACGGCCTCGGCGTGCTGGAGCGGCTCAACCAGTTGACCACGGCCAAGGGCACGCCATGGAAGGCGCGCTTTCCCGTCTTCACCGATATCAAGCAGGAAGGTGACTTCGCGCGCGCTTACTGAGATGGTAGCGGCTCCGCGTAATCTCGCAGGATCTGCAATATGACCGACAGCTTCACCATCCGCTCGATCGAGGCGTTCTGCTATCGCTATCCGCTGGCAACGCCGGTGGTCACCTCGTTCGGCAAGATGCTCAACCGGCCCGCCGTCTTCGTTCGCGCCGTCGACCAAGACGGCGTCGAGGGATGGGGCGAGGCCTGGTCCAACTTTCCGGCTCCGGGCGCGGAGCATCGCGCCCGGCTCATCAACGAGGTGCTTGCGCCGGGGCTCGTCGGGCGCAAATTCGACGGTCCCGCTGAGATTTTCGAGATCCTGACCAAGGGCACCGAAGTGCTGGCGCTCCAATGCGGCGAGCCCGGCCCGTTCGCGCAGGCGATCTCGGGCATTGATCTCGCACTATGGGATCTTTTCGCGCGACGTCGGAACTTGCCGCTGTGGCGGCTGCTCGGCGGACAGTCGAGCACGATCAAGGTCTACGCCAGCGGCATCAATCCCGGCGGCGCCGCCCAGACGGCCGAAGCTGCGCTCGAGCGCGGCCATCGCGCGTTGAAGCTGAAGATCGGCTTCGGTGCCGAGACCGACCTTGCCAATCTCGCCGCGCTGCGCGCCCTCATCGGCACGGGCATGCTCGCCACGGATGCCAATCAGGGGTGGTCCGTTGCGCAGGCCTTGGAAATGCTGCCGCGCTTGGCCGCATTCGATCTGCGCTGGCTGGAGGAGCCCATCCGCGCCGATCGGCCGCGCGAGGAGTGGCGCAGACTGCGGATAGCCGCGAAGATGCCGATCGCGGCGGGCGAGAACATTTCGAGGGTCGAAGACTTCGACGAGGTCCTCGCAGAAGACGTGCTCGGCGTGGTTCAGCCCGACATTGCGAAATGGGGCGGACTCAGCGCCTGCGCCGGCCTCGCGCGCGACGTCCTGAAATCGGGCAAGACGTTCTGCCCGCATTATCTCGGTGGCGGCATCGGGCTGCTTGCCTCGGCGCATCTTTTGGCCGGTATCGGAGGCGACGGCTGGCTCGAGGTGGACATCAACGACAATCCGCTGCGCGACCTGTTCTGCAGTGCCGTCGCCGATGTGACGGACGGCACGGTCAGCCTCGGCGAAGAGCCGGGCCTTGGGTTGGCACCGGATCTGGCCTCGATTGCACGTCACCGCAGTTTGTGAAAGCCCCGGCAGCGCCAGGGTGCTGCATGGCAGCAACAAACGCCTGGCGCCGGCGGCGGTCGGTCCGGACCGATGGGAGTTGAGCGGGCGGGGTTAGCTGCAGCTCAACGGTAACGGCTGGCCGGGATGGAACTCGTACCAGTCATAGCAATCCGGATGGGCGCCGTAGAGCCCATATCCGGAATGGAAGCGGCCGAAGTGGTGAAACGCGTGCTGGCGGAGGCCGCCGGCATGTCCGCCGAAGCCGAGGTGCTCGCCGCCGAACCGGGCGCCGCCGCCAAATCCTCCCTCATGGCCCATGCCGCCGAAATGCGCGCCGCCGCCGAAGCCCGCATGTCCGCCACCAAAACCGCCACCGCCAAAGCCGCCGTGACCACCGCCACCGCCGCCGTGCGCGTTGGCTGCGCCGATGGCGAGGGTGGAGGCGAGTGCTGCCGTCGCCAGAATCATGATCGTACGTGTCATGGAGAACTCCTCTCGTGTTGAGCTGCCCGGCCATCCGTGATGCCCGCTGCCGCGTCGCGCCTTGCGCGCGTGACTGCGGATGATCGAGCGAGTGATGAAAGAGAGGTAGGCGCGGGGCGCGGTAATCCAACTGAATTCGGCGTCAGACATGAGGCGCGACGCTCGCGCGGGTGATCGCGCGACCCGTGCCCGTGACGCGCTGAAAGGAGCGGGCTGAATCCTGCAGCCCGCTCCCTGTCCATCAGCAGTGTCCGGCGGAGTTAGGCGGCCGGCCGCACTGGCGCGATCAGTAGCCCGTGCCCGGCTCGCACGGTACGTTGTTTCCGGTCCACGGCGCGGTCGCGAAGGCTCCGACGCGCGGCGCGGGAACGCAGGCGCGCTCGCCCGGATAATAGAACTGCGCGTTGGTCGCGACCGTATCGGCTTCCACCGCGGGTTGCCGCACGACGCGATGGTGCTCGCGCGCCATGACGGGTGCGCCCAGCATTGCGGCGGCAATCAATCCCATCGACAACAGTTTGGACGTGGTCATTCGCTTTCTCCATTGATGACGCCAGGCCGAACCAAGCCGGCTCGCCATTGAGATGTGAGCGATGGGCTGCGATTCAAATGCACGAATTGCTCACCGCATTTCAACGGCCTGTGAGCCGATGCGGCGTCGCGAGCACGATCGTGCGAATCCATAACATCCGTGGCCCCCCGGACGACCGCTTGCGCGTTGACAACATATGTTCGACGCAGCGCAGTTCAGAGCGGAGCCCGCAAGATGATCATTACAATCGTAACACGCGCAATTCGTGCGCTCGTGCTGTTGGCGACACGCACAGCTGACAACATGAACCGCAATTTAATGGCACCGCGCGCGCCGCAGCATTACCTCTTGCTGCAGCGGGCGGCCCGCATCAGGCGGCTTCAACGCCGTGCGTCCGATGTGCGCGGGCACTGAACATGGCAGCGCGCGCCGCCGCGTCCGAGCTTCCCCGCGGCGCGCCGAAGCGCCGCGCGAATCGTGGAGCGAGGATCATGAACCGGATTCTCCTGATCGAGGATGACGCCGAGACCGCCGAGCCGATCGTGGCCGAGCTGGCCGATCGCGGCTTCGAGGTGCAGTGGGCCGGCGACGGCGTTGACGGTCTCAACCGGGCGCGCGCGTCGAGCCCCGATGCCATGATCGTCGATCGGATGCTGCCGGGGATGGACGGGCTCACGGTCATCGAAGCGCTGCGCAAGGATCAGGTCAGAACGCCTGTGCTGGTGCTGAGCGCGCTCGGTGCGGTGGACGATCGGGTGCGCGGATTGCGCATGGGCGGAGACGACTATCTCACAAAGCCGTTCGCGCTGGTCGAGCTGGTCGCGCGGATCGAGGCCTTGCTGCGCCGTCCGATCGACTGCCGCGTAACCGTTCTGCATGTCGGGCCGCTCGAGCTCGATCTGATCGAGCGCACCGCACGACGCGGCGAACGCGAGCTCGACCTGCTGCCGCGCGAATTCCGCTTGCTCGAATACATGATGCGCCGGAACGACCAATTGCTGACCCGCGCGATGCTGCTCGAGGAAGTCTGGAACTACAAGTTTGTGCCGGCGACCACGAACCTGATCGACGTCCATATGGGCCGGCTTCGTCACAAGGTCGACGGTCCCGGAGAGGTGCAGCTCATCCACAACGTACGCGGCTCCGGCTTCGTCCTGCGTTCGCGGCAATAGGGGCGGGCGATGCACCAGATTCAGTTGATACGCTCGGGCACGTTCCTTTGGGCGCTGGCCGTGGCGGCTGCCTTCGGGGTGTTCGTGGTCGCCCTGTTTGCGTTTGTCTACTTCAAGCTCGACGATTATCTGGTTGCGCGATCCGATCGCATGATCACCACGCAGATTCGCTTCATGGCCGACCTGCCGCCGGCGCGTCGCCTCAGCGCGATCGCGGATCATCTCGCGCAGGATTCCAGGGGCGTGCAGTACGCGGGACTGTTCGACGCTGCCGGCGCCCGCCTTGCCGGCAACGTCGATCGTGTGCCGCACGGGCTCCGGCTCGACGGAGCGGTACAGGGCGTGCGGCTCGATCTGATCGAAAAGCCGGGCGCCCACGTTCCGGTCGTCAGGGCGGTCGGCACGCGTCTTGAGGGCGGCGATGTCCTGGTGATGGGTCGGAACGTCGATGAAACGCGCGAGATATCGAGCGTGGTGGGCGAGGCCCTGGCCCTGGGCCTGCTGCCGGCCTTCAGCCTCTGCCTGCTCGCAGGTGCGTGGCTGAGCCTTCGTGCTCAGAGACGCGTGGAGGAGGTCAACCAGCGGGTCCAGCGCATCGTGGCTGGCGAGCTGCGCGAGCGGCTTCCGGAGGGCGATACGGACGACTCCTTTGCGCGGCTGGCCGGGATCGTCAACGGCATGCTCGACGAGATGGAGACGATGATCTGTGCGCTTGCCAGCGTCGGCAACGATATCGCCCATGATCTGCGAACTCCACTCACGCGCGTCCGCCTGGCGCTGGAGCGCGGGCGAACGCATGCGGCAACGCTGGAGCAGCTCCAGGAGGTTACGGATAACGCCATCGCCGGCATTGACCAGGCGCTGGCGATCGTCACGGCCTTGCTGCGCCTGACCGAGATCGAGAACAACCGCCGCACGGCCGGCTTCGGCGACGTCGCGCTCGACGAGATCCTGCGGGAGGTCCTCGACGTCTACGAGCCCATCGCCGAAGACAAGCGCATTGGGCTCGGTGTCGTCGTCGAGCGCAATGTGCGGGTGTGGGGTGACCGCGACCTGCTGTTCGAGGCGGTCGCCAATCTCGTCGACAATGCCATCAAGTTCACGCCGTCAGGCGGCCGGGTGGAACTCGCCCTGGAGGCGGAGGACGACACCGCGCTCGTCAGCGTGAGTGACACCGGTCCGGGCATCAGCGAGCAGGAACGCGAGGCGGTGCTGCGGCGGTTCTACCGCTCCGACAGGATGCGCAATACGCCGGGCGTCGGACTAGGGTTGAGCCTGGTGGCGGCCATCGTCAAGCTGCATGGCTTCCGGCTGATCATCGGTCCGGCGCCCGGAGGGCGCGTCGAGATCCTTGCCTGGACCCGAGGAGCGGGCAAGTCCGTCACCCGCCGGTCGCGGACGTCACGGCATGGAGACGCCGACCCAGATAGGACGAGCCAAACGATGCGCGATGCTTTCGCGATTAATCAGCCGGACATGAGTGTGGGAGTGTCGAATGCAGACTAGCCACGAAATTGCGAGGCGCGATCCCGTTGCCGCGCCGGGCGCAGCGATGTTGACGCCGTTCCTCAGCGCCTATTCTGCGGCCATCAGGCGCTTCGACCTGCTTGAGCCGGGGCAGGAGCAGCAGCTGGCGCGTAGCTGGCAGGAAACGCGGGACCGCGGCGCGGCGGATGCACTCGTCACCAGCCATCTTCGGCTCGCCGCGAAGCTGGCGCGCGGCTACCAGGGATACGGCCTGCCGCTGGTCGATCTGATCGCCGAAGCGAATTTGGGCCTCGTTGTCGCGGCGTCACGCTTCGAACCCGGCCGCGGCGCGCGCTTTTCAACCTATGCAATCTGGTGGATCAAGGCTGCCATTCATGAATACATCCTGCGGTCTTGGTCCCTGGTGAAGATCGGAACGACGGCTGCGCAGAAGAAGCTGTTCTTCAAGCTCCGCAGCGAGATCAGGAAGGCCTCAGGCGGCATGATGACGGGGCTTACACCTGACCTCGCCGAGGTGATCGCCGGGAAGCTGGAGGTGACGGCGCGAGAGGTGATCGAGATGGACGCGCGGCTCAATGGCGACATGTCGCTGAACGCGCGCGTCGGTGACGAGGACAATGGAACCGAGTTGGAGGCGCTTCTGGTCGATGGGGCGGTCGACGCGGAGACGGTGCTCGTCGATCACGAGCAGGCGGAGCAGCGCACCAAGGCTTTGCGCGTTGCGTTGAGCGGGCTTGCTGCGCGGGAACGTCGCATCTTCGAAGCGAGGCGGCTGACGGAATGTCCTGTTCCGCGCGATCAACTTGCCCGCGAATTGTCCATCTCCAGCGAACGGGTTCGACAGATCGAGATCCGCGCGTTCGCCAAGGTCAAGCACGCCGTCGTGCTCGCCGCGCAGGAAGCATCGCACGCTGCCGCATGCAGCGTCTGAATTCCTTTTCATTTGAACGGAGGTCCGACCGTCCTCACCTGTCCGACGATCTCGCGTCATTTGCTTCAGGCAGACCACCATGGGAATTGTTCGCTTCGCGCTGCGGCTTCCGCATACATTCTACGTGCTTGCGGCCCTGATCCTGTTTCTCGGCGGCATCGCGATCCGCTCGATGCCAACCGATATTTTTCCGGAGATCCGGATCCCGGTCGTCACGGTCATCTGGAGCTACACTGGGCTTTCGACCCCGGAGATGGAGCAGCGAGTCAGCACCTATAGCCAATATTCGATCAGTGCCAATGTCAGCGGGATCAAGAATATCGAGGCGCAGACCCTCAACGGTCTGTCGGTTCAGAAGATCTACTTCCAGCCGGACGTCAATCTCGATCTCGCGATCTCGCAGATCGTCTCTGCGACCAACGCCATCCGCGCCCTGATGCCACCCGGCATCCAGCCGCCGATCATCGTGCAGTTCAATGCCTCGAGCGTGCCGGTGCTCCAGCTCAGCCTCGAGTCGAACACCCTGAACGAACAGCAACTCTACGATTTCGGCATCTACCGGGTCCGCCAGCAACTGGCACCCGTGCCGGGTGTGACCTTGCCCACGCCTGCCGGCGGCAAGTACCGCCAGATCATGGTCGACATCGATCCGAATAAGCTCTTGTCGCGGGGATTGACACCGCTCGACATCGTCAACGCGGTGAACACCCAGAACCTGACATTGCCGACCGGCACGACCAAGATCGGCGACACCCAGTACACCGTTCGCACCAACGCGACGCCGGCCACGATCCAGGATCTCAACATGATCCCGGTCAAGTTCGCGAACGGCGCGACGATCTTCCTGAAGGACGTCGCCCAAGTCCGCGACGGGGCCCAGGTCCAGCAGAACATCGTCCGCGAGGACGGCCATCGCGCCGTCCTGCTCAGCGTCATCAAGAACGGAAATGCCTCCACGCTTGCCGTCGTCAATGGCGTGAAGGCGGCGTTGGCGTCGATCCGCGCGTCGGCACCTGCGGGGCTGAAGATCAACGAGCTGTTCGACCAGTCGATATTCGTCACCCATTCCGTCGATGGCGTGCTGCGCGAAGGCGCGATCGCGGCGGGCCTCACGGCGCTGATGATCCTGGTGTTCCTGGGGTCGTGGCGATCGACGCTGGTCGTCCTGATCTCGATCCCGCTGGCGATGTTGTCGTCGCTGATCGTGCTGTATTTCCTCGGCGAGACCCTCAACACGATGACGCTCGGCGGGCTTGCCCTCGCGGTCGGCATCCTCGTTGACGATTCGACGGTGACGATCGAGAACACCCACCGGCTCTGGACCGAGGAAGGCATGCCGCTGCCGGACGCGACCCTGCACGGCGCCGCTGAAATCGCCATTCCAACGCTGGTCTCGACGCTCGCGATTAGTTGCGTGTTCACCTCGGTCGTGTTTCTGGAGGGGCCGGCCAAATATCTGTTCACGCCGCTGGGCCTCGCGGTCGTGTTCGCGATGCTCGCGTCATACGGATTGTCGCGAACGCTCACGCCGATCACCATCGGCTTGCTGTTGAAGGGCGAGCGACGTCATGGCGAGGGCGAGCGCCCGTCGGGCATCTTTGCGCGCGCCTCTGCCGCGTTCGAGCGCGGGTTCGAGCGTCTGCGCGACGGCTATTCCAATCTCTTGCTGGTGCTTCTGCGGCGTCGGGTCATCGTCCCTGTCGTCGCCGTAGCGGTCTTGGCGCTCGGGGCTACGATGTTCCTCTATGTCGGCAGGGACTTCTATCCCCTGATCGACGGCGGCCAGATTCAGCTGCACGTTCGCGCGCCGGCGGGGACGCGCATCGAGCGAACGGAGGCGATCTTCCAGTCGGTCGAGGACAAGATCCGCGAAGTCATTCCGGAGCGTGACCGGGCACTGATCGTCGACAATATCGGCCTCCCCGCGCGTCCCTACAATCTCGCATTCACCGACGGTTCCACGATCGGGGTGAACGACGGCACCATCCTCGTGTCGCTGAAGGAGGGGCACAAGCCGACAGCGGACTACGTCAGGAAGTTGCGACAGGTGCTGCCATTGGCGTTTCCGGAGGACACCTTCTATTTCCAAGCCGCGGACATCGTGACGCAAATCCTGAACTTCGGCCTTCCGGCACAGATCGATGTCCGCACCGTCGGTTACGGCAGCAACAACCTGGCGGTGGCCAAGGAGCTGCAGAAGAATCTCGCGGCGATCCCCGGAGTCGTGGATGCGCATCTGCAGCAGGAAGTCGATGCTCCCGCATTCTATGCCGACATCGACCGCACCCGCGCCGCACAGCTGGGCCTCAATGCCAGCACGGTGGCGACCAATATCAATGTCAGCCTCAGTTCGTCCGCTCAGGTGTCGCCGAATTTCTGGACGGATCCGACGTCCGGAATTCCCTATTACCTTGCGGTGCAGACACCCGAATACAGGGCCAACTCGCTGAACGCCCTGGGCAACACGCCGGTGTCGGCCTCGCTTGCCGCAAGCGGACAGACGGTGCCCGGCCTCCTCAGCAATGTCGCGACGTTCAAGCGCGGCACCGTTCCCACCAATTCGAACCAGGCCAACGTCCAGCCGGTGTATGACGTCTATGCGAGCGTGCAGGGTCGCGATCTCGGTAGCGTTGCGGCTGACATCGAGAAGGTGACGTCGACCCTGCAGAAGCAGTTGCAGCCGGGCAATTCGATTCAGGTTCTGGGACAGATCCAGAGCATGCATCAGTCGTTCCGGGATCTCGGGATGGGTCTGGTGTTCGCGGCCATCCTCGTCTACCTGCTGATGGTGGTGAACTACCAGAATTTCGGCGATCCCTTCGTCGTCATCCTGGCGCTGCCGGCGACGTTCTGCGGCATCGTGACGATGCTGTTCATCACCGGCACGACCCTGAACGTGCCGTCGCTGATGGGAGCCATCATGGCGATCGGCGTTGCTTCCGCAAACTCCATCCTGCTCGTGACCTTCGCGCGGGACGAGCAGTTGAAGGGACACTCGGCGTTCCAGGCTGCGTTGAGCGCCGGCCGGACGAGGATCCGGCCCGTGCTGATGACCGCGGCGGCGATGATCGTGGGCATGATCCCGATGGCGATCGGCGGACCGGGTGAGGAGCAGAATGCCGCACTTGCGCGGGCGGTCATCGGCGGACTGCTGTTTGCGACCCCCACCACCTTGCTAATCGTGCCGTATCTCTTCGCGATGCTGCGCAAAGGCAACGACGGCAAGCCTCGCCACGGCGTATTCGAGGAGCAACCGGAATGAGTGATGTTCGCGCAAGGACCGACGACGAGGAGGCGAAAGACCGCCCCGGGGCGGAAAGCCTGCGGATCGTGGAGCTGCCGGGCAAGGGCGAACGATCCGGACGCCGTTACGGCGGCGCGCTGCTTGGCGCCGGTGCGCTCCTGCTGCTTGCGGGCGGTCTCGGCATTGGCGGCTGGCGGCATTATGAGGCCGCGCGTGACGTTGCCGCAATGACTGAGCGGGTTCGAACCAACGTTCCCGAGGTTCGGGTCGCGACGGTCCGGCCCAGCGGCGAGCTCATGAAGGTGACCTTGCCGGCGACGACGACGGCGTTCGAGGCGGCCAACATCTTCGCCCGGACCAGCGGCTATATCGAAAAGCGCTATGTCGACATCGGCGACAGGGTCAAAAAGGGCGATCTCCTCGCGGAAATCACCGCGCCCGAACTGGACCAGCAGATCGCGCAGGCGCAGGCGACGCTCGCGCAGGACCAGGCTGCGCTTCAGCAGGCGCAGGCGAGCCGGGAGCTCGCCGACGTTACCAATTCGCGCGACAGCAATCTCGTCAAGCAGGGCTGGCTGACGGCACAACAGGGCGACAATGACCGTCTTACCCTGCGCGCGCAGCAGGGGGCGGTGGGCGTCGCCCAGTCGAATATCACGGCGCAGCAAGCGCAGATCCGTGTCCTGGAGCAGGAGAAGGCTTATCAGCGTGTGGTGGCGCCGTTCGACGGCGTCGTCACCCAACGCAACGTGGACAATGGCAGCCTGGTGCAAGCCGGATCGACCTTCATGTTCACGCTGATGCATTCCAACGTGATCCGAACCCAAGTCTTCGTGCCGCAGGACGAGGCTTTCGGCGTCGGCCCGGGCGTCGATGCGGATATCCGCGTGCCCGAGATTCCGGGGCGGACGTTTGCAGGCAAGGTCACGCGGATCGCAACCGCGCTGCAGCCGGGGAGCCGGACACTGCTGACCGAGATCGACGTCCCCAATCCCGATGGTTTGCTGAGTCCGGGCATCTATTGCACGGTCGAGCTGTCGATCCCGCGCAGGACGCCGTCGATGACGATCCCGTCTGACGCGCTCGTCTTCGATCAGAATGGTCTTCATGTCGTGGTCGTGCGGAACGGCACGGTTCATTTTCAACAGGTCTCGATCTCCAGGGATTTCGGCACCACGGTGGAAGTGCGCGACGGCGTGCAGCCCGGTGATCAGGTCGTGCTCAATCCTGCGGTCAATCTGGCGGAGGGCAGCAAGGTCAGCGTTCGCAAGACCGAAGTGAGTTAGGGATAGGAAAGATGATGCGGATCGTGTTCGCCATCGTGATGGCGCTCCTGCTCGGCGGTTCTCCCGTTCAGGCACAGGTCGCAACGACCGGCAGTACGGCAATGGATCTGCCGACGGTACCGGGCGCCGTCGTGATCTCGCCGCTCAACAGTCCGGGGCCCTTTTCCGCGAGTACCGTGCCGGGCACTCCGGATACGACGCTGGCACCCGTTCCGCTCGCCTCGGATCCGACGACGCCGGGGACGGTGGTCACCTGCGCTCTGCCGTCGTCACCGCCAACGCCGGTGCCGGCGACTCCGACAGTATCGTCCACAGGACTTGCAACATCAGGCATCGCAGCCCCGATCCTGCCGGTCATAGGACAGAACAGCAGCTCCATTGGGACAATCTCCGCGGCCGCGCCGGCGGGAACAGGTGCGACGGTGGCATGCAGCTCGACGCCGGGAGGGCAGGTGGTAAGCGCTGCGTCTCTGCCGCTCTCGATTCCGCAGGTGCCGGCTAGCCCCGCGCCCGGCACGATCATGGCGGACACCAGCAGCGGCGATGGCACAGGCATAGATCCGAATGCTGCTGTCGTGCCCAGCCCGAACAGCTCGGCTTGCATGGAAGGCGTCTCGATGAATCTGGCGTCGCCCGCGACGGTGTTGCCGGCCAACGCCTCAGGCGCGGCGCCAACGCCCGGCGTGTCGCCGATCCTGCCGCCGGGATGCTGAGGCGAAGCTGCAAGGCTGTCGGGTCATTAGTGGCAGGTGTTCGACGCGGGCCTGTCGCTGTTGCTTGCCGAAGGCGAGGTGCCCGGCATTTCAGCCAGAGCGCGGGCAAGGGCGAGTGCGGGAAGATCGATCTCCTGATCGAACAGAGCGCTGAGCGGTCCGACGAGATCAAGTGCAGTCCGCTTACGGTTCGATCCCGCCATCACCCTTGCCCATGCCGCCGCAACCTTCAGCTCGTAGAAGCGGCATTGCTGCTCTCTGGCGACCGATAGTCCCTCGGCGAACAGCAGTTCGGATCGAGACAGATTGGATGGGGCATTGGCCAGGAGAACCTCACCCTTGATCCGCAACAAGTCCGCAAGGCACCACAACTGGCGGCCTTGTCGCGACATGGACAAGGCCTCTTCGACCGCGGCCAGAGCTTGTGCAGCCTCGCCGCTCGCGAGCAGGCCTTCGGCGAGCGATCCAAGAAACTCGGGGTTCCGCATCAACCATCCGTTCTCGGTCCGCGCTTTCAAGCCGTTGCGCAGCAGCGCTATTCCCTCGTCATGCTTGCCGTGCAGCACCAGCAATTGTCCCTTCAGGCAGGACGTCCAGCTGGTCCAGAAAGCTATTCCCTCGCGTGTGACGAGCTCGAGGAGGGAGGATATCGCCTGATCGGCAGCGGCGAGGTCATGCGTCATTAGCGCGATCGGGCAGACGGCATTCCGGAGTGCGTAGGCGATCGCAAGCTTGTCCTTCTCGCGCTCGGCGTCCTGGAGGCACTCGGCGGCGAGGGATCTGCTCTGGACGATCTTTCCCTGCAGCAGCAGGACGCGGGCGAGCATGGCCTTGGCCAGAACGCTCTGGTTCAGCAGAAACCACATCTGGTTTGCGCTGCCGTCCAATCCGCGAACCGTATGGTCAAGCGACAGGGTCAGCTCGCGCCGTGCATCCTCCTGCGCGCCGAAGAAATGTGCGGCGGCGCCGATCAGGCGGCGACCCACCGTCTCGTTGGCAGGATTTCCAGTGCGCAATGCGATCGCGAGGTAGCGTTCGCCGACCTCCTTGGCCGCGGCATATTGGCCCGAATTGAGATTATAGCTCCACAACGTCCAGACCGCCTTGAGCTGAAGCTCGAGGTCGGACAATTCCTCGGCGAGTCCAAGGCCGATGCTCAGCGCCGCCTTCATGCGATCAGCCGATCCCGTCGTGTTCAGGAGTGCGAATCCCAGGGCGACATAGAGCTGCGCCTTGAGTTTCGGAACGCAGGTGAACTCGGGACTGAAATGCGCAAGGGCGCGCTCGATCCGCGTCGAGCATTCCACGAAGGACAGCAATTGCATCCATACCGGGACGAAGCCGGCCGTCAGCTCGATGCCGAGCGCGGTATCTCCATCGGGCGAGAACGCCCAATCGAGCGCCGCATGCACGTTTCCGATTTCCTGGGCAAAACGGGAGATGTCGTCGGGAGCGGGAGAGGTGTCGCCGAGCGGCGCGATGATCTGCCTGAGAAAGCCGGCATGGCATCTGGCGGCCTGCTCGACGCCGCCCGCGTCCGCCAGCTTCTCCAGGGCATAGGCACGGGTGCTCTCCAGCAGACGCCATCGCCCCTCGAAGGAGGGGTCCAGCGACACAAGCGATTTCCCAACCAGATTGAACAGGGTCTCGATCACGTCCGAGCGCGACGATGAGTCGTCCATCATCGCGATGGCCGCATCGAGCGTGAATCCGGCCGGAAACACGGCGAGCCGGCAAAGCAGGTTCTGCTCCCCCGGCGACAAGAGGTCATAGCTCCAATCCAGTGTCGCGCGCAGGGTCTGGTGTCGCGGCAACTGGTCGCGGCGGCCGCCGTTCAGGAGCTCGAAGCGCTTGTCCAGCCGAAGCAAGACGGTGTCGACCCCGAGATTGGCGGCCCGGGCTGCGGCAAATTCCAATGCGAGCGGAATACCGTCAAGCCGACGACAGATGGCGGCTATTTTCCGAAGCTCCTCCGCGCCCGCAACGAAGCTCGTACGTAGCGCCCGTATTCGCGTGACGAACAGCTCCACGGCGCTTTCCCGGAGCAGCAGCTCGGTATCGTCCATATCGGGACGAGGGACGGACAGCGGTGGAACGGCCGCAACATATTCGCCGTCGATGCGGAGGCCTTCGCGGCTGGTCGCAAGCACGGTGACGTTCGGGCAATAGCGAAGCAAGGCACTCGCGATCTGCGCGGCGGCTTCGATCACGTGCTCGCAATTGTCCAGGACGAGGAGGAGACGGCGTGTTCCGATCGCCTGTGCTATGCTCGCGGCCGAAACGTCCTTGTCATTCGAGGCCAGCTTGAGTGCGCGGGCGGTCGCCGATGCGACAAGGGACGCATCCTGTAGGGTCGCGAGCTCGACCAGGGTCACTGAATCGTGGAAAGAGGCCGCGACGCTGCGCGCGAGCTCGGTTGCCAGTTTCGTCTTTCCGATGCCGCCGGGGCCGACGAGGGTCACGGCCCGATACGCGGACAACAATTCGGCCAATTGGCTCAGAGAATCTTCGCGACCGATCAGAGGCGCGCGGATGCTCGGCAAGTTGTTGGAAAAGGTCGCTTCGGCCGGCACCGTGACAGGTGCGGCTGCAGGGTGATCCAAAGGCCCGCTTCGCCAGGCTCCCGCGAGCGTATATCCACGTCCCGAAATCGTCTTGAGGAGATTGCGATCCTCGCCGAGCGCCTTGCGGACCGCCGAAATATGAACCTGAAGCGTGTTGTCTTCGACGGTCAGGCCCGGCCAGACGCTCCCGATCAAATCGTCCTTGGTGACCAGGAGACCGGCGGAGCCGACCAGCTTCTCGAGAATTTCGAATGCGCGGCTTCCGATCGGCACTGTGACGTCGTTGTATCGCAGCTCTCTTCGCTGGCAATCGATCAGCCAACGTCCGAAAGAGTAGGTTCGATCGACCGGCGATGACATAGAGAGAGATCCGTGCACCAACGTCGCAGCCGTGATCTCAGGGAAATCACGAGCCCGTCCTTGAGATCACCGACCCCTGGCAAGAATTTGAAAGCCTGAATGCGCTTGAAGCGTCGTATAGGGGAGCTGGTCGGCGTGTCAAGAAGGCCCGGTCGGTTGCCGGCGCATCGTTCATCGTCGATGCTGTATCCGATGCGCGCGTGTTCGACACACGAATTCGTGACCGCGGCTCGGCGTGTATCTCAATGAGAGTGGACGAGTAGGAACTTAATGCCATCAACGGAAGCATCATTTACGCAGATCGCTCGGCATCATCCACGCAAGAATTCCTGAGCACGCGTGCTTCCGACGATCCGCGTCGCAAGAGCGGCGGCCCGATCGAGAGCCGCCGTCTTGCCTTGACCGAATTTTGCTCCGGTCTGCGAACTCAATAGCCCGACGTGGGCTCGCACGGCGGCCGGCGCCAGGGAGCGGTTGCGTATGCGCCGACGTCGGGAGCACGGGCGCAGCTGCGCTTGGAGGAAACCGGGACGCGCTGAGCCGACGCGTAGGCGTCGACATTGGTGCGCTTCGCGTTCCCTTCGCGAGCCATCGCGGGGGAGGCAATCATGGCTGCGACCACGAATCCGGCCGACAAGAGCTTCAGTGTAGTCATCGAACGTCTCCTTGAGAAAGCGAGGCCGGGAACGCCTCGGCCCGCTCACCGGACATGTGCATGCCTGCGTCGGACCCGCAGTATTGATCGAACGAACATTTTCGTCTTTGCACGAAATCGCCGCGGTGGATGGCACGACGCGATCGAGCGCGTGATCAGTCACGCACTTCCGATGAAGCGCCGTTAAGGTCCGCAATTGGCGGATCGGCTATTGGTGGGTTTCGCGGTCCGCGGGGTGTGCGGCATGGCGCGGTCGCACTCTTGGGTTCGAAGGCGCTGCTATCAGCTGCACCTCACAGGACGCAAGATGCCGGGTCGTGATGTTCGTCATCGATGCCAGTTGCGGCTGTGAAAGTGACCCGCGCCGAATACGGGCGCGGCACCGCCCGGCCGCTCGAGGCCCATTCGCCCGGCGGGCGTCAGCGCACCACCATTCAGCACGTCGCGATCGGGATACATCGATGCGAAGGCGGCCGGCTCCTGATCGGCGAAGGACCAGGAGGCGGATGCGGACGAAATCGTTGCCGTTGAGATCAGCGCGGCGGCGATCAGAATCTTGAATGTACTCATAGCGATTCTCCATTGCTTGTCGTGTGCGGAGAGACGCTCGGCGACGATCGCTGCTCGGTTGATGGCGTTTCCCGAAGATTGTTTTGATGAGAGTCATGTAGGTCGTCGGTGCAGCAAGTCCCGGCGAATGCGCATCACTCTTGCGGGAAGAGTCTGTCAGCGTTGTTAGACTCCTCGCGCGATTGTGCGTGGCCAAACGCACCTCGTATCCGTTTCTGGAGGCGGATCATTTGAACATGTGGAGTGTGAGCAATGAGATCATTTGCTGCAATTTGTATCCTTGCCAGCGTTGCGCTCTCGGACGCTGCGTTTGCCCGAGGCGGCATGGGATCGCATATGTCGATGGGGAGCGGCGGCACGTTCGGTACGAGTGCCGCCACGCCCGGAACGAACTCACTGGGCACCGCGCTTCCCTCGTCGGAGACTGGCGGTCACGCTATGAAGGGGCCGATGCTCGGCACGGACCCGACCATCGACAAGGACGACGCCCGACTCGAAAAGATGCTGGAAGGATCGATCTGCCGCGGCTGCTGAAGAGCGCGCATTGCAGGCCGGCGGCCGGCGGCCGCGCGGCCCGGTGAGCTCTGTCTTTCAAAAGAGTTGGTGGTAAGCTGGGTAGAAAATGATGCAACCGCTTGGGGCTGTCCAAATCATGGCTGAGCCAGGCCAGCGTCCCGTCTATATTTGCGCGGAATGGGAAATCGATCTTGCCAGACGCGAATTGCGCTCGGCCGGAGAACTCATTCCTTTGGGGGGGCGCGCCTTTGAGATTCTTGCGGAATTGGTTCAGGCGCAAGGCCAGCTCGTCACCAAGAACGATCTGACAGAGCGGGTCTGGCGGGGCGTCTTTGTCGAGGAGAGTGCACTTCGTGTGCATATCGCCGCGATCCGGAAGGCGCTGGGTGCTGACCGCGACATGCTGTCAACCACTGTTGGCCGCGGGTATCGTTTGCTCGGCGCGTGGCGGAACCGGCAAATGGATGCCCCGCTGCAGTCTGCCGCAACCGAATTGCCGCCGTCGATCAACATTCCCAGCGCATCATTCGATCTGATCGGCCGGACCACCGCGATATCGCATTTGTGGCGGCTGCTGTCGGCCTACCGTGTGGTGAGCCTGGTCGGCCCTGGCGGAATCGGAAAGACCGCACTGGCGTTGGAAGCCGCCAGAACGCCGCCGCCCGGTTTCTCGGCTGACCGAGTGCTGGTCGAACTGGCTTCGCTGTCGGACCCCAGACTCGTCTGTTCGGCTATCGCCGGCGTGCTTGGCACCAAGCTCGAGAGCGAGGAGATTTCGCCGGATGCGATCGCGCGTGTGATCGGCTCTCGGCCATTGTTGCTCATCCTCGACAATTGCGAACATGTCATCGATGCCGTGGCGCAGGTAGCCGAACTGGTCGTCGGCCGCTGTTCGGGGACGATTATCCTTGCAACGAGCCGGGAGGCGCTGCGCATCGAGGGAGAGCATGTCTATCGCGTGCCTCCTTTGGGCGTGCCGCCTGAAGCGTGGCAAGAGCCCGCCGGCGCATCCGCGTACAGCGCGGTGGAATTGTTTACGAGCAGAGCGAAGGCGCTGGGTTCACGCTTTGCGCCGGACGAGGAGAACATCGGCGCCATCGCAGCGATCTGCCGGCGGCTGGATGGCATTCCACTCGCGATCGAGTTTGCGGCGGCGCGTGCAGTCATGCTCAGCCCGCCGAAGATCGCGGCGCTGCTCGATGACAGGTTCAAATTTCTGACCACCGGCCGGCGCACGGCGTTGCCGAGACAGCAAACACTTCGTGCAACGCTCGACTGGAGCTATGACCTCTTGCCGGAAGACGAGGCCTGGTTGCTCCGGCAGCTCGGCATATTCGCCGGCGAATTCCAGCTCGACGCAGTCATCGCCGTCGCCGGCGCGGGCATCGGCGACGTGACCGGACAGCTCACCAGGCTGGTGGCAAAGTCGCTCGTTCTTGCGGATATTCGCGGCGACAGCCCTCACTATCGCCTGCTGGATACCACGCGCGCCTATGCATTGGAGAAGCTGCGCACCGCCGGAGAATATCCCGCCGCGGCGGGCCGCCAGGCGAAGTACTATTCTGGGTTCTTTGCCAGCGCCGAAGCCGACAGCGAAGTGAGGCCGCAGGCGGAGTGGCTCACCATCTACGGCCGACACATCGACAACGTGCGAACAAGCCTCGATTGGGCCTTCTCGCCCGACGGAGACTCGCAGGTCGGGGCAGCTCTGACCGCCGCCGCGGTTCCGCTCTGGGTACAATTGTCGCTCCTCGCTGAATGCCGCGAGCGAACCGAACTTGCCCTCTCACGGCTCGATCCGACGGCCGCGGACTCGCCGCGGCTTCGGATGCAACTGTCGGCCGCACGTGGCTGGTCGCTGATGTACGGTGTAGGCAGGGCGAGGGAGGCCGGCCCGGCCTGGGCCGAGACCCTTCAGCTTGCCGAGCAGCTCGGTGACAGGGATTACCTGCTGCGCGCGCTTTGGGGTCTCTGTATCGATCAGTTCAACAACGGCGAATTCCGCGGGGCGCTCGAATTCGCGCACCGCTTCGCGGACCTCGTGGCCGATTCCGGCAATCCCGTCGACCGGATGATGGCTGACCGGCTTCTTGCCACCACGCTGCACTTTCTCGGCGACCAGCGGCTGGCGTATCACCACATCGGACGAACCCTGTCTCGTCTCTCCGACCTCGCGGCAAGGCCCCAGGTCATTCGTTTCCGCTTCGACCTGCGGGTCTCGTCCCGCTACTTCCAGGCCCGGATCCTGTGGTTGCTTGGCCTGGCGGATCAGGCCTTGAGCGTCGTCGAGCACAACATAGAGGAAGGCCGGGCCAGTGGTCACGCCCTCACATTTTGCAGCGTCCTCGGGCAGGGGGCCTGTCCGATTGCGTTCCTGGCCGGCGATCTCGATGCTGCCGAGCGCTATTGCACGATGCTGCTCGAGCACACCGAGCGCCAACCGATCCGCCTGTGGAACGTATGGGCGCGCGCCTTCAGGGGCCTTCTGATCGCGCGCCAGGGTGACCTCGCGACCGGATTGCCGCTGCTGCGCAAAGCGCTCGAGCTCGCGGGCGAGGCGCGTTTCCTGCCGCGCTTTCTGCTTCCTCTCGGCGAACTTGCGGCATGTCTCGGAGAGGCGGGCGAGGTGTCGCAAGGGCTTGCGGTCGCCGGCGAGACGCTCGCGCGTTGCGAGGCGAGGGACGAGGGATGGTATGTCGCCGAGCTCTGGCGCATCAAGGGCGAATTGCTGCTGCTGCCTGGCGAGCATCGCTCGACGATCGCCGCAGGACAGGCCTTCGACAGGGCGTTCGAGGTGGCACGGAGCCAGGGCGCCTTGTTCTGGGAGCTCAGGATTGCGATCAGTGTGGCGCGATTGAGGATGAGCGAAGGACACGCGGTCGAGGCGCGCCATGTTCTCGCCGCGGCCTACGGCAAGTTCACCGAAGGTTTCGAGACAGCGGACCTGCGCGGTGCGCGCGCGATGATGACCAAGGTCGGATCGTAGGCGACGGATGCCCCGGGGAGTGGCATCCGATTTCATCAATTGGATGCCGGTGCGGCCTTCGTGAGCGCCGCATCCCCGTGCCCTGGAACGTTCCGCAATTTCGCCCGTGACGCCGCCTGTGCCGCGCGCCGACGTCTCATTGCCAGCGCAGCATGGACCGGCGGTTCGCACGCGTCGTTCGAGACGGCCCCTCTCTATCGCAATTGCACGGCGTAGGCGGTCATTTGGCCGCAAAAGAGCACGAGCGCGGAAGGCTCAGCTCGGCAAGCAAGCCCCTTGCCGTCACGAGGTTGCGTGTATGGAAGCCCTCGCTAAATCGCCGATAGACGGACGCAAGCATGTCGTGCGCCTCCTGGCGGCGATCGCCTCGCTGCCATAGTCTTGCAAGCGCAATCGCCGCGCGAAGCTCATAACCGAGCGCCCCTGATGGCGGGCGAGGTCGAGCGCCTGAATGAGGCTCAGCTCCGCTTGCGCAAGATCCGGATCGTCCAGCTGCATCAGCACTTCGGCTCTTGCGCGCAGCATGTCGGGCATGTCCATCATGAAGTTGCGGTGGCGGGCCTGGTCGATCGCCTGGTCGATGGTGTCGAGCGCTTGTTCACTCTGACCTGCCGCGGCCAGGGCCTCGGCAAGGGGCATGCGAAGCCCTACCACCGCACCAAAGCTCTTGCTCTGCAGCTGCTCGATCGCGCCTCTCAGCATGGCGAGCCCGGTACCGGTCTCGTTCCGGGCCAGCAGCGTAATTCCCTTCATGGCCTCGCCGACCATCTGGAGGATGGCGAGGTTGTACCTTCGAGCCTCCGCGATGAACCTGTCGACATGGTCTTCGCAATCCTCCATGTCGCCATTCCAGAAGAAGACGCCGAATGCCCATGGCAGGGCGCGGCAGAACATGATCGGGTGGTTTGCCGCGATGACGTCCGAGATGGCCCGGCGCACCACTTGCGCCGCCTGATCGGGATAGCCCTGCAGCCAGAGGACTCGGGCAAGGCTGATCTGAGCGCGTTTGGGATATTCCAAGGTGAGGCGGCCACGGAACTCTTCCTCCAGGCCCGGCTGCAGCAGCGCCGCTTCGAGGTATGAGCGGGAAGCGCCAAACTTGCCAAGATACTGGCAGGAGATGCCGAGCAACAGGCGCATGCGCGCCACCGCCATGGAATCGTTGATGGCGAGAGCAATGGCTTCGCCCCGTTGGGCGGAGCGCAATGCGTCGTCGTATTTGCCGGCGAACAATTGCAGGAGGTGCAACTGGTCGATCAGACGGATTTGTCCCGATATGTCGCCGATCTCCTCTGTCAGCTCGATCGCCCGGTTGAGGTGATTTGCAGTGAGCTCGTCCAGTTGTCCTGTGAGCACGCGGGCGGCCCCCAGCGCAGTATGAAGCGCGAGCCCGTGCCTGATGCTTCCATTCGTCTGGTCGAGCGCATCGATCGCGCGGGTCACCCAGAGTTCACACTCCGCCAGGAGCGACAGCTTGAAGAACAGCCGTATCGAGGCTGCAGCGAGGGCTACGCCGATCCTGCGGTCGCCCTGATCCGAGAAGCACCACGTCAATGCGGCGCGTATGTTGCCGAATTCCTCCGCCGCCGCCGCAAGGTCCTGGTCCGATCTATCGCCGACTTTCTCGAGGAGACCGAGAAAATAACAGGCGTGACGTCGCGCAATCGCGCCGGTATCTCCGCTGGCGGCAAGTTTCTCTTGCGCGTATGCCCGGGTCGAGTCGGCAAGGCCGTAGCGGGTCGGTTGCGAGCCGGTGCTCAGCGCAAGCATCGACTTGGCAACGAGGCTGTCGATGACTGCCAGGATCGTATCGTCGTCTTCCGTGGCCGCGGCAATCGACCGCGCGGCGTCCAGCGTCATGCTGCCGACGAACACCGATAGCCGGCCGAGGATCTCACGTTCTGGGTCGGATAGAAGATTGTAGCTCCATTCGATGGTAGCACGCAGCGTCCGGTGCCGGGGCAGTGCGGTGCGCCGCCCCTCCCACAGCAAATTGAGGTGCTGGTCGAGGAGTTGGGCCATCGCTCGCGCGCCATATGTGCTCGCATGACCGGCGGTGAGCTCGATGGCAAGCGGGATGCCGTCGAGCCGACGGCAGAGGTTGCCGACATCAAAGGCGTTCGCATCCGTCAGCGCGAACTCGCCGCCTCCCGCGGTCGCACGCTCCACGAAGAGTTTCACGGAAGGAAAAGCGAGGGCGTTCGCAGCCGTCAGAACGACCTTCTCCGGCGGGCTCGGCAACGGCGGGAGACGGTATGTGAACTCGCCCTCGACGCGCAGCAATTCCCGGCTCGTTGCCAGGATGTGCAGATCCGGTGCTGTCTGGTAGAGCCGTTCGGCCAGCGCCGCGGCGGCTTCGATGACACGCTCGCAGCAATCCAGAATGAGCAGCATGCGCCTGTCGCGCAGGAACGTCGCGAGGCTGTAGGTGGGATCGTTCGATCTCGCCTGCAGCCCGAAAGAAGATGCGACGATCGCCGGCACCAGAGTGTCGTCCTCCGCCTCGCCGAGGCCGACAAAATGGACGTGACCGCCAAATTCCGTGAGCAGCGCATGGCCCGCGGAAACGACGACCGTGGTCTTGCCGATGCCGCCCGGGCCGACGACCGTGACGAAGCGCTGGGCTCTTAGCTTTTCCAAGATGTCCTGGATGGCTTGCTCGCGTCCTACCATCTGCCGGGGATGCGCTGGCAGATTGTGGACATAAGCGGGACTCGCCGGTGCAGACGGCCTCTGATCCGGCCGTGAGACTGCCGCGACGAAGCAGTAACCTTGCCCGGAAACCGTGCTCAGATATCTGGTGCCACCGTTGCCGTCTCCGAGCGCCTTGCGGAGTGCGGCGATATGGACGCGCAGGCTGTTTTCCTCGACATCGGCGCCCGGCCACGTCTTGGCCATCAGATCCGTCTTGCTGACGACGTTGCCGGCCTGCCGCACCAGTGCGAGCAGGATGTCGAATGCGCGGCCGGACAGTTGGAGCGGGCTCCCGTCTCTTTCAATCCGCCGCTGTGAAGGGTCCAGCCGAAACGGCCCAAAGAGGAAGATCTCCTGGGCGGACTCGTCTTGCGCGGAGTGGCAAGCTACGGCGGTCATGTTGTTGCTTTGCCAGCGGAGGGCCATTCGAGATATCAACCCAGCGCACGAATCGTCACGTTCGATGACTTGGGAGCACACCAAGACGTGTGAACGTAGTGGCTCTTCAAAGGTAGCATCCGGCTGTATCAGGGTAAAGGATTGGGCCGTATCACTTTCGTCTGGGTCTCCGAGGCGAGAGCCGCCCTGACGCTTCGCGCTGCTCGCTCATTCGTACGCGGATATGTTCGATTTGAAGGGTAAGCCCTTCTATCCGATGGATGCGGGCTTGAGGATATCTTCCAGTCCGATCCGCCGGAGCAGTTCCGCGCGAACGCTGTCGGCGACGGCGTCGACGGCTGCGGCTCCGTCGTCGTCCGGACCGACATGGACGCGCAGGGGTCGCTGACCGAACGGCATATCGACAACATCGGCGATGGCGGCGGCAACGTCCCGCGGCGTTTGATCCTTCGCCGGAAGCTCCGCAAGGCCCGATAGCGCGGTTTCGCTCACGTCGGCCGTCGGACCATCCGCGTATTCTTCGGTCCGCATGGTGTCCAGCGGCCTGCCGGAGCGGATGTAGTGACCGGGCCCGAGTGCGCTCGGAACGACAATGGTCGTCTCGATGCCCCAACGCGCGAGCTCGCCGGCATAGCCGATCGCCAGCGCATCCAGGGCAGCCTTTGACGAGGCGTAGGCCCCCAGGAATGGAACAGAGCCGCCACGCGCGCTGCTCGACGAGACCCAGATCAGCAGGCCCTGGCCCTGCTTGCGCAACTGTGGCAACGCGGCCCGATTGAGCCGTTGCGCACCCAGCACGTTGGTGTCGTAGAGCTCGGCGAGCTGGTCTGGGGTAAAGGCCTCCGCCGGACCGTAGACGACCTGCCGGGCATTGTGCACGATCACGTCGAGGCGGCTGTTTTCGGCGACGATGGCATCGATGGCCGAGTTCACGGAAGCTTCAGAAGCGACATCGAGCGCGATGGCTCGGAGATCCATGCCGTGTTGGCTGATCTTCTCGCTGCCGCGCTCCTCGTGGCGATCCATTTCCCGCATGGACACGTAGACCGTGTGGCCGGCCCGTGCCAGTTGCTTGCAGGTGTTTCGTCCGATGCTGTTTGAAGCTCCTGTGACGACGATCACTTTGCTCCTTCGGTTCCCAATCGCATTCCAGCTTCCGCGAGAGCGCCAGCGCGACACGTTCATCGCTCCCCGATCGACCGCTGTCCTTGCGCGAAGAGCATCTGACATAGGCGCCGGCACAAGTCGGGTCTTTCGCGCCCGGTGGGTAATTTTCAATTCGCACGAATTATTTCGAGAAGGCCCGAAAGCGGCTGCGGGCTCGCCTCAGTACTGACCGGACAAGCCGGGGCGTGCCTTCTCGAAAATGGCGGCGGATTTCAGAAGATCGCGGCTGTGGCCGCCGGCTACAAGAAACCTGCGCCGTTCGACAGGACGGTCGTGTGGCCGGAGGTGGACCGGTTCGCGCGCTGCAAGGAGAAGTGATGAATCCGTCAAGTAACCTGCCGCGTTCGGGGCTGGGATCGCTCGTGTTGATTGCGGCCGTCCTCGGAGGCGGTGCTGTCGCGTTCGCCTACACGGCAGGTTGGCTTTCGCCCGGGCGCCTGACACCGGAGCGGATGATCGCGGCGCTGACGCCTCCGAGCGGCGCGCCGCTCGGACACCGGCGAAATCATGCCAAGGGAATCTGTTTTACTGGCGTGTTCGAGGCCAACGGAAACGGCTCCGAACTGTCCCGCGCCAGGGTGTTCGAGCGAGGCAGCTATCCGGCGCTCGGCCGCTTCAATCTCGGCACCGCTGACCCGAATGCCGTGGACGCGACAGTGCGCGTACGGGGCCTGGGATTGCAGATCACAGCGGCGGACGGCGAAGAGTGGCGAATGGCGCTGATCAATCCGCCGTTCTTTGCAGTGTCGACGCCGCAGGCGTTTCACGACCTGCTGATTGCATCCGGCAAGAAGGATCCGGAGGCAATGAAAACGTTCATCGGGGCAAATCCGGAATTCACTGCCTTCGCGTCCTGGGCAAAGACGGCGCCGTGGACCGCCAGCTATACGGAGGAGCCTTACCATGGGCTCAACAGCTTCATCTTCACGGACGCGAAGGGTGCCGAGCACGCGGTGCGATGGTCGTTGCTGCCGACCGCGGCGGTCGTTCCGATATCGCAAGCCGAGCTGGAAAAGCGTGGTCCCGATTTTCTCGAGCAAGAGATAACGGAGCGGGTCCGGGTTGCCGGACCGCAACGCTGGACCATGATCACGACTGTCGCTGATCCCGCTGATCCGACCGCGGATCCGAGCAAGGCCTGGCCCGAGGCCCGCCGCACGGTGCAGGTCGGAACGCTCGTCGTGCGGCGGATCGAACCGGAGCGGGATGGGCCCTGCCGCGACATCAACTTCGATCCGACCGTGCTGCCGCGCGGAATCCGGGTGTCGGACGATCCGTTTCCGGCCGCGCGCTCGTCGGTCTACCGCAAGTCTTATGATTTGCGCGCGGCCGAAGCCGGCGACTATCCTCGAACCGAGGCGGCCAGGCCATGAACAGCGCGCCCCGGCGTTTCGCCCCGATCCAGCGGATCCTGCACTGGCTGATGGCAGCGTGCATCATTGCCATGCTCTTCATCGGCGTTGGCATGGTGTCCAGCGTGGCGCCGACATATCTGCCGTTCATCCTGATCCACAAGACGCTCGGCGTCACTCTGCTGATCCTTGTTGCGATCAGGCTGGTACTGCGGCTCCATTACGGTGCACCGCCACTGCCGGCCGATCTTCCGCCGGCGATGAAGCTGGGAGCGAGATTGTCGCACCTAGCCCTTTATGGCCTCATGATCGTCATGCCGTTGCTGGGTCTCGGCCTGCTTTGGGCCGCGGCCTATCCGGTCGTCCTGTATGGCGGAATTCGAATTCCGGCGTTGCTGCCGCAGAGCGACCGCGCGCACACGCTTCTGTGGGATGCTCACTACTATCTGGCTTTCGCGTTCTTTGCGCTCGTGCTGTTGCATATGGCGGCAGCGCTGTTCCACGCGCTGATCCGCCGCGACGGCGTGTTCGGGACGATCGCGCTCGCGCCATGGCGCAACAGGACGACGCCGGCAGATTGAGCGCTTCGTGTGCCGGCGAAACGCGCGGCTCAAGCTTTTCAACCGCAAAGGATGACGACAATGACCAAAGCAGACCTCCAAAGCCCGACGGACCTCGGGGCCAACGCGAACCGGGACATTCCAGCTGCGCTGAGGGCGCTGCTGGCTGACGTATTCGCGCTGTACTTGAAGACCAAGAACTTCCACTGGCACGTATCGGGCCGACACTTCCGCGACTATCACCTCCTGCTCGACGAGCAGGCCGAGCAGATCTTTGCCATGACCGACGACATTGCCGAGCGGGCACGCAAGATCGGCGGAACGACACTCCGGTCGATCGGCCAGATATCGCGCGAGCAGCGCATTCTCGACAACGACGCCGACTATGTCGATCCGCAGGATATGCTGGCCGAGCTGCGCAGCGATAACCAGCAGCTGACGCGGGAAATGCGTCGGGTCCACGAGCTCTGCGACGAATATGGCGACGTCGCGACCGCAAGCCTTTTGGAAAACTGGATCGATGAGACCGAGCGGCGGATCTGGTTCCTTTACGAGACCGGCCGAAGCGGCCCGGAATCGTAAGCACTGGCATGTCATGCGGCCGGAATGCGAGCCCGGCCGATAGCTGCGACGACACGGAGGCGAGGGCGACCCTCGCCTCCGTCTATTGTTTGCTGATCGTCATTGATCGATCAAGCTGCGCGCGCGTCCGTATCGTGCGGACCAAACAATATTGCTGCATCCTCGAAAGATGAATCCGAGCAGATATCTGTACGCTTGACCGCATCCATACGTACAAGGGTCAAGCCATGACGGATTTGTCGAACTCGAAGGCGTCGCTCGGAAGGGCCATCCACGCGATCACCGGAAAATGGGGCTGGTTCGTTGCGCTGGGGGTCGGTGAACTGATCCTTGGGGGCATTGCGTCAGCTAATCTGATGGCAGCAAGCCTCGCCTCCGTGCTCGTCATTGGGGCCTCCATGGCGGTCGCCGGGGTCTTCCAGATCGTGCATGCCTTTTCGGTACACGGCCTGCGGGGCTTCCTGTTCTGGCTGCTCGCCGGGATCGTCTATGGCGCTGCCGGAGCCGTCATCCTCTACGATCCGCTGCTGGCTTCGTTCACGTTGTCGCTCGTGGTATGCGCCTTCCTGGTCGTGGCTGGCGCGACGCGGATCTGGGCGGGTTTCCATATGCGGCCTGCCGCGGGCTGGCGCTGGATCGTGGCTGCCGGCGTCGTGACGTTCTGCGTCGGTGTCATGCTGATTGCGGTCTTGCCTGCCGTCGGCTTGTGGCTGCTCGGTGCGATGTTGGTCGTTGATCTGGTTTTCCAGGGATGGGGTTTCATTGCTTTCGGGCTGGCGCTCAGAAACCGGGCCTCCCGGCATTCGACCGAGCCGGCGACTGTGTGAGCCATGGCGACGGGTTCGACATTCACCCGGCACCGGGAGATCGCCTGGCGCGGCGGCCGTACGATCTCGACGTCGCGACTGGTTGCCGAGGAGAGCGCCATTGCGCTCACTTACAACGGATCGACCCATGCGGTGATGATGGGAACGCCGGCCGATCTGGAGGATTTCGGTGTCGGCTTCAGCCTCACCGAGGCCATCATCGACCGTGCGAACGAGATCAGGAGCATCGAGCTGATCTCGAACGAGCTCGGCATGGAAGTGCGGATGTGGCTCGATGGCGATTGCGCCGCCTCCCTTGCCGCGCGCCGCCGCGCCATCAGCGGGCCGGTCGGGTGCGGGCTATGCGGCATCGAAAGCCTCGAACAGGCGCGCCGTACGCCCGCGCGGGTTGAGGGTCGCGGTATTGCCTTCCACGCGCGGGACCTGCTGAACGCCATGCAGGCGCTGTCTCCTCTCCAGACATTGAACCAACAGACGAGGTCCGTTCATGCGGCGGCCCTCTGGCATCCCCGCAGCGGCATTACCCTGGTCAGGGAGGATGTTGGCCGGCACAACGCGCTCGACAAGCTCGCCGGTGCGATCGTCCGCGATGGCAACTCGGCCAGCGGCGGGGCCGTTCTGCTGACGAGCCGCGTTTCGGTAGAGATGGTGCAGAAGGCAGCGATGATCGGTGCGCCGGTCGTCGTTGCCGTCTCCGCGCCGACCGCGCTCGCCATCCAGACCGCGAATGACGCGGGAATCACGCTTCTCGCCGTCGCCCGCGATGACGGATACGGCGTATTCACGCATCCGCGCCGCGTTCTGCTGCCTGAAGAGGCCGCGCTGCGCGCCGGCTGCTGACCTCCGAATATGGCGATGCAAGCCGCATCAACCGAGCCCTTGGCCGAGACACGCGTCGAAGCCGTCGCTCCGGAACGAACGCTGCTGGTTGCCTCTCTGCTCAGCATGTCGGGCGGTTTCCTCGACGCCTTTACGTGGCTGTCGCTTGGCGTTTTCGCGAGCTCGCAGACCGGAAATGTCGTCTTCCTCGGGATCCATGCCGAGTTTGGGCAATGGCACCGCGCGCTTCACCATGCCCTTCCGCTCGTGGCCTTCGTCCTCGGCGCGGCCGTGGCGGTCCGCTCCCGGGCGCCGCTACGCTGTCTCGCCGGAGAGATCGTCTGCCTGGCGGCGGCATTGCTGTTGTTTCATCACGTCCCCGATCAGATCGTGATCCTCGTCATCTCCTTTGGCGTCGCATTGCAGTCTGCGAGCTTCAGGCGGATTGGGGACTTGAACTATCTCTCGGTCGCCGTGACCGGAAACATGCTTCGCGCCATCGATCAGAGCTTTGCAGCGTCCGATCGCGATACAGCGCGCGGCACCGCAACCATGCTCGCGCTTTGCCTGATGTTCCTGATGGGGGCCGCCCTCGCGGGTTGCGTGACGAGGTGGCTGGGAACATGGAGCCTCGCTCTGCCGATCGCATTGTCGGCATGCGTCCTCTGGCTGTGCCGGCATCCGGGCCATCGGCACTGAATCTGCGTCAACGCTTCGAACCTTTTTTACTCGCAGCCGGCCTGTTCGCATGTCGCGGTGCGCACCATGCCATTCCGCAAAAGTACGTTCGTTCGCGGAAGCGTGCGCGCGGTGCGGGCCCGTACAATTCGACCAGCGCCGCCAGGTGCACCCGACATGAACTGTCACGAGAGGCAAGAATGAGCGACTTTCGCAAAGAAACAGACAGCCTGGGTGAGGTGAACGTTCCCGCGGATAGGCTTTGGGGCGCGCAGACGCAACGTTCACTCGAGCATTTCAGCATCGGCAGCGACCTGATGCCGCGTGAGATGATCCAGTCCTACGCGATCCTGAAGAAGGCTGCCGCGAACGCCAATGTCGCCAGCGGCCGGCTCGGCGGCAAGGTCCACAAGCTGATCGTCCATGTCTGCGACGAGATTCTCGCAGGGCAGCATCACGACATGTTTCCCCTCCACGTCTGGATGACGGGGAGCGGAACGCAGTTCAACATGAACGTGAACGAGGTCATTTCGAACCGGTGCTGCCAGCTCGCTGGCACCGCTCTCGGCAGCAAGCTGCCGGTTCATCCGAACGATCATGTCAACATGTCGCAATCGTCGAACGACAGCTTCCCCTCGGCCATGTATGTCGCGGCCGCGCTGAACGTGACGGAGCGCCTCATTCCCGCGGTCACGGCTTTGCACGACGCGATCGCAGCGAAGTCGAGTCAGTGGGACGACATTGTCAAGATCGGTCGGACCCACATGCAGGATGCCACCCCGCTGACGCTCGGGCAGGAGTGGTCCGGCTACGCCGTCATGCTCGCCGACAATCTGGCCCGCATCAATGACGCGCTCAAGGGCGTCTATCGACTTGCGCTGGGCGGCACGGCCGTCGGCACCGGCATCAACGCAGCACCGGGTTTTGCTGAAGCTGTCGCCGCCGAGATCGCGCGGTTGACCGGCTTGCCCTTCGTCAGCGCACCGAACAAATTCGCCGTGCAAGGCGCGCACGACGCGCTGGTGCAGCTCTCGGGTACACTGCGTACGCTTGCCGGCTCGCTCTACAAGATCGCAAACGACATCCGCCTTTTGTCCTGCGGTCCGCGCGCGGGCTTTGCCGAGCTGCACATTCCCGAGAACGAGCCGGGCTCGTCGATTATGCCGGGCAAGGTCAATCCGACCCAGGCGGAAGCGCTGACGATGATCGCGGTGCAGGTGATGGCGAACGACGTTGCCGTCGGGTTCGGCGGCGCCGGCGGCTACCTGGAGATGAACGTCTACAAGCCGCTGATCATCCACAACATCGCCCAGTCCGTCACCATCCTCACCGACGGCTGCACCAATTTCCGCACCTTCCTTGTCGAGGGGACCGAGCCGAACCGCAAGAAGATCCAGGAGTATGTCGAGAGGTCGCTGATGCTCGTGACGGCGCTGGCGCCGGTGATCGGCTACGACAAGGCATCGCGGATCGCGCACTACGCGATGGACAACGATCTCACCTTGAAATCGGCGGCGCTGAAACTCGGCTTCGTGACCGAACCCGAGTTCGACCGCATCGTGGATCCCGCCAAGATGGTCAAGCCCTACGTTGCCGAGATCAAGGTGCCGCTCGCTATCGGGGCGAAAGCCGGTTGAGCGAGGACCATGATCCGGCCTGTACGACGCCGCGCAGGCAAAGCAACGTCAATGCAAGGAGAGACACCATGATCCGCTGTGTGCGTCTATGGACGGGAGAGGACAACAACTCGCATTTCGAGGAAGGGTACCTCGAGCTAGAGCCGGGCCAGCGTGGCGACTTCCTCACCGGCAAGATCGATGCCGCCAGTGTTTCCTTCCAGGAGACGGAATCGGGTGGCGCTTTCGCCTGGCACACCGCGCCGGTCCGCCAGCTCGTGATCACGCTGAGCGGAACGCTCGATTTCCAGACGCGGGACGGTCACCACTTCCTGATCCACCCCGGTAACGTCTTGCTGGCCGAGGACACCGCGGGTTCAGGCCACAGCTGGAAGCTGACCGACGATTCCTCCTGGCGGCGTGCCTACGTGATTCTGCGGCCCGGAGTGGAGGTGCCGTTCCGCGCCAAAGCGCGGCAATCGGTGCGGGCCTGACCGAGCCATCCGGAATAACAACACCCAATGAAGGAAAAAGCCATGTCAGCAGCTTCTGACCGCGAGATCGACGTTGTCCTTATCGGCGCAGGCATCATGAGCGCGACCCTCGGCTCCTTTCTTAAGGAGCTCGAGCCGTCGCTGTCGATCCAGATGTTCGAAGTGCTCGGCGATTGCGCGCAGGAAAGCTCCGATTCCTGGAACAATGCCGGGACTGGCCACGCGGCGAACTGCGAGATGAACTATACGCCGCAGCGCCCCGACGGCAGCATCGACATCTCCAAGGCGCTCCAGGTCAATGTCGAGTTCGATCTATCGCGGCAATTCTGGTCTTACCTCGTAGGGCGGGGGGCGATTGCGGACCCGCGGGCCTTCATCCACCCGGTTCCGCATATGAGCTTCGTGCACGGCGCGGAGAACGTTGAATTCTTGCGGAAGCGGTTCAAGGCGATGTCGGCTCATCATTGCTATGAGGGCATGGAGCATACCGAGGATCCCAAGAAGATTGCCGAATGGGCGCCGCTGGTCATGGACGGAAGGAGTGGCGACGAGCCGGTTGCAGCAACCCGGATCATCACCGGCACCGACGTGGACTACGGAGCGCTGACGCATCTGCTGGTTAGTCATCTCGTCAGCCAGCCTGGCTGTGCCGTTCACTACAACAGCTGCGTCACCGGACTTGACCGGGAGCAGGGCGGTCGGTGGCGGATCGAGGTCCGCGACACCCCAAGCGGCGAGACGCGGTCGGTTCGCGCGAAGTTCGTCTTCATCGGCGCCGGCGGCGGCGCGCTGCCGCTGTTGGAGAAATCGGGCATCCCGGAGGGGCGCGGCTATGGCGGCTTCCCGGTCAGCGGCATCTGGCTGCGCTGCGACGATCCGGAGATCAACCGGCGCCACCATGCCAAGGTCTACGGCAAGGCCGCGGTCGGCTCTCCGCCGATGTCGGTGCCGCATCTCGACACCCGCGTGATCGGCGGCCAGCGTTCGCTCCTGTTCGGTCCGTATGCCGGCTTCTCGAGCAAATTCCTCAAGCACGGCTCGCTGCTGGACCTGTTCGAGTCCATTCGTCCTGCGAACGTCAAGCCGCTGCTGTCCGTGGCGCGCGACAATTTCGACCTCACCGAATATCTGGTCGGGCAGGTACTGCAGTCCGAGGGCCACCGTCTGGCAGCGCTCGACGAATACTTCCCGAAGGCCGATCCGAAGGACTGGAGGCTGCAGGTGGCGGGTCAGCGCGTCCAGATCATCAAGCCCGACGTGAAGCGGGGCGGTCTGCTCGAGTTCGGGACCGAGTTGGTCGGCGCGGACGACCATTCGCTGGTTGCGCTGCTCGGCGCTTCGCCGGGTGCCTCCACCGCGGCGTTCATCGCGGTCAGCGTACTGGAGAAGTGCTTCGCCGGAGAGCTGACGGCAAGCGCTTGGCTGCCGAAGCTGAAGCAGATCATCCCGTCCTATGGCGTGTCGCTGATCGAGGATGCGGCTTTCTGCCGCCAGATCCGCGCCGCGACGGCGGAGGTGCTCAAGGTCGACAATATCCCGCCGCCGGCCGCACGCGCACCGGCGGTTGCCAAGCGAGCGTAAGAAGGGAGGGGGCTTGTCATGGACCCGACGGCACTTCTCCTCTCGCGGCTGCAGTTCGCCTTCACGATCTCATTCCACATCATCTTCCCGGCATTCACGATCGGGCTTGCCGCCTGGCTCACCGTGCTCGAAGCGATGCACCAGTACAGCGGCAGGCCCGTCTACCGGACCCTGTTCGAGTTCTGGCTCAAGATCTTCGGCGTCGCCTTCGGCATGGGCGTGGTATCGGGCGTGGTGATGGCGTTCCAGTTCGGAACGAACTGGAGCGTGCTCTCGAAGATGTCGGGGCCGATCCAGGGGCCGCTGCTGTCCTACGAGACGTTCACCGCTTTCATGCTGGAGGCCGGCTTCTTCGGCATCCTCATCTTCGGCCGGCCGCGGGTGCCGCCCTGGTTCTACCTGTTCTCCACCGCGATGGTCGCGCTCGGCACCACGCTGTCGGCATTCTGGATCATGGTCAACAACAGCTGGATGCAGGTGCCGACCGGTTATGTCCTGCAGAACGGCCAGTTCGTTCCGAACGACTGGGTACAGATCCTCTTCAACCGGGTGGTCTGGGTCCGCTTCCCGCACATGCTGCTCGCCTCATATCTCACCGGCGCGTTCTGCGTGGCGGCGACCGGCGCCTGGTATCTGCTGCGGCGGACCTATAGGGCCGAGGCGCATGTGATGCTGCGCATGGGTCTTGCGCTCGCGGCGGTGCTGCTTCCGGTGCAGCTCTTCATCGGGCACCTCGTCGGCGACTACGTCCACGACTACCAGCCGGCCAAGTTCGCCGCGATCGAGGCGCGCTGGCATGACGAGCAGCCGGCCTCCGAGGTGCTGATCGCGATCCCGGATTCGAGCACCGAGTCGAACAGATACGCCATATCGATTCCGGTGCTCGGCAGCATCATCGCAAGCATGAGCCTGACCTCGAAGGAGGTCGGCCTCACCAGCTTCGCGCCGCAGGACCGGCCGCCGGTGGCGATCCCGTTCTTCGCCTTCCGTATCATGGTCGGCTGCGGCTTCGTGATGCTGGGACTGGCTTGGCTCGGGAGCTGGCTCGGCGTCAAGCGCCGGCTCGAGCGGAGCCGCCTGCTGCTCTGGGGCATCTTCCTCAGCTTTCCATTGCCCTGGATCGCGATCCTGACCGGCTGGTACACGGCGGAGGTCGGTCGCCAGCCGTGGACCGTCTACGGCGTGTTGCGGACCGCCGACGCCGTGACGCCGTTCCTCACGGCGTCCGCCGCGATGACCTCGCTGATCCTGTTCGTCGCCGTCTACGCCTTCATCTTCTCGTTCGGGACCTATTACATCTATCGGCTGCTGCGCGCCGGACCGGGCGGGCTTGGCGGCAAGCCATTGCATGTTCCGGTGCCCAACCGGCCGATGTCGCTCGCCGACAAGATGCCGGCGATCGCCGAGGCGGGAGAATAGCCATGGTCATGTTCTGGGTTGCACTTCTTGCTATCAGCATCCTGATCTATCTACTCCTGGACGGCTTCGACCTCGGCGTGGGGATGCTGTTTGGCTTTGCCGGCAGCGAGGCGAATCGTCAGGCGATGCTGCGCACGATCGCTCCCGTCTGGGACGGCAACGAAACCTGGCTGATCGTCACCGGCGTGATCATGTGGGGCGCGTTTCCCCTGGTCTATTCCATGCTGCTGTCCGCGTTCTATATCCCGGTACTGGTCATGCTTCTGGGACTGATCCTGCGTGGGGTGGCATTCGAGTTTCGCGGCAAGGCATCGCGCTCGCGCTGGATCTGGGACGTCAGCTTCATCGCGGGATCGTTTGCCGCGAGCTTCATGCAGGGCGCGATGGTGGGGGCGCTGGTCGAGGGACTTGAATTCTCGAACGGCGAATATGCCGGAGGCACCTTCGGCTGGCTGACGACCTTTTCGGTCTTGTGCGGGATCGGCCTGTGCTTCGGTTACACATTGCTCGGTGCGTGCTGGCTCGTGAGGAAGTGCGATGGTCCCGTCCGCGACGCGACGCGGCATCTGGTTCCGTTGCTCGCGGTCGCCGTGCTGGCTTTCCTCGTCGTCGTCTTCACGCATGCCCTTATCGAACACTTGCCAATTCTGCGCCGATGGATCGAACGGCCTTATTTATTCGTGTTTCCTCTCGTCGGCGCGGGTGCCGCCGCGGTGCTCGCCACGAGCATCGTGCGCCACGACGACTATTGGCCCTTCCATATGGTTTCGTTGATCTTCGCCACGGCGTTCGGCACGCTCGCCTTGTCGTTTTGGCCCTACATGATCCCGTTCGTCGTGACGATCGACGAGGCCGCGGCGCCTCACTCAAGTCTCGCATTCATGTTCTGGGGTGCCGGCCTGTTCGTCTTTCCGCTGATGCTACTCTATGTCGCGATCGGCTATCGCGTCTTCCGCGGCAAGGCGGCGCCGGCGGCCGATCACTACTGACGGCCGCACAGCTCGAACTTGCTGTGAGTTGTGATAAAAAGAAAGGCGCCGGTTTCGGCGCCTTTCTCATTTGAGTACCCCAAGTCTTTCAGGACGAAGTCTTTCAGGACGAAGTCTTTCAGGACTTGGGCATGACGCCCGGGCCGTTATCGGGCCATTGTGCGATCAGCTTCTCGTCGATGTTGAGATGCTGGGCGACCAGCTTCGGCGGCGTGTGCGTCAGCCAGTTGGACAGCGAGACCTCCTCGTAGCGCGGTGCACGGAATACGCCGACGAACTGCAGCTCGGTGTCGCCGACATTCTCGACATAATGGCCGAGATTGCGCCGGACATAGCCGATGTCGCCGGCCGAAAAATCGGTCGTCAGCGCATTGGGACCGGTGTCGAACACCGTCATCCGCGCTTTGCCCTTGATGTAGTACTGCCATTCGTCGGCGTTCGGATGCCAGTGCATCTCCCGCACCGCGCCTGGTGGCATCGTGACCAGCGCCGCGGCGACCGTGGTCGCGACCTTGAAGTTGCTGCTGTCGGCAACACGGATGCTGCCGGCCGAGCTCTCCTTGACCGGGGTCGAGCTGCCGAGCGAATGGATGAAAGGATAGGGCGGCGCCTCCGCATGCTTGGCCACTGCGGCGCGATCGGCGGCGAGATCGCCGGGCAGGGTGCCCTGGAAGATCCAGCGATTGTGCAGCGGAATCTTGGCGAAGGCCTCCGCCGGCACGCCGAAATTCTTCGCCAGCACCTCGGGCGGCGTATGGGCGAACCAATCCGTGACCAGCAGCGTGTTGAACTCATTCGCATGGCCATCATCGAAGCAGATCACGAATTCGCAACCGTCGGGGCCCAGGCCCTGCAGCGAATGCGGCGCGCCCGGCGGAAAGTACCAGAGGTCGCCGGCCTTGAGGTCGCCGACATAGGGGCGCCCCTGCGTGTCGAGCACGGTGATCCGACAGCTGCCGTAGGTCATGATCGCCCATTCGGCGGCCTGGTGCCAATGCAGCTCGCGGATGCCGCCGGCGGCCAGGCGCATGTTGACGCCGGAGATCTCCTTGGAGATGGCGAAGTCCTCGACGGTGACCTGACGGGCCCAGCCGCCATCCTGGATGCGTCTTGGCGCGTTGTTGAACGAGGCCCAATCCATCTGCAGCCCGCCGACATCTGTCGCCGGCGGGGTTTGCGCGGAGGGGAATTGCTTGGCCAGCGCCGGGTTCTGGGGACCCGGATCGGTCAGGCTTCCTGGGCTCCTGGCATTCACGGCGCCTTGCGGCGGCTCGTCCGGATTGCCGAAGGTTGCGGCTTGCGCACTGGAGCCGACCATGGCGGCGCCCGCCGCGGACATGGCCAGCAGATCACGTCTTGAAAACATCTTGGATGGCTCCTGAAACTGTCGAAAGCCCTCCATCGCAATGGGGCTCCAACCTCGGACCCTAGTTTCCGCTTCCCGTTTCAGCTTCCGTGAACGGCGATCTTTTTGCCGGAATGCACTGGCTGCTGCTGCCGGCAGGCCGGGGCCGAACGTGGCAATTGCGAAATTGTGCTTCGTTTTGAAAAGACAGCTCTGCCTACACGATCCTTAACTGACCGGGCGAATTGCCATACCGAGAGATGTCCAGATGACCACGAAATCGGTTCGTCCTTACCGTGAACCCGCCGGCGGCTGGGGTGCACTCAAGGCGCTCAGCGAGGCGCTTCTGGTGCAGCGGGTGCCGCTGAAGGGGGCGGCGACGCTCCGTCGGATGAACCAGCCGGAAGGCTTTGATTGCCCCGGCTGTGCCTGGCCGGATCCGAAGCACACGTCGTCATTCGAATTCTGCGAGAACGGCGGCAAGGCGATCGCCTGGGAGGCGACGTCGAAGCGCTGTACCCCCGAATTCTTTGCCGAGCATACCGTTACGGAGTTATCGACCTGGAGCGACTACGATCTCGAAATGGTCGGGCGGCTCACGCATCCGATGGCCTATGATGCCGCATCCGACCGCTATCTCTCGGTGGAATGGAGTGACGCGTTCGACATGATCGGCCGTGAGCTTAAGGCGCTGCCGGATCCGAACATGGCGGAGTTCTACACGTCCGGCCGGACTTCGAACGAGGCCGCCTTCCTCTATCAGCTGTTCGTGCGTGAATACGGCACCAACAATTTCCCCGACTGCTCGAACATGTGCCATGAGGCGACGAGCGTCGGCCTGCCGCACTCGCTCGGGGTCGGCAAGGGCACCGTGCTGCTGGAGGATTTCGACCAGGCCGATTGCATCTTCATCTTCGGCCAAAATCCCGGCACCAACAGTCCGCGGATGATGACCAGCCTGCGCAATGCGGCCCGCCGCGGCGCCTCCATCATCTCATTCAATCCGTTTCGCGAGCGGGCGCTGGAGCGTTTCCAGGCGCCGCAGAGCCCGGTCGAGATGATCACGCTGTCGTCGACGACGATCAGCTCGAAGCTGTTCCAGGTGCGCGTCGGCGGTGACGTCGCCGCCCTCAAGGGGATCATGAAGGTCCTGGTGGAGACCGACGAGGCGGCCCGCGCCGCGGAGCAGCCTGAGATCCTGGACTGGGACTTCATCCGCGGGCACACCGTCGGCATCGAGGCGCTGATCGATGATCTCAAGCGCACGCAATGGCCGGGCATCGAACGCCAGTCCGGCCTGACGCGCGAAGACATGGAATATGCAGCCGGCGCCTACATGAAGGCGGAGCGCGCCATCCTCGTCTACGGCATGGGCATCACCCAGCACTGGCGTGGCGCAAACAACGTGCAGCAGATCGCCAATCTCGCGCTGTTGCGTGGCAATGTCGGGCGCGAAGGCGCCGGCGTCTGCCCGGTTCGTGGTCATTCCAACGTGCAGGGGGATCGGACCGTGGGGATCACGGAGGTTCCCAAGGCGGACTTTCTCGAGCGGCTGGAGCAACGCTTCGGCTTCAAGCCTCCGTCCGCGCCGGGGCACAATGTAGTGACCGCGCTGGAAGCGATGATCCGCGGCGAGGTGAAGGCCTTCTTCGCGATGGGCGGCAATTTCGCCGCTGCCATCCCGGACTGGCAGGCGACCCAGGCGGCGCTCGGCAAGCTCGATCTGACCGTCCACGTCTCGACCAAGCTCAACCGCAGCCACCTGATCCATGGCCGCGCTGCCCTGATCCTGCCGTGCCTCGGCCGCACCGAGATAGATATCCAGGGGACGGGTCCGCAATCGATCACGGTGGAGGACTCGATGTCGATGGTGCATGCGTCCGGCGGCCGCAACAAGCCGGCATCCGAGCATCTGCTCAGCGAGGTCGCGATCATCGCCGGCGTCGCCAAGGCGACGTTGGGGGAGCGCAGCGTGGTCGACTGGGACGGTTTCGTTGCCGATTACGACCGCATCCGCGATGCGATCGAGGCGGTGTTCCCGATCTTTCAGGGCTACAACGCCCGCATCCGCGTTCCCGGCGGCTTCCATCTCACCTCGACGGCGCGCGAACGTATCTGGGCGACACCGTCGGGTAAGGCCAACTTCCTGGTCTTCCCGGGTTGCGGCGAGGACCCGCCGGAGAGTGATGACGATTCCCTGTGGCTCACGACCATACGAAGCCACGACCAGTACAACACCACCCTCTACTCGATGTCGGATCGCTACCGGGGCGTGTTCGGCCAGCGCGACGTGGTGTTCCTCAACGAATACGAGTTGAAGAGGAGGGGATTGGCTGACGGCGATCGCGTCGACCTGATCACCGCCTCGACCGACGGGGCCGAGCGGATCGTGCGCAACTTCCGCGTCGTGGCCTATTCCTTCCCGACTGGCTGCTGTGCAGCGTACTACCCGGAGACCAATCCGCTGGTGCCGCTCTATGCCCGCGACCCCCTCAGCTTCACGCCGTCATACAAGGGTGTCCCGATCCGTCTGGTGCGTTCGGCCGGCCTGGAGCAGCAGGGGTAACCGCGGAAAAGCTGCGGTCAGGCATCCGCATGGAGATCGGACCGCGGCGAATCCGCCGCGACGGAAATCGGCAGGGTAAACCAGAAACGGGCGCCGCCATGCGCGGCACTGTCCTCTGCACCGATGCGTCCGCCATGCGCTTCGACGATCGACCGGCAGATGGGAAGTCCCATGCCCATGCCGCTCTCCTTGGTCGTGAAGAAGCTCTCAAAGAGCCGGCCGGCATGTTCGCCGGCGATGCCCGGGCCGTTGTCCTCCACGGAGCAGCACATCATGGTCGCGTCTTGCGTGACTGTGCTGATGACGATCCTGCGATCGCCGCCTCCCGCTTGTCTCATCGCCTGGATCGCGTTGATGGCCAGATTGACGATGACCTGCTGGAGCTGGGTGCGGTCGCCGAACACCTGCGGCGCGGCCGGGGCCGGCCGGTGCAGGATCGTGACGTTGTGGGATTCGAGCTCGTGCCGCAGGAACAGAAGCGCTTCGCGAATGATCTCGTCGAATGACAGGGATGCCTGCTCGGGGGCTTTTCGCGAGGCCATGCCGTGGACGCGCGCCACGATGTTTGCGGCGCGTTGGGTATCCACGACGATGTTTTCGATGGTCTTGCGGATCTCGACGATATCGGGAGTCGGTCGGTTCAGCCATCGCAGCCCAGCGGCGCCGTTGGTGGCGATGGCGGCGAGGGGCTGATTGACTTCGTGGGCGATCGAGGCGGTGAGCTCGCCGAGCATCGAGACGCGCGCGGCATGTGCGAACTCGGCCTGCACCTGCTGGAGCTTCTGCTGGGCGCGGACGCGCTGTGAGATGTCGATCGTACCGACCAGGCTGACTTCGAGATCGTTGATCGGGCCGACGCGGGCGGTCGTGAAGAGAACGTCGATGACACGGCCGTCCCACGTGACCATCCTGGTCTCTTCCTCGAAGTTCGTCTCGCCGCGATAGCGGGATTCCATCGCGCGCCGGAACGTGTCGGGGCGTTCCTTCCAGCTGTCGGCCAGGGAACGTCCGACATAGCCTTCCGTGCCTCCCCCGAACATCTGGATGGCGTGCTCGTTGGCCTCCTGAAACGAGAGCGCGTCCATGCAGGTCCGCAGAAACTCGGGATGGCTGTCGAAATAGGCGCCGAGATCCTTGACGCCCTCGGCGCGCAGCTTTCGAAACAGCGCGACCAGCCTGCTGGCGTCGAGCTGCCGGAATGCGATCGGCATCCGGCTGAACAAATGGCGGTAGCGCAGCTCGCTCCGCTCCAGCTCGGCGTGGGCCTTCTTCAGGGCCGTGATATCCATGATGGCGCCGACGAGCGTCAGCGAAGCGGCGAGGAAAGCAGCGAAGGCGATCGCTGTGAAATTGTCGCCGAGCAGTGAACAGGCGAAGGACAGCAGGGTCAAAACAAGGCTACCCCAAGCCCACAGCAGAATCCGATCCTGGATTGTCTGGATCGGTAGCAAACGGTGCCACCATCGCTGGGGCTGTACGGGATTAGAGCCATCCAGGCGTTCGAGCATCATGCGGAAGGTCTACCGGGCCGCCGAAGGGTGGTCTTTTGCGTTTTCGCAGACGCTTTGTCAAAACGCACGAACCCGCGTTCGGGTTGCCGGCCTGCGACCTAGGCCATCTCCGCCACAGGCGTCGTAACGCCGAATCGCCGCTCGAATTCGGCGACATCAACGACGCCACGGCGGTGGGTGCCGTCGCCGATCCTTCGGTCGCCATCCCAGGCCTCGACCTCGAACAGAATGCTCCTGCCTTCGATCGCGATGACCCGTGCCACCGCGCGCACCGTGCGGCCGACCGGCGTCGCCGCGAGGTGTCGGATATTGACCATCATCCCGACGCTGACATGGCCTGCAGGCAGGAAGGGCTGAACCGCCGAACCGGCGGCCATCTCCATGTGCAGGATCATCAGGGGGGTGCCGTAGACGGCGGGCATGCCCGGCACCACGTGGCCGACCGTCATCTCGCTCGTGACGGTCACCAGCTTTTCCGCCGTCATGCCGGCCGTCACTTTCTCAAGCGGATTCATGGCTCATTCCCGTCTCTGCCTCGGTCGTGGATGGGATGGATGTCTCGGTCCGCGGCTTGCGCCCGGTGAGCCAATTGCCGAGCCGGTCGAGATAGAGATAGACGACCGGCGTGGTGTAGAGCGTCAGGACCTGCGACAGCATCAGGCCGCCGACGATGGTATAGCCAAGCGGCTGGCGCAGCTCCGCGCCGGTGCCGGAGCCGATCATCAGCGGCACGCCGCCGAGCAGCGCCGCCATCGTCGTCATCAGGATCGGGCGGAAGCGCAGCGTGCAGGCCTGGTAGATCGCTTCTTCCGGGCTGAGCCCATGCTGGCGCTCCACCTCGAGAGCAAAGTCGACCAGCATGATGCCGTTCTTCTTGACGATGCCAATCAAGAGGATGATGCCGATGATGGCGATGACGCTGAGGTCCATGTGGACCGCCAGCAGCAGCAGCAGCGCGCCGATGCCGGCCGAAGGCAGCGTCGACAGGATCGTAATGGGGTGGATCAGGCTCTCATAGAGAACGCCGAGGATGATGTAGATCACGATCAGCGCCGCACCGATCAAGAGCGGCGTGCCTCGCAGGGACGACTGGAAGGCCTGGGCGTTGCCCTGGAACGAGGTCGACAGCGAGGCGGGCTTGCCGGTGTCCTTCTCGATCTTCTGGATCGCCGTCACCGCATCGCCCAGCGCCACGCCGGGCTTCAGGTTGAACGAGATCGTCACCGACGGAAACAGGCCCTGGTGGTTGATCAGGATCGGCGCGGGCTTGATCACGCTGTGAACCAGCGTGCTGAGCGGGACCTGCTGGCCGGTGGCCGAGTTCAGGTAGATGTCCTTGAGCGCCTCGGGGCCGTACTGGAAGCGCGGGTCGACCTCCATCACGACGTGATACTGGTTCAGCGAGGTGAACATGGTGGAGACGATGCGCTGGCCGAAGGCGTCGTCGAGCGTGTTGTCGATCGTCGTGGGCAGGATGCCGAAACTTGAGGCGACTTCGCGATCGACGGTGACCTCCAGCCGCGGACCGGCATTGGCCTGGTCGCTCGCGACGTCGGTGATGCCGTCGAGGGCGCGGAGCTTCTCCAGGAAGATCGCAGCCCAGTGGTTGAGCTCGTTGGAATCGGCGTCTGTCAGCGTGTACTGGTACTGTGTCTTCGAGAGTCGTGCGCCAATCGTGATGTCCTGCGCCGCCTGCATGTAGAGCGTGATGCCCTGGATGTGGGCGAGTTGGGGGCCCAGGCGGTTGATGATCTGGTCAGCGCTGGCCTTGCGTTCGGGCTTCGGCTTCAGGACGATGAAGATGCGCCCCTGGTTGAGCGTTGCGGTCGGGCCGCCGGGGCCGATATAGCTTGCCACCGATTGAATGGCCGGGTCCTTCAAGAGGATGTTGACGATCGCCTGCTGGCGTTCGGACATCGCTGGGAAGGAGATGTCCTGGGCGGCTTCGGTGATGCCGACGATCTGTCCGGTGTCCTGCTGCGGGAAGAAGCCCTTCGGAATGATCACGTAGAGATAGCCGGTCAGCGCGATGGTCGAGAGCATCACGAGCAGCGTCACGAAGCGATGGCGTAGCACGACGCGCAGGCCTCGCGCATAGAGCGCAAGCAGGGCATCGAAGCCTCGCTCGAAGACGAGGTAGAGCCGGCCATGCTTCTTCCGCGAATCGTCCTTCAGGAGCCGCGCGCACATCATCGGCGTGAGCGTGAGCGAGATGACCAGCGACAGCAGCAGCGAGGCGGTGATCGTGACGGCGAATTCCTGGAATAGCTTGCCGACATAGCCGCCCATCAGGAACAGCGGGATGAAAACCGCGATCAGCGACAGGGTGATGGAGACGATCGTGAAGCCGATTTCGCTGGAGCCCTTGAGCGCAGCCTCCATCGGCGTCATGCCCTGCTCGAGATGGCGCACGATGTTCTCGATGACGACGACGGCATCATCGACCACGAAGCCCACTGCAATCGACAGCGCCATCAGCGAGAGGTTGTCCAGGCTGTAGCCGAGCACGTAAAGCACCGCGAATGTGCCGACCAGCGCCAGAGGAACGGTGATCGCCGGGATGATGGTGGCCCAAAAATTCCGCAGGAACAGGAATATGACCATCACCACCAGGGCGACCGTCAGCATCAGCGTGAATTGAACGTCGGAGACCGCGGCGCGGATGGTGGCGGTGCGATCGGCGGCGATCGTCACCTTGATCGCCGGCGGAACGGAAGCCTGGAGCTGCGGTAGCAGCTTCTTGATGCGGTCGACAGTCTCGATGACGTTGGCACCGGGGACGCGCTGGACGGCGAGGATGACGGCGGGCTCCTTGCCGTACCAGCCGGCCAGGAGGTCGTTTTCGGGCGCCTCGATCGCCGAGCCGATATCGCGCAGGCGCACCGGCGAGCCGTTGCGATAGGCGATGATGAGGTCTTCGTAAGCGGAGGGCTTCAGCAGCTGGTCGTTGGTGTTCAGCGTGTAGGTGACGCGCGGGCTGTTGAGCGTGCCCTTGGGCAGGTCGACATTGGCGCCGGCGATCACGTTGCGGACATCCTCGAGGCCGAGACTGCGGGCGGCAAGCGCCTGTGGATTGACGCGGATGCGGATGGCCGGCTTCTGCTGTCCGCCGATGCCGACGAGGCCGACGCCGGGAACCTGCGAGATCTTCGGCAGCAGGATGTTTTCCGCATAGGCGTCGACCGTGGTCAGCGGCAGCGAGTCCGACGTCAGCGCGATCAGCATGATCGGCGTCTCGGCCGGATTCACCTTCCTGATCGTCGGCGGGTAAGGGATGTTCTGCGGCAGGAACGGGCTGGCGGCATTGATCGCGGAGAGCACGTCGACCGCAGCGCTGTCCACGGTACGCGACAGCTCGAACTGCACCGTGAGCTGGGCAACGCCGAGCGCGCTGGACGAGGTGAGCTGGGTGACACCTGGGATCTGGCTGAGCTGCTGTTCGAGCGGCGTGGCGACCGACGAGGCGATGGTTCCGGGGTCGGCGCCGGGCAATTGCGCCGAGATCTGGATGGTCGGGTAATTGACGTTCGGCAGCGCGCCGACCGGCAGCAGCGGATAGGCCGCAAGGCCGAGCAGCAGCAGGCCTGCCATCAGCAGGGCGGTCGCGATCGGGCGCAGGATGAACGGCGCGGAGAGGTTCATGGGATCGCATCCTGCACGGCGCTCTGCAGGTCGGCTTCCTGCGCGGCCTTGTCGTGCAGCTCGCGAACGCGGCTGCCTTCAGTCAACCGATACTGGCCGTCGACCACGACGACCTCGCCGGATTTCAGCCCATGGTCGATCAGGGCCTGGCCATCGCTGATCTGCGCGACGTGAACGGAACGCAAGGCCGCGGTCTGGTCGGGAGATACGACATAGACATAGCTGCCGTTCGGCCCCTGCTGTACAGCCGAGCCGGCAACAGTGAGCGCGTTCTTCTGAATCTCAAGCAGCAGGCGTGCGTTCACCAGCTGGCCCGGCCACAGCCGATGCTCATGGTTCGGAAACACCGCCTTGAGCTGGACGGTGCCGGTCGTGCCCGCGATCTCGTTGTTGACCAGCAGCAGCGTGCCTTCGTCGAGCTTGATCTTGTTGTCTTGGCTGTAGGCGATGACCTTCAGCTCTCCCTTTGCTGCGTGCTGCTGGATCACGGGCAGGTCGGTCTGCGGCAGGGTGAACAGCAGCGAGATCGGCTCTATCTGCGTGACGACGACAAGACCGTTCGGGTCGGTCGGATGGATCACGTTGCCGACATCGATCTGGCGAACGCCGGTGATGCCGGGAATCGCCGACGTCAGGCGCGTGTAGCTGAGCTGGACATTGGCCTCGTCGATCTGGGCCTGGTCCGCCTTCACGGCGGCCTTGAGCTGCGCCACCTGCGCCGTCTGCGTCTCGATCAGTTGCGGGGTCGCATAGCCCTTGTCGCCGAGCCGATTGTAGCGGGACAGGTTGGCCTCGGCATTGACGAGCTGCGCCTGGTCCCTGTCGCGATTGGCCGTCAGCTGCTCGATCTGGGCCTCATAAGGCCGTGGGTCGATCTGGGCGAGCAGATCGCCGGTCTTGACGGTCTGTCCCTCGGTGAAGGCGATCTTGACGATCTGCCCCTGAATCTGGCTGCGCACGATGTCGGTGTTGTAGGCAATCACCGTGCCGATGCCGCGCAGATAGATTGGGACGTCCTTGCCGGTGACGGTGGCAGCAACCACCGGCACGGCGACGGGTACCGGCGCGGCCGCGACGGCCGGCTTCTGATCGCTACTGAAGAACCAGAGGGCTCCGCCGATCAGGATCGCGGCGAGAGCAACGGATGCAATGGTGAGGGTCCGCTTCACGGTGATGCTCCTGGGTGATCTCAGGGATTGCTGGAGCCGTCGATTGGGAGCGTGCTGCCCGCGGACGTGGGGCCGGGCACCGGCACAAACGGACTTGTTCCTGCGCCGCCGAGCTCGGTGGACCCGAGCGGAATTCCGACGCGACCAATCGTGGATGTCGGGGCAGGCAGGGCGGATGGCGTCGTCGTGCCGCTCTGGCAGGCGAGCGACGAGCTTCCGGAGAGCCCGCCGCCATCGAACGGTGCGCCCGATGATCCGGTATTGCCTGAGACGGGGCAGTTCGTCATGCCCAGCGAAGGATTGATCGGGGACACGCCGGGCGTTGTGATTTCTGTGGAGCCCAGCGGAATGCCTTCAGGCCGCGTCGAGCCGAGGTTGAGCGGCGAAGTCGCGGACATGCCGACGGGGGGCTGCGTCGTCGGCAGCGTCATTTGCGCATTTGCCGCAGCCGGGATCAGCCATATCCAGCTAGCTGCGAGCGCCACGCGCAGATGCATCGATGCAGACCGGCGGTATCTGGATCTGTTCGATGAGAGCTGTTCTTGCATGGGCTTGCTCCGGAGTCTTTCACTTGCGCGGGACGATAGGAAGCGGCCGGCGCACTGGTATTCCCTGAACGCACGTCCGGCTGTCTGGCCGCACGGTCGGGTGGGATCTCCCTCATTGTGGCTGCTTCTGAAGCAGCAGCGTTGCCTCGGACAGCTCCCGGCGGCACCTCGCAATGTCCTTGGAACGGTCCGCGGCGCGCGCGCGATCGAGGGCATCGAGCGCGAGCCGAAGATGCGCTCCGCTCGCGCCTTCGGCCTCTGCCAGCGATCGTGGTGTCGGCTGATGACTGCGCAGCGCATTGAGACTTTCCGGGCCCCAACCATGTGCGCCGGCATTCTTCTCGATGGCCGCGTCCAACTGCGCCTGGACGCGCCAGATCGAATCCTTGCAGGGCGCCGCATGAACCGGGGATGCCGCTTCCAGCAGGATTATATTGATAGCTGCAATCCGGATGAGTGAATTCGATGTCATTGTCGATCCTCTCGGTGCTTGAACATCTGTCTCGAATGACAGAACCGATACACGCCGTCTTTCGCTTACGAACGCCTGCCGCTCCGCATGCGCAGGAGGTCGTGCCGTCAGAAAAAACCGGACGCGAGCGGGAAGAGCTGCGGCAAACACTTGCCGGCGTGCGAAGTGGCAACGGCCGTTGTTTGCCGAAATACGCAAGCGGGCGTCGAATCTAGTGTCGCGTCATTCCAACCCGGAGTGATCCCGACATGAAACACCTCAACGCAGGCCTCGCCTTCGCCGCCGCTCTCTCCCTGTTCGCGACCGTCGCCCCGGCTCGCGCGGAACCCCTGAAGAACATCGTCCTGGTGCACGGCGCCTGGGTGGATGCGTCGGGCTGGAAGCCCGTCTACGAGATCCTGACCAAGGACGGTTTCCGCGTGACGATGGTGCAGGAGCCCGAAACCACATTTGCCGACGACGTCACGGCAGCGAAGCGGATTCTCGATCTCCAGGACGGTCCGACGCTCCTCGTCGGCCACAGCTATGGCGGCTCGATCATCACCGAAGCCGGCGTCCATCCCAACGTCGTGGGTCTCGTCTACGTCGCCGCTCACGCGCCCGACGTCGGCGAGGACGAAGCGGCACTCGGCAAGAAGACGCCGAGCGTGCTCGGCAAGACCGAAGGCGTCATCAAGATCACACCCGACAAATTCACCTATCTCGATCCCGTGCAATTCCCGAAACTGTTCGCGCCCGATCTGCCGCGCGAGCGCGCCGAGTTCGCTGCGCGCTCCCAGGTTCTGGCCGCGACCCAGGTGTTCAGCACGCCGCTGACCGCGGCCGCGTGGAAGACCAAGCCGAGCTGGGGCATCGTTGCCGGCGGCGACCAGATCATCAATCCGGATCTCGAACGCTGGTACTACGAGCGCGCCAAGAGCCAGACCACCGTGATCCCCGGCGCCAGCCACTCCGTCTACGAGTCGCACCCGAAGGAAGTGGCGGCCGTGATTGCCCGCGCCGCGCGCAGCATCCAGCAGCCGGCCACGCGCTGACGACGTATTTTGCCGGTCCTGACGCACGGTCGGCAGAAGGAAGGACGGCGGGAGCGACAGCACTCCCGCCGGTCCGACTGCCCATCCCGGAGAATTCCATGAGCCCGATCGAGAATAGCAGCGCCGCCCTGAACTGGAGCGCGACGACGGTGAAGCGAGCCGGACTCAGTCGCGACTTGCCCTCGGGCAATCCGGACCTGATGTGGGTCGCGAACTCCTCAACCCTCATCTATGGCGAGCGAGACGCGGTGCTGGTCGATACGTTCCTCACCGCCGGTCAGTCGAAGACGCTGCTTGACTGGGTCGTGTCGCGCGGCCGCAATCTGACCGCGATCTACGTGACGCATGGCCACGGCGATCACTTCTTCGGGCTCGTGCCGCTGCTCGACCGCTTTCCGAATGCCAGAGCCGTGGCCGTTCCCGACGTCGTCGACGAGATGAAGACTCAGCTTTCGCCGACCTCGCTCGATGGTTTCTGGCGTAAGCGCTTTCCGGGCGAGATCGCAGAGCGCCTGGTCGCGGCCGAGCCGCTGGCGGGCGAGCTTATGCTGGAAGGACACAAGCTCGCCGTCATCGATATGGGCCGAACCGATACGGCGAGGTCCACCGCGCTGCATGTTCCATCTCTCGACCTGATCGTTGCGGGCGATACCATCTATAACGGCATCCATCCTTATCTTGCCGAAACCGATACTGCGAGCCGGCTGGAATGGATCGCCGCGCTCGACCGGCTCGAGGCACTGAAGCCGCGTTTCGTGATCGCCGGACATAAGAAGCCGGACAATGACGATCACCCGCGCAACATTGCGGAAACCCGGCAATATCTGCTCGATTTCAATCGCCTCGACGAAGCGACGGCATCGCCACGCGAGCTCTATGAGGCGATGCTGGAGCTCTATCCCGATCGCGCCAATCCCGGGTCGCTCTGGAGCGGAGCCAATGCCGCGAAGGAACAGAAGTCATGACGAGCTGGCAGAACAACCGCGCCGCGCGCGATGCGCGCATCGCGGCAGGCGTCGGGCTCGCGCGCGGCAAGCTCGTGGCGGCGCACGATGCCACGCGGCTGCTGGAGGCGGTGATCAAGCCGGGCGACCGGGTTTGCCTCGAGGGTGACAACCAGAAGCAGGCCGATCTGCTCAGCCGCGCGCTGCTCGCAGTCGATCTCGCGAAGGTCAACGATCTGCACATGGTGCAGTCCGGCGTCGTTCTTCCCGAGCATCTGGACCTGTTCGACCGCGGCGTCGCAAAGCGCCTCGATTATGCCTATTCCGGGCCGCAATCGGCGCGCATCGCCCGCATGCTCTTCGGCGGCAAGATCGAGCTTGGCGCGGTTCACACCTATCTCGAATTGTTCGCCCGCTACTTCATCGATTTGACGCCGCACGTCGCGTTGATCGCTGCCGTCAGCGCCGACCGCGAGGGCAATCTCTACACCGGTCCGAACACCGAGGACACGCCGACGGTGGTGGAGGCCACCGCCTTCAAGGACGGCATCGTGATCGCCCAGGTCAACGAGATCGTCGAGACGGTGCCGCGGGTCGACATCCCGGCGGATCGGGTCCACTTCATCGTCAAGTCCGACAAGCCCTTCTTCGTCGAGCCGCTGTTCACGCGCGATCCGGCCGCGATCACGGAGGGCCAGATCCTGACCGCGATGCTCGCGATCAAGGGCATCTATGCGCCTTATGGCGTGCAGCGGCTCAATCACGGCATCGGCTTCAGTACCGCCGCAATCGAGCTGCTGCTGCCGACTTTCGGTGAACGATTGGGACTGAAGGGCAGGATCGCAACCCAATTCGCTCTGAATCCGCATCCGGCGTTGATTCCCGCGATCGAGTCCGGCTGGGTGCGGCAGATCCACTCGTTCGGCTCGGAGGTCGGCATGGACGACTACATCCGCGCCCGATCCGACGTGTACTTCACCGGCCCTGACGGCTCGCTACGCTCCAATCGCGCCTTTTGCCAGACCGCCGGTCTCTATGCCTGCGACATGTTCATAGGCTCCACCTTGCAGATCGACCTGCAGGGGAATTCGTCGACCGTCACGACGTCCCGCATCGCCGGGTTCGGTGGCGCGCCGAACATGGGCGCAGATGCTCGTGGGCGGCGTCATCCGAGCGAGCCCTGGCTGAAGGCGGGAGTCGAGGCCGACCCCGACGGTGCGGCCCTGATGCGCCGCGGCCGCAAGCTGGTCGTGCAGATCGGCGAGACGTTCGGCGACAAGAACGTGCCGCTGTTCGTCGAGAAGCTCGACGCCATCGAGCTCGCGGAGAAGCTCAACCTCGAGCTCGCGCCGATCATGATTTATGGCGACGACGTCACGCATATCGTCACCGAGGAGGGCGTGGCGAACCTCTTGCTGTGCCGCACCGCACAGGAGCGCGAGCAGGCGATCCGCGGTGTCGCCGGCTACACCGACGTCGGCCGCCGACGGGACCACGGCATGGTCGTGCGACTGCGCGAGCGCGGGGTGATCCGCCGCCCGGAGGATCTCGGCATCAACCCGCTCGATGCGGATCGCAGCATGCTGGCGGCGCGCTCGATCAAGGATCTCGTGCGCTGGTCGGGTGGACTCTATGCGCCGCCGTCGAAATTCAGGAACTGGTGAGGACGGTCCATGGAAGATCTCAAGTTTCAGCACAGGGTTCGCGCACGGGCCGGCGGCACCAGGCAGAGCGCGATCGTCGGCGTGGTCGCCTCGGGCAATCTGGAAGTGCTGGTGGAGCGCGTCCTGCCGGATGCGGAATGCGCCCTCGACATCAAGACCGCGGCAATCGGCTTCGGTGAGGTGTGGACTGCCGTGATTGGCGATTTCGTCGAGCGCTATTCACCCGGCGGGCTGAGATTCTCGATCAATGACGGCGGCGCACGCCCCGATACGGTCTCGCTTCGGCTGGCGCAGGCGGTGCGATTGATCGCGGAGGACGACCAATGACCGCGCAGCTCAAGGACATCACCCCGGCCGAACGCGCCCGCAGCACCAGCTTCTACGAGGCGTCGGCCCGCACCCGGCTGGAACTGCTGCTCGATGCCGGCAGCTTCGCCGAGTTCATCGGACCGGAGCAGCGCGAGGTCAGTCCGCACTTGAAGATATTCGATCTTCCCGAGCAGTTCGACGATGGCATTATCGTCGGTCGCGGCCGCATTGACGGCTCGCCGGTGTTCGTCGCCGCGCAGGAGGGACGTTTCATGGGCGGCGCCTTTGGCGAGGTGCATGGCGCCAAGCTGACAGGGCTGCTCCGCGCGGCGTGCCAGATCGGCTCGATCCCCGTCCTGATCCTGTTCGATACCGGCGGCGTCCGGTTGCAGGAAGCCAATGCCGGTGAGCTCGCGATCGCCGAGATCATGCGGGCGGTGATCGAAGCGCGCGCCGCCGGCGTGAAGGTGATCGGCCTGATCGGCGGCAGGTCCGGATGCTATGGCGGCGGCGGCCTGATCGCAGGCTGCTGCTCGGCGCTCGCCGTTTCGGAGCAGGGGCGCATCGCGGTGTCGGGTCCCGAAGTGATTGAGACCAATCGCGGTGTCGAGGAGTTCGATTCCCGCGATCGCGCCCTGGTCTGGCGCACCATGGGCGGCAAGCACCGTCGGCTGCTCGGCGCCGCCGACGTCTTTGCCGACGACAATGTGCAGGATTTCCGCGAGGCCGCGCTGGAGCTACTGGGTCTGGTCGGTCCCTTCGACCTCGACAGCCTGAAGGCCGAGCAGGAGCGGCTTGCCGACCGGTTGCGCCGCTACGGCGCCTGCTCGGATGCCGTCGACGTCTGGACGGCGGAAGGCATCGCGCATGCCGAAACGGTTCCGGAGCTGCCGGCCGATCAGTTCATTGCGCTCGCCGACAGGATCGGGAGGACCAGCCGTGACGCTCGCTGACATTCTTGCCGCACTCTTCCCCGACGGACATCAGGTCAGGAACGACAAGGGCGTGCTGCTCGGTTCGGCGACGCTGCGATCCGGCGCAAGCATGCTCGTCCTCGGCGTCGCCGACCGGACCGCGCTGGGCGTCGACGAGGCGATCAGATTGTCCGGCCATGTGCTCAGGTCGATCGACCGCGACAGCGGTCCGATCCTGGTGCTCGTCGACAGCGACAGCCAGCGCATGAGCAAGCGCGACGAATTGCTCGGCCTGAACGAATTCCTCGCGCATCTGGCGAAGGTATTGATCCACGCGGACATGAACGGCCGCCCGACCATCGGCCTTCTCTACGGTCACTCGGCTGCGGGCGCGCTGCTTGCGACCGGACTTGCGACCCGCATGCTGGTGGGGCTTCCCGGCGCGGATCCTGCGGTGATGGACCTGCCGTCGATGGCGAAGGTCACCAAGCTGTCGATGGAAGCGCTGGAGGCGAAGGCGAAGTCGACGCCGGTGTTCGCTCCGGGCCTGTCCAATCTCGCGCAGATGGGCGCCGTCCACGCGACATGGAGCCATGGCACCTCGCTCGCCGATCAGCTGGAAGCGTTGCTGGCCGACATTCCCGCCGCGCGGGACGGGCGGGATGCGTTGGGCAAGGCGCGTGGTGGCCGGCTGAAGGCTGCCGATATTGCGGAGCGTGTTCGTGACCTCGCCCTGCAAGCACGTTGATCGACCCGCCGGTCGTCACGACCTCGTCTTCGTCCGCCCGGAAGGATGGCGCGCGCTGCTCGTTCCGCATGGCGATCTCGCGTGCGATCCCCTCGTATTGCACTGGGCGGAGTTGGGATGGCCGACAATCCGGCGGCGGGCGCTGCCATGCGAGGCAACCGGCCTCGCATTGGGGCTGCCCTTGCCTCCCTCTGCCGGCAAGAAGCGGCTCTCCCTTCTTGCCGGCCTCGACGACATCGTCGCGGTTGCGAGGCCGCCGTCGCTGAGGGAAGTGCGTGCATCCGCTCCGCAATGCTGGCGGCCGACGCTCGATGGGCTCGACGCGCTCGCACTTCGCCATTCGGTGCACGTGCGCGTGTTCGGCAGTCTCGCTTGGGAGGCGCTGACCGGGCTTGACTACGTAACCGCCCGCTCGGATCTCGACCTCCTGTTCGAGATTCGCCCCGAAAGCGATCTGGATCGTCTCGTCGCCGATCTGGCTGCGATCGAGATCGAAGCGCCGATGCGGTTCGATGGCGAACTGATGCGCGCCGATGGTGCCGCGGTGAACTGGCGCGAATTCCATGCCGGTGCGCACGAGCTTCTGGTCAAGAGCATCGAGGGTGTGACCCTGCTCGACAGGGACCTGTTCATTTCGGGAGCGGGGGGATCATGATCACCGCAGCCTTGCGAGGCGCTGAACCGCTTGCCCTGCGCCGGGCGCGAATTGGGTCCGATGTCTCCGCAATCGGCGATCTCGCGGCCGATTGCCTCCTCAAGGAACTGGATACCTGGCCGAAGCCAGGCCTCGTGAGCCATGTCGACAATGGCAGTCACGACGACATGGATGCCGGAACGTTCCGTCGTAGCGCCGCGGCGATCCGGCCTTACCTTCAGCGCCTCGCCGATGCGGGCGCGCTCGGCTGCGGCATGGGGCGGCTGCGGATCATCGGCCTGGAGGCGGAGCGGGCGATGCTAGCGGCGACCTCGGGTGTCAACACGCACCGTGGCGCGATCTTCGGGCTCGGCCTGCTCTGCGCGGCGGCCGGCGCAAAGGCTGGCGGGCTGGTCGATCCCGGGCTTCCACTCGGCGATGTCGTCGCGCGGCTGTGGGGCGACAGCATTTTCGACGGCCCGGTGCTGCTGCACAGCCACGGCAGCGCGGCTCGCCGCCGCTTTCGCGCCGGCGGCGCGCGCCTTGAAGCCGCGAGCGGATTCCCCAGTGTCTACCGGATCGGTTTGCCGGCCCTGCGGAGAGCGGCGCCGGTCGCGGCGGAAGACACGGAAGCCGCACGGGTCGAGGCGTGCTTCGCCCTGATCGCATCCGTCGAGGACACCAATCTTCTGCATCGCGGCGGGCTCGGCGGCCTTTGCTTTGCACGTGATGCAGCGCATCGCTTCATCGCTTCAGGCGGCGTCCGCGCGCCCGGCTGGCGCGCATGCGCGCAATCGATCCACGACAGCTTCGTCGCCCGCCGTCTCAGCCCGGGCGGGTCGGCCGACCTGCTTGCGATGACGCTCTTCGTCGATGCCCATGAGAGGCTGAGCTCATGACGTCGAACGTCATCCTGATGGCGCTGGTGCCGGTCTTCTTCGTGCTGCTGCTGGGGTTCGTTGCAGGCAAGGCCCGCATCGCCGACAACGGTCACGTCGAAGGTCTCAATGCGCTGGTGATGGATTTCGCCCTGCCGGCCTCGCTATTCGCCGCGACCGCATCGGCCCCGCGCGACCGGATCACCGACCAGGCTCCGGTCTTCCTCGTGTTCGGCCTGACAATGCTGATCATCTATCTCGCTTGGTACTGGTTCGAGCGCACCTTCTTCGTGGTGAGGAGGTCCGACGCTGCGGTGCAGGCCCTGACGGTCGGCTTTCCGAATCTTGCCGGCGTCGGTCTACCGATCCTGTCGACCGTGCTCGGGCCGGCTGGCGTCGTTCCGGTCGCCGTCGCGCTGGCAACCGGATCGGTCCTCGTCAGCCCCCTGACCCTCGTGATCGCCGAAATGAGCGCCAGCAAGACCCGCGGCGCCGATGCACCGGCGTCGCCGGTTCTCACGGCCATCCGGCGCGCGCTCGTCAAGCCGGTGGTGTGGGCACCCGCGCTCGGCGTGGTGCTCTCGTTGTTCGGCATGAATCTCAATCCCCTTGTCCATTCCTGTCTCACTCTGATCGGGAACGCGGCTGCAGGTGTCGCCTTGTTCCTGACCGGTCTCGTTCTGTCGGCCCAGTCGCTCCGCCTGGATTGGAGAGTGATTGCCGCAACGGGAGCGGCGGACGTCCTGCGTCCACTGCTGGCCGTCGCGATCGTCTACGGCTTTCACCTCGCACCCGATGTCGCGAAGACGGCAATTCTGCTCGCGGCATTGCCTTCGGGCTTCTTCGGGATTTTGTTTGCCGTCAATTACCGGCTGGATTCCGCGACGGTCGGCTCCATGGTCATCGCCAGCACCGCGTTCAGCGTCGTGACCCTGGCGATTGCGATCGCAGCGTTCTTTCCCCGTTAGGCCGAGATTATGTCGCTCGCGATTCTGTGCTCGGGACAAGGCAGGCAGCACCGGGAGATGTTCGCCCTCACCGGCGATGCGCCGGAAGCCGCGCACCTGTTTGCACACGCCGCGACATTGCTGGGCGGCAAGGATCCGCGCGATTTCGTCCGCACAGAGCCCGACGAGGCCCTGCATCGCAACCGCGCTGGCCAGATTCTGTGTACCCTGCAGGCGCTCGCCGCGGCAGCCGCGCTCGGCGATGCCATTCCACGCGGTGTGATCATTGCCGGTTACAGCGTCGGCGAGGTCGCGGCCTGGGGCGTTGGAGGCCTGTTCGACGCGATCCTCACGCTTGACCTCGTCGCGCGCCGCGCAGAGGTCATGGATGCGGCGACGCACGCTGGCGACAGGCTGATCTTCGTCCGCGGGCTATCGCGAGAGCAGGTCGCTCGTCTTTGCGAGCGCCATGGCGCAGCCATCGCCATCGTCAATCCGGGCGACGCCTTCGTCATCGGCGGCGGCCGCGAGGCGCTGGACAGGATTGCGGCAGACGCGCGGGCGATGCACGCTGCGAGGATCGTTGCGTTGCCGGTCGAGGTCGCCTCCCACACCCCGCGGCTCGCCGGAGCGTCCACCGTATTTCGTGAAGCCTTGGGTCGCGTGCCGGTGGCGTTTCCGCCCAGGACCGGCGGGCGCATTCTGAGCGGGATCGATGCCGCTCCGGTCGTCTCGCTCGAGAGCGGCCTCGACAAGCTTGCCGCGCAGATATCGCACACTGTGCAATGGGCCGATTGCCTGCAAGCCTGCGTCGAAGCCGGTGCGACAGGATTTCTCGAGCTCGGTCCGGGGCACGCGCTGAGCGCGATGGTCGCGGGCATCGACACCGGACTGCCGGCGCGCTCGCTGGATGATTTCAGAAGTCTGCAGGGCGTGCGCGCCTGGATCGCGCACCGACTCGGCGCCTAGAGCCGGCCGGTTTCGGATTGGTGATGCCGTCCATCTCGCTACGTGGTCGAAAAAAGGGGCCGTCCCTTGGGGAGGACGGCCCTAAAATGCTCGGATGCCCAGGGAGGAGGGAGGCTCGAGCGGTGACTTCGGGGTCTCAGTCACCTAACATGCACAACATCGCCGATCCCGCAGCAGAAGTATTTCACGAACCCCGGCTATTTCCCATTTCGCATGATTCACGCGAAGTCCGCGGGCAACACGTGAGACATCGTCTTCGATGTCGAGGCCGGATCAGCGGCGGAGAGCCTGGACGAAGCCGACGCGTTCCGGCTGGTGCATCGCCACCGCGCGGGAGTATCACCCGTGATCCGCTTGAAGACGGTCGAGAAATGCGCCTGCGTGCAGAAGCCGACGATCAGCGCCACCTCGGCCAACGTCGTATCGGTGTTCGATAACAGCGATTTCGCACGCTCGATGCGCTGATGCAGCAGATACTCGCGCGGCCGATATCCCGTCGCGGCGCGGAACTGGGCCGCGAAATGCATCCTGGACAGCCCCGCGACCTTGGCAAGCTCGGAGAGGCTGATGCAGTGGTCGAAGTGTGTCCCGACATATTCCTCGACGCGCCGCAGCCGCCATTTCGGCAAGGCATTGACTCTCGTGTGCGGCAGCTCACGCCGGGCGAGGTGCATGGCCAGCGTCTGGCCGATGCAGCGCGCGAATTCGCGGTCGGCCGAATGGCCGCGTTCGGTCAGCGCTTTCGCAAGCTGCTCGGCGAAGGGATCGCGAAGCAGGATGAGGTCATTGAGGCCCTCATGCGAGGTAGATCCTGCTCCGGGCCGCAGAGGCGGAAAATAACTGCTGGCGGAGACATGGAAGTGCAGGAAATCGCACGGTGCGTGGAACTGCGCGCTGAGCTGCTGCGATGGCGCGCCGATATACAGCGAGCCTGCCGGCATGACACCGTCGAAGATGGTGTGACGGCCTCTGGTCAGTTTGACGCGGGTCGTCCTCAAGGCGATCGCGAAGAAATATCGGTCGACAGGCGTCGTAGCCTCTTCGTGCCTTATGCCTGTCTGCACACAGGTCCAGCGCGAGATCGTGATGTCGTCAGGTGCAGTGCCGGTCCGTTGGCCGGGCTGACGCCATCTTCGTTCGAGGGGAAATGCGCGAGTGTCCCGCTGGGGATCAGAGTTGCGACGGTTCGGTTGATAGGTCGACCAGGCACCGGCCGCTTGCATATCGGTGAGCATTGTTTGTCCCGTCTCTTGGATTCGACTGCCGTCGTGGCGGCGGCCGAATGCAAATGGTCCATGCTCAACGATAGGTGCGATTTCACCGCGGGGCCCGTTAAGGATGCTTAAGCGGTATTAGATTTTGCAAATGCGAGAGGTGCGACCGCATGTCGCAAAAAGGTCAATTGAACCAATGGGATCAGATAGATGCATTTTGAGGTCGGATGTTGCCGCGGACAGCCTGTCGGCGAGGGTACACGTCTGATTCAGGGCCGGCGTGGCGAGGCGTCGATGCCGGGTGTGAGGCCCGGTGCGATCTTGTCTGCCGGCGGAACCGCTGGCTCGCGCGTATAGGGGAGCACGTCCACCTCGTGGCGCTGCTGTGATGCCGCCTGCAGGCAGTTCGGACGGGGCGGTAGCCCCGCGCCGAACACATCGGAGACGGGATCGACGAAGCTCGTGCGGAACCGCCCGAACCAGCTTTGGGCCCCCCTCGTTGGGGGCTGCCGGATCGTCACTGTCGCTGTCATGCCGGAGACGAGCGGGACATCCGGCGGAACCGCATCGATGGCGAGGCGAACCGGTACACGCTGCGCCAGCCGCACCCAGGTGTAGATCGGATCGACGTTGGGCAGGCCCTGCGTGCCCGTGGCGGCGTTCGACACGCTGATGCCGCGCGTCACGGTCGTCACATGTCCGAGTATCGGCCTGGGATAACCGACCAGTTGCGCTTCGGCACGATCGCCGATGCAGACCCGCGCCATCTTGGTTTCCTCGAAATAGCCGTCGATCCAGAAGCTGTTGGAATCGATGACGGAAACGTTGCTGACGCCGGTGACGGCATAGTCGCCCGCGCGCAGCAGGAGGTTGGTGACATAGCCGTCGACGGGACTAACCACGCTGGTGCGCTTCAGATTCAGCTCCGCCTGCGCGAGCTGGTGCGCCGCCGCCTCGTAGGCGGCTTTCGCCTGCGCCGCATTGCCCGCGAAGATCTGCTGCTCTTCGGGGGTCGTCGCAAGATCCGACAGATGCTGGCGCCGGTCGAACTCGGCCTGCTTCACGACGAGATCCGCGGCCCGCTGGTCCATTAGCGCCTTGTCGACGCGGACGGCCACCTCGAAGTCGAAGGGGTCGATCACGTAGAGGACGTCGCCCTTGTGGACGAACTGGTTGTCGGCCACGCGCAGCTCCACGATCTTGCCCGCGACCTGTGGCGCCACGTTGGCGACCTGGACACGAACGCTGCCGTTCCGCGTCCAGGGCGCGGTGACGTAGTGCTGCCAGGTCGCAACCGCGATCAGGACCGCGATCAGTGCGATGCCGAGGGTCGCAAGATGCCTGCCAGCAGCGCGGACGAAACGGATCACCGCTTTGCGCGGCAGCCTCGATGAGGACATGGCCTGTTCCTGCGGCCGGTCGTTCTCCGCAGCGCGATCGCGGGTATCTCGCGCCACGGTCTCCGGTATGCCCGGGCCGTCTGTGGTGTCGGCGGCATCGGCCTGGACTTCAACTGATTGTTCGCCGTGGCGCGCGGCGTTATCCCGGGGAAAGGCGGCGTCCATAACTCTTTCTCCCTAGAAGAACAGTGCGAGCAGGCCGAACATCGCGACGTAGAGACTGAGCTCGGCCAGCGAGGGGGTGCTGAACCAGCTTGCGAATCCGACGAAACGCAGCAGCGGGCGGAGCAGCAGGAACGCGAGCAACGCAACCGCCGCGTAGGAGACGATGGGGGCGATGAGCACGCCGCCGACGACGAGCTCCCGATAGGTGTTCGTCATGGCTGTTCGCCCTGGCTTGAAGATCGTGACCGTGCGAATGCGCTGCTCGCCGCAACCAGCATGGCGATGGCAGAGTTGGCGGACGGGTAGCTTCGCGCTGCCGCCTCGCGCAACGCCTCGGCAGAAGCGAGGATGGTGCCGCCGTCGCGCTGGACAAGAGCCACTCGTGCGTCCTGTGCTGCTCCGGCGAGGGGACCAGGTCGCAGCCGGTCCAGTTCGGCGCAGCAACGCCGCAAGGTCTCAGCCTGATCGAAATAGCGCATCGCGTTGGCCGTGATCTGATCATCGAGAGGCAAGGCGCCGTTTGCGGTCAGGATCTGTTCGATCCGAGCCGCGTCGCGAAACGCGGCTTCTTCCGGCGCGAGGTGTCGGGTTCGTCCGCGGTCGAGATGGTTCAGCTCGCGCCCGGCCTCTCCCAGCAGCAGCCGTACCCGCCGGTCGCCGGATAGGGGCGGCAGCAGCATTTGCGCGGCAAACACGAGCACCGCGGACAGGCAGGCAAAGAGACTGGTCACCAGGAATACCTCGGGGTCGTAGCTCTGCGGATTGGTCGGTGCGAGGACGGCGATCATGAACACCAGGACGAGTCGGCCGAGGGACGACAGCATCGGGTTCGGCAATGAGATCAGCAGCGCGAGGCCGATGACGACAGGCGCAAGACCGATCGCCAGCAATTGAAATTCGGACACGCCGTTGAAGATGAGATATTTCAGCATGCCTGCCAGCGCGCACGCGATCGGCATCGCCGTCACCGCCACCAGCGCGAAGATTCGTGGCGCGGGCGAGATCGAGCTGAGGCCGATGATCGCTGCGACGAGCGTGAGGCAGAGCTCGGTGCTCGGCCAGCCCGTCAGCACGAAGAAGAGCGCGATCAGCATGAACGAGATCGCGGCCCGTGCGGCGGTTTCTGCCGCGATGCGGCGCGAGCGGTAGAGCGGCGCGCGCCATGCATGATCCGGGCGTGTCCCTTCACGCAGGGCTTCGAGGCTGGTGCACACCTGCGCGTTCTTTCGGCTGATCTCGGCCTGGAGCCAGGATCGGGACGTCGCTATCAGCCCAGCTATATCATCCGGGGAAGCGGCGGGGAGCGCTGCGAGCATGCGGCCGAGCGAGAGCGCGCTGACGAGGTCGACCAGCGCGGAGCGCGCAGCTTCTGTCCTTGCCGTGCCGATGCTCGATTCCGTCACAAGGCTCGCGATCTCCGGACGCAGTGCCGCGATGTCATGCAGCAGGCTCGCGGCAGCCGTTGCGGAGACTGGCCTGGCCGCTTGCGCGAGATCCGTGACCCGGCCGTGCAACGCCTCGATGCGCCTTGCCAGCACCGGATGGTAGTTCGGAGCGGCCAGAACCTCGTTCACGAGCGCCACCGCTAGGACGCCGATGCCGATGGCGGCGCCGCGTGCGACGCCGGTCGGGAATACCTGCAACGGCGTGTCGATCTGTTGGATGGCGACGAGGGCGACGGTGATGCAGCAGAGTGCAGCCGCATAGGCGCGATTGCCGTCCAGCATCCCCGCGACATAGACGCAGAGCCCCACCCAGATACCGAGCACCGCGAGCAGGAGACCGTCGGTCTGGGAAAACATGCCCGCGATCGCGATGGACGCCACAACGCCGATGGCTGTTGCGACCAGCCGGTAACCCGCCTTCTCCAAGCCCTGGCCGCGTGTCGGCAGGGCAAGGACGGCCACGGTGAGGGCGGACGACGACGGCGAGTCCAGCTCGAGCCAGAAGCTGACGTAGAGCGCGAGGAGCATCGCCAGCCAAACGCGCAGCGCGAACGCCCAGGCGGTCGCGGGGAAGCCGGCGAAGACCAGTGGACGCGGCACGGCAGCACTGGCGGCGTTTACTGGCATCGTGCCTCATCCCTTTCGGCAGAGCGTGCCGCCCTGCCGATCTCGACAAAATCGAGACCGACTGTGAGGTTTGCCGCGCCCGCCGGTATTTCCGGTCCACCAACCCGCTTGCTGGAATGCACGGCCGGTTGGGAACGACGTTGCTATGCGAAGGGCGGATGAGGGATCAGGACGTTGCGCCGTGGCCTGCCAGCGCGTTCTCGAGACAGCGGATGATCTCATCACCGCTGGAAGGCTTGCCAAGGTAGCAATGCGCGCCGGCCGCCATCACGCGTTGACGCACGGCCTCGCTTGGAAACGCCGTCATGAAGATGATCGGGAAGCGGCGGCCGGAAGCTATCAATTGCGCCTGCAATTCGTCGCCGGCGATCATAGGCATCTGGACGTCGGCGATCATGCATGCCGGATCGTCTCCCGGCGCGTGCTGCAGGAAGTCGACGCCGGACTCGTAGGCAAGCGCCTCGTAGCCGAGCGAACGCACCAGGCTCGCGAGCGAAGCGCGAACGCCTTCGTCGTCGTCCACAATCGCAATCACGGGGTTTTTGGCCATTCGCGCACAATCCTGACCGCGGTGTTCCGCAAGGCAGGGAGGATATCTCCCGTTGCGCGGCCGATGACGCCTTATGCACCCGGGGGCGGGCCCGCCGAAATTATACTCAGGTTTGGTCCGTAGACCTGCGGGTTTGGGAAACCCCGAGCGCCTCGGCCTTGCGAACGAGGTCGGCCAGTGACCTAACCCCCATCTTGCGCATGACGTTCCCGCGATGGATCTTGACCGTGATCTCGCTGAGGCCGACCAGCGCGGCAACCTGCTTGTTCATCAACCCGGCGGTGACATGGCCCATCACCTCGCGCTCGCGCGCCGTCAGGGTCTCGTATTGGGCGCGGATGTCCTCCTTGGTCGCGGCCTCGGCCCGGTGCTGCGCATCGCGCTCGAGCGCCGCCGTCACGGCATCGAGCATGTCCTGGTCGCGGAACGGCTTGGAGAGGAAATCGACCGCGCCGGCCTTCATGGCGCGCACCGACATCGGAATGTCGCCATGCCCGGTCATGAAGATGATCGGATAGCTGATGCCCTGCCGGACCAGCTGTCCCTGCAGATCGAGCCCGCTGACGCCCGGAAGGCGGACGTCCAACACGATGCAGCCGGGGCAGTCGGGCAGCGAGCTGCCAAGCAGTTCGGCCGGCGAGCCGAACAGCCGGGTCTCGAGACCGACGGATCGGAACAGGCTATCGAGCGAGGCGCGGATGCCGGCATCGTCATCGACGATGATGACGATCGCGCTGGAGGGGGGTGCCGGCGGCTGGGCCTGGTTTGGTCGTGTCATGGCGAGGCGTGTTCTTGGCTGTATGGCAGTGTCAGGTGGAATGTCGCGCCCGAGCCCGGGGTGCTCGCCACCGACAAGCGGCCGCCGTGAGCTTCCACCGTCGTTCGGCAGATCGCAAGGCCCAAGCCCATTCCGCCATCCTTCGTCGTGAAGAAGGGATCGAACAGGCGTGGCAGGTCTTCAGGCTGGATGCCCGGGCCGCTGTCCTGCACCATGATCGCGAGCGTTTCGCCGTCCACGGTACCGGCGCGCAGGGTGATCGTGCGGGAACCGGGCCGGCCTGACATGGCCTGGCCGGCATTGATCAGAAGATTGACCAGGACCTGTTGCAGCTGGATCCGGTCGCCGCGAACCGGCGGCAGCTCCGGCTCCGTCTCGACAATGAGGGTGACGTCGTCCTTGGCGAGCTCGCGCGCGACCAGTGCCGTCGCCTCCGCGACGATCTCGCCGATTTGCAGCATGTCCTGCTGGCCCGGGGCCTTCTTCAGAAAGGTCCGGATGCGGGTCACGATCTCGCTGGCGCGGCGGCCCTGGGCAACAACATGGCCGATCGTCGTCGCAACCTCCTTGAGATCGGGAACGTCACGCCGCAGCCAGCGCAAGCCGGCCTCGCCGCTGGTGACGATCGCCGCCAGCGGCTGGTTCACCTCGTGCGCAATCGACGCGCTGAGCTCGCCGAGGGTGGCAACGCGCGCAGCGTGGGCGAGCTCGGCCTGCGCCGCGAGCAGCGCGTCCTGCGCCTGCTTGCGCTCGGTGATGTCGACGACGAAGACGAGCACGTCATGATCGTCGTCGGATCGAGGCGAAAAGGTGATCGTGAACAGCACGGGGACCTTGCGTCCGTCGAGACGTACGAGCTCGGTCTCGCCTTCGTGGAACCGCTCTCCTTGCGCGAATGCGATCAGCGCATCGAGGAAGCTGCGATCGTTCTCACCCAGCAGCTTGTCCATGTTCTCGATGAAGACCGCAGCGCTGCTTGCCCCCGCCATCTTCTGCAGGGCCGGATTGACGTCCGTTATTCTGGCAAGCCGGCGGGCATTCCTGACGAAATCGGGATGTCGTGCCAGATAGTCGCGCAGGTCCGCGCCGCGCGCCGGCAGCGAATCGAGCGCAGCCCGCAGTCCGCTCCAGTCTTCCTCGACGACGCCGATCCGGCTTGCGTCGAACATCCGGCGGTATCGCTGCTCGCTCTGCACCAGCGCGCTATGCGCCGCCACGCGGTCCGTGACGTCAGTATGCGTTTCGAGCACCCCGACGGGTTTGCCGAGATGGTCGTGCTGCAGGGCCCATCGCGCATCGACGGTGAGCACGGCGCCGGCCTTCGTCCGTTGCACCACCCTGCCTTCCCATCGTCCGGTATCGAGCAGGCTGGCCTCAATGGTTTCCCGCCGGTCGGGATAGCTGGTCCGCAGCAGCCTGTCGGCGAGTTGGCCAAGCGCCTCCTCAGTCGACCAGCCGTAGGTCTCTTCTGCGGTCCTGTTCCAGAACGTGATCACGCCGCCGCGATCCCTGACGAAGATCATGTCATGCGAGAGATTGAGCAGGCGCGCTTGCGCCGCAAGACGCGTTGTCGCCGCGTGATTCTGCAAGACCAGCAGTGTCGTGATCCCGATTGCCGCGAGGCTCACCAGCGCGCGCAGGGCAGGCGAGGCGATCGTCTGCAGATCGTGCGAGGTCAGATAACCGATTACGGTCAGGGCAATGCAGCCGGCTGCGGCGACGATGATGTCATTGCGCCGGTTCGTCCTCGCCGCAAGCAGGATCGCGACCACATAGAGAACCGCGACTGCGCCCTCGAGCGGCGTCAGCACGTCGACCATGAAGACCGCGAAGGCGAGGACGGCGGACCAGAACCGCAAGCCGGCGCGGCTCATGGAGGAACCCGTGGGCCGATCAAGCTTCGTCATCGTTGCAGGCGGTTTTTCTTCTCATCGCAGCCGCGTTGATGCCGCGATTTCATCGCGTCCACAATATCCGGCCGGGTGATTTTCGTGCCCTCATGGAAGACCTCGTGGGAAGTTGAATCCGCGCCGGTTCCGACAGGAAGATTCCCGGGCAGAACAAGGCTTTTCGGGGATCTCGCCGATCACGGGCGCGTCAAACTACCGCAGGTGCGCAGGGTCACCGTGCTCGAAGGCCTGTCGGTGCAGACGAGGCGTTCGGACCGCGTTGCGATCATACCTAGGTATGACGCGGTTAACCCGAGACCTTATCCATGCACCCGCGCGTAGGATGGAGCGCGCCGACCGCCGAACTACTCTGCTCCCATCGCATTCGGCCAAGCCTGCCAGGTATTGCCGCTGCGAACTGGGACAAGGAGTTCGACGATGTCGCTGCAGATGTCATACCCGCAAAACGTCAAGGATCATGTCGCCGCCGCAATCGACGTCTCGCAGTTGCAGTCACCGAGACGATCGCCGCGCTCCGGCGAGGAAGCGATGACGCTCTCCCTCGTGCATCTGGATGTCGCGCTTGCCATCGAGCCGCCTGCTCCGGACGTGCGAGGATCTGCCGGCGGCGAGCCGAGCTTTCGGGTGTCCGCGAAACGTCTCGCGTGCGCGTCGGCTGAGGCCGATCGCGAGACGGGTGCCGGGGAGGTCACGGACCCGGTGATGCGGCGTCTCTCGGATGCCCTCGCGGCCACCAAAGCCATGCACCATCCCCATTCCGCCATCCTTGTCGACGCGTTGCATTTGGCGATGCTGACCTGCAAGGCCAGCCGGCGGACGGTGGTCGGACGAGGCCAGTCCGAGTCGGCCGAGGGCGACTGCGAACGGCAGGCTTGCCGGACGGTGCGGTCGCTGCAGAAATGGCGCCTCAAGCGCGTCACGCAGTATATCGACGACAACCTGGATGCTAAGGTCACCTTGCAGCATCTGGCCGCGGTGGCCGGACTGAGCCGGATGCATTTTGCCGCGCAGTTCCGGGCAGCGGTCGGCATGCGGCCGCACGACTATCTACTGAAGAGGCGGATCGAGCGAGCCCAGGAATTGCTGCAGCGGGCCGACGTCTCGCTCGTCGACATCGCCTTGACCGTCGGGTTCCAGACCCAGGCTCATTTCACGACGGTGTTCAAGCGCTTCGTCGGTGATACGCCATATCAATGGAGGAGCGCCCATCTCGCGCAATTTATGCCGATGCCGCGCATCGAGGCGAGGCCGTCATGAACAGTGTCGGTATTCAAGCCCTGGTGCTTCCGCTCCTCGGCATTCACTCGGCGCTGGCGCACCACGAGATCATGGGATTGTTCGAGATCGCTCGCGGTCTCGGCGCCTCCTATCGTTTCGCATCCTCGGCGCCCGAGTCGGGTGCCGTCTACGGACGCTTCACCCTAAACGTCTGCAGGATCATTGTCGGAGGCGCCGCGCATTATACGTCGATGGGACGGTCGATCGACGAAACGGTCCCCCAAACGTAGCGTCGGCCGCGATTTCGCATTCGGCGCAGTTCCTGCGAACGCCGGCCTCAGCCGCCTGTCTTATTTCAAGTCTTTGGCTTTGACGGCGATCGCGGCCGCCGCTGTGCGATTCTCGACGCCGAGCTTGGAATAGATTTGCTCAAGGTGCTTGTCGACGGTACGCGGGCTGAGGCCCAAGATTTGGGCTATGTCCCGGTTGGTCTTTCCTTTGGACAGCCAGGACAGCACTTCCCCTTCGCGCGTGGTAAGGCCTAGCTCTCTTGAAAACTCCACCGGCGTATCGGCGCCGGAATCCTTGGCGAGGCGAAGCAGGAATTCGTTCGGACCGAGCTTGCCCATATATTGCAACCGCAATTGCTCGTTGCCGGGGAGGGCAGGCATGGTCGTGGTCTTCGCCGCGGATTTGCCCTTCTGGACCTGGTCGAGCCATTGCGGCATCGGGTCGGGCAGCACGAACTCGTCGATGGGGTCGTCGGCCAGCGTATCCGCAAGAAGCCTCTGGGCCTGTGGCGTCGCCCATAACAACCTGCCCTTGCTGTTGACCGCGAGCAGATAGCGGCCGGAGACATCGAGGGCGGCGCGCGCGCTCTGGGTCATCCGGGCATTGGCGAGGTGGACGCGGATCCGCGCCAGCATCTCCTCGATAACGATCGGCTTCGTCACATAGTCGACCCCGCCCGCTTCCAGCCCGCGCACGATGTGCTCGGTCTCGGCAAGGCCCGTCATGAAGATGATCGGTACGCCGTCGAGGCCGGCATCACGCTTCAGCCGCTTGCAGGTCTCAAACCCGTCCATGCCGGGCATCACCGCATCGAGCAGCACGATGTCGGGCGTGATCTGGTCGACGATCCGCATCGCGGATACGCCATCGAGCGCGACCATCACGGTCATGCCGGCGCCGTCGAGCGCGTCGGTCAGGAGCCGCAGCGTCTCGGGAGAGTCGTCGACGACGAGGGCGACGTCGCGTTTTCTGGGGTCAGTGATCATAGCTGTGCAAGGTTTTCAGCGTCGCCATGTATTGGTCGAGATCGAAGCGGTCGAGCAGTGCGCGCATATGGGTGACGAAGTCGGCGTGCACCGGCAGCTCGGTGCCGATTTCGTCGAGCTTGAGCTGGATCGCCCGGACATAGCCAAGCCGGCCGAGGTCGATCAGCTCCTCGACATATTTCACCGGGGGCCGCGAGCCGCTCTCCGGCTTCCATAGCGGCACCGGCACCTGGTCAGCCTCGTACTGCCATTCGAGCTTGAGCAATTGGCGGATGGTTTCCAGCAGCCGCGGGATGTCGATCGGCTTCATCAGATAGCCGTCATGGAATGGCTGCGCCAACGGCGCGCCATGCGCTTCGAGTGCGCTCGCCGACACCATCAGGATGCGCGCGGTGTGATGGCCGCCTGCTCGCAAGGTCTCTGCCACCGTCCAGCCGTCCATGCCGGCCATGGAGATGTCGAGCAGGAACAGGTCCGGCCGGCAGTGCTGCGCAAGTGCCAGGCAGCCTGGACCGTCGGGGGCGCTGAGCAGGATGAAGCCGAGCGGCGCCAGCACCTCGCGCAGGAGATCGCGATGAGTCGGGTCGTCATCGGTGATCAGGATCGTCTTGCGCGGGCCGAGATAGCCGTAGATCGGCGCCTCCACCGGTGCATCACGCCGGGGATTGGTGACCTCGGAGAGCAGGAGTTTCACGCGGAAGGTCGCGCCGGCGCCGACCGTGCTCGTCACCTTGATGTCGCCGCCCATGACGCCCGCAAGCAGGCGGCTGATGGTGAGGCCGAGGCCGGTACCGGTCTGGGGCTGCGCCACGCCGAGCGCGCCGCGCTCGAAGGGGGCGAAGATGCGTTCGAGATCGTTCGGCTGGATACCGGGGCCCGTATCAACGACCTCGAACTCGGCGACCGGGCTGCGATAATGCACGACGAACTTGACGCTGCCGGTCTGCGTGAACTTGATTGCGTTCGACAGCAGGTTGATCAGGATCTGACGCAGCCGCTTTTCGTCCGCATAGACCACGACCGGCAGCACAGCCGGCCGCTTGAATACGAAGTCGATGCCTTTGGCGGCAGCCTGCAGGCGGAACATGCCGACGAGCTGATCGAGAAAATCGTTGAGGCGGACCTCGTCGCGGGAGAGATAGAGCCGTCCGGCCTCGATCTTGGAGATGTCGAGAATGCCGTCGATCAATCCCGACAGATGATCCGCGCTGCGGCGGACCACGCGCACCTGATCGCGCGGCCGCGTCTGCAAGCTGCTGTCTTGCTCAAGGAGCTGCGCATAGCCGGAGATCGCGTTCAGCGGCGAGCGGAGCTCATGGCTCAGTCCAACCACATAGCGGCTCTTGGCGAGGTTGGCGGACTCCGCAACCTCCTTGGCGCGCTGCAACTCGGCGTCGGTGCGCTTGTGCGCGTCGATTTCCTGGATCAAGAGCGCGGTCTGCCGCCGCGTCTCTTCCTCCGCCGCGCGACGGCTCTGCTGCGCCAGCACGAACAGCCAGGCGACAACGCCGATGATGATGATCAGCGCGAAGAACACCTTCCATAACACGTCAGCCAGCAGCGCATCGGCGTGCACGGTCGCCGAGGTTTGCAGATAGATCAGTCCGAGCACGAGCCCGACGAGGCCGGCCGAGACGGCGAACACGCATATATACTGGCCGAACTGCGAGTTGATCCTGGTATGGATGGCCTCGGGCAACATCCTGCCGAGCGCCTCTGACACCTGCGCGCCGGCCCGCGCGTGCGGCTTGCAGAGATCATGGCAGCGGGCGTCGAGCGAGCAGCAGAGCGAGCAGATCGGTCCGGCGTAGGCGGGGCAGGAGGCCATGTCCTCCGGCTCGAACGAATGCTCGCAGATGCAGCACTGGATCGCCTCGACATTCTGCCAGCTTCGCTTCGGCTTGCGGGCGATATAGTACTTGCCGTCGGTGGCCCACGCGATTAGCGGCGCCGCGATGAAGGCCGCAGCGAGCGCGACGAAGGCCGACAGCGCCTTCGCGGTCGGGCCGAACAGGCCATAGAACGCGCTGATCGAAACAATGGTCGCGATGGTCATGGCGCCGACGCCGACCGGGTTGATGTCGTAGAGATGTGCGCGCTTAAACTCGATCTGCGGCGGGCGCAAGCCGAGCGGCTTGTTGATCACGAGATCGGCGACCAGCGCGCCAACCCAGGCGATCGCGACGTTGGAGTAGAGCGCCAGCGTCTGCTCCAGCGCTTTGTAGACGCCGATCTCCATCAACAGCAGCGCCACCATCACGTTGAACACCAGCCAGACCACACGGCCGGGATGGCTGTGGGTCAGCCGCGAGAAGAAGTTCGACCAGGCGATCGAGCCGGCATAGGCGTTGGTGACGTTGATCTTGACTTGCGACAGGATCACGAAAGTGCCGGTCAGCGCCAGCGCCAGATCCGGCTGCGACAGCACATATCGAAACGCCTCGAGATACATGTTGGCCGGCTCGGCAGCCTGTTCGAGCGCGACGCCATGGCTCAGCGCGAAATAGGCCAGGAAGGAGCCGACCAGCAGTTTGAGCGCGCCGAAAACGATCCAACCGGGACCGGCACTGAGCAGGGCGATCCACCATGAGGTCTTGGAGGTGCGGCGGTCGCGCGGCAGGAAGCGCAGGAAGTCGACCTGCTCGCCGATCTGCGCCACCAGCGAGAACACGACCGACGCCGCGGTGCCGAACAGCAGCAGATCGAGATGTCCGTTCGGATCGCCATGCTCGCCGGCGAATCTCCGCCACTCCGTAAACGAATGTGGATTCGCCCAGGCGATCGCCAGGAAGGGGAGGAGATGAAGGACGACCCATAGTGGCTGCGTCCATAGCTGGAAGCGGCTGATCAGGGTGATGCCGTAGGTCACCAGCGGGATGATGACGATGGCGCTGATGAGATAACCGAGCGGTCGCGGAATGCCAAAGCACATGTCCAGCGCCGCTGCCAGAATGACCGCCTCGAAGGCGAAGAAGATAAAGGTGAACGAGGCGTAGATCAGCGAAGTGATCGTCGAGCCGATATAGCCGAAGCCGGCGCCGCGGGTCAGCAGGTCGATATCGATGCCGCATTTGGCGGCATAATAGGCAATCGGCAGCCCGCACAGGAAGATGATGACGCTGACGACCAGGATCGCTGCGGTTGCGTTGCTGGCGCCGTAATTCAGCGTGATGGTGCCGCCGATGGCTTCAAGCGCGAGGAAGGAGATTGCGCCAAGCGCAGTGTTGGCGACGCGGGCGGCGGACCAGCGCCGCGCGCTCTTGGCGGTGAAGCGCAGCGCGTAGTCTTCCAGCGTCTGGTTGGCAACCCATTGGTTGTACTGGCGCCTGACGCGGTCTATTCGCTGCCGCCCTGCCACTTAACCCCCACTCCCGATACGGACCCGGATCCCACGCAAATCCCGTACCAAAAGCCTACGTCGGCATTTTGCGGTGCAGTATACGCGATCTTGCGTATGCTTGCGCTGCACAAATTCGAGCCATCCTCACGGCACCAATCGCGTGTCCTCGAACAAACAGTGGGGTGCTCATGTCAGACGAAGCAAACAAGGGCTTGTTGTCGCCGCTTCGGCGCAAACTATTGATGGGAATGGCTGCTTTGCCGGCCATCACGATGCTGCCGAAGGCGTCCTTCGCGCAGGCTCCGGCGACCTCGGCAGTCAACACCACGGGTCTTGCGGTAACCGATACCGAAGTCACCGTCGGCATCCTGCACTCGGCCACCGGCACGATGGCGATCTCGGAGACCGGCTCGATCGAAGCCGAGAAGCTCGCAATCGAGCAGATCAACGCCGCCGGCGGCGTGCTCGGCCGCAAGATCAAGGTCATCCAGGAAGACGGCGCCAGCGACTGGCCGACCTTCGCGGAGAAGGCGAAGAAGCTCCTCGTCAACGACAAGGTCGCGGCCATCATGGGCTGCTGGACCTCGGCCTCGCGCAAGGCGGTGCTCCCGGTCGTCGAGCAGTACAACGGCATGCTCTACTACCCGACCTTCTACGAAGGTCTCGAGCAGTCCAAGAACGTGATCTACACCGGCCAGGAAGCCACCCAGCAGATCCTCGCCGGCCTGAACTGGATCGCCAAGGAGAAGGGCGCCAAGTCGTTCTTCTTCATCGGCTCGGACTATATCTGGCCGCGCACCTCGAACAAGATCGCGCGCAAGCACGTCGAGAACGTGCTCAAGGGCAAGGTCGTGGGCGAGGAATATTATGCGCTCGGCAGCACCCAGTTCAATTCGGTGATCAACAAGATCAAGCTGACCAAGCCCGACGTGATCTTCACCGACGTGGTCGGTGGCTCGAACGTCGCTTTCTACAAGCAGCTCAAGGCAGCCGGCATCGATCTCTCCAAGCAGGCGCTGCTGACAATCTCGGTGACCGAGGACGAGATCGACGGCATCGGCGGCGAGAACATCGCGGGTGCCTACGCCTGCATGAAGTACTTCCAGTCGCTCGACAACGCCAACAATAAGGCCTTCGTCGCCGCCTTCAAGAAGATCTGGGGCGAGAAGACCGTGATTGGTGACGTGACGCAGGCGGCCTATCTCGGCCCGTGGCTCTGGAAATTGACGGTCGAAAAGGCCGGCAGCTTCGACGTCGACAAGATCGCGGCCGCCTCGCCGGGCGTGGAATTCAAGGGCGCGCCTGAGGGCTATGTGCGTATCCACGAGAACCATCACCTCTGGTCGAAAACGCGCGTCGGTCGCGCCAAGCTCGATGGTCAGTTCGAGCTGATCTACGAGACCGCGGATCTGGTCGAGCCGGATCCGTTTCCGAAGGGCTACCAGTAAGCAAGCCTTCCGCAAACTTTCCCAGAGCAAGAGCTCCCTGGCGCGGACGGTCAATCCGCGCCTCACGACCCCGCGTCGCGACGTCGCTCGCGACGCGGGACCCTGTCCCTCGGACGCAAGACGCTGTCCTCGACGGAGAAATCAGATGTTCGGCGACTATTCGATTGGCGACCTCGGCTCGATCTTCGTCATGCAGGGCTTTGCCGGCCTGATCCTGTTTTCCGTCTACGTGCTGATGGCGCTGGGGCTCGCGATCATCTTCGGCCAGATGGGCGTCATCAACATGGCCCATGGCGAGTTCATGATCCTGGGCGCCTACGTCACCTGGATGACGTCGAATTTCTTCCAGTCCTATCTTCCAAGCCTGTTCAGCGGCTATTTCTTCCTCGCGATGATATTGGCCTTCCTGGCCTCCGGCGCGCTCGGGATGCTGGTCGAATGGGTGCTGATCCGGCACCTCTACAAGCGGCCGCTCGATACTCTGCTTGCGACCTGGGGGCTCAGCCTCATGTTGCAGCAGGCCTATCGTTCGATCTTCGGCGCGCGTGAAGTCGGCGTCGAGCTGCCGCAGTGGATGCTCGGCTCGCTGCATGTCACGGACTCGATCGAAGTTCCGATCAACGGCGTCTTCGTGATGGGACTGACGGTGCTGATCACCATCGGCGTCGCCTACATCATGTTCCGCTCGCGCTGGGGCCGCCAGGTTCGTGCCGTCGTGCAGAACCGCATCATGGCGGGCGCCGTCGGCATCAACACGGCCAAGGTCGACCGCTACACTTTCGCACTCGGCTGCGGCATCGCCGGCGTCGCTGGCTCGGCCTTCACCATGATCGGCTCGACCGGGCCGACGTCGGGCCAGCTCTACATCGTCGATACGTTCTTGGTCGTCGTGTTCGGCGGCGCCGCGAGCCTGCTCGGCACCATCGCCTCGGCCTTCTCGATCTCGCAGACCCAGTCGACGCTCGAGTTCTTCATGTCGGGCTCGATGGCGAAGGTGCTGACGCTGCTTGCGGTGGTCGGAATTCTGATGCTGCGGCCGCAGGGGCTGTTCGCCCTCAAGGTCCGCAAATAACGAAAGTGCAGGGGGCTGAACCCATGAACGACAGTCGTTTTGCCACGCGTTCGGAGTTGATCGGCATCCTTGTGCTCGCGGTCTTTCTGGTCGTGATCCTGCCGCTCTGTCTCGATGTCTTCCGCCTCAACCTGGTCGCCAAATATCTCACCTACGCCTTCGTCGCGCTGGGGCTGGTGATCTGCTGGGGATACGGCGGCATCCTGAGCCTGGGGCAGGGCGTGTTCTTCGGCCTCGGCGGCTACTGCATGGCGATGTTTCTCAAGCTCGAGGCGTCGAGCGTCGAGAACACCAAGATCCAGTCGACGCCGGGGATTCCCGACTTCATGGACTGGAATCAGATCACCGCGCTGCCGTTCTTCTGGAAGCCCTTCCACAGCCTGACCTTTACGATCGCCGCCGTTATCCTGGTGCCGGGCATCTTCGCCCTGATCATTGGTGCTGCGATGTTCAAGCGCCGCGTCGGCGGCACCTACTTCGCGATCATCACGCAGGCGGTCGCTGCGATCCTGACCATCCTGATCGTGGGACAGCAGGGCTACACCGGCGGCATCAACGGCATGACGGATCTCCGCACGCTGAAGGGGTGGGATATCCGTCCCGACCACGCCAAGATCGTGCTCTACTTCTTCGAGGTCGGCCTGCTGTTCGCTTGCATCTTCATCGCGCAGTTCGTCCGGCACTCCAAGCTCGGCCGCATCCTGGTGGCAATGCGCGATCAGGAGGATCGTGTCAGGTTCTCCGGCTACAGCGTCGCCAACTTCAAGATCTTCGCCTTCTGTATCGCCGCTGTATTCGCCGCGATCGGCGGCGCGATGTTCGCGCTCAATGTCGGCTTCATGTCACCCTCCTTTGTCGGCATCGTACCCTCGATCGAGATGGTGATCTACACCGCGGTCGGCGGTCGGCTCTCGATCCTGGGCGCGGTCTACGGAACGATCCTCGTCAACTTCGCCAAGACCAGCCTCTCCGAGTCATTCCCTGAGCTGTGGCTGTTCGGCCTCGGCGGCCTGTTCATCGCCGTAGTGCTGGCGTTCCCGAACGGCCTCGCCGGCATCTGGGGCGATTACGTCCAGCCGCGGATCAGCCGCCTGATCGCCGCGCGCAAGCCGAAGGCGGGCTGGACCGACAACTCCGTCGCCGACGGCGCGCCGGCAGAGTGAGGAGGAGATCATGCTCATCGGTCAACAGCCAAAACCCTTCCTGCTCTCGGTTGAAGGGCTCACCGTCTCCTTCGACGGTTTCAAGGCGGTCAACGATCTCTCCTTCTACGTCGAGGAGAACGAGATCCGCGTCATCATCGGCCCCAACGGGGCCGGCAAGACCACCGTGCTCGACCTGATCTGCGGCAAGACCAAGGCCACCTCAGGCTCGATCGAGTTCCGCGGTAAGGATCTGACCAAGCTGAAGGAGAACCAGATCGTCAAGGCCGGCGTCGGCCGCAAGTTCCAGACGCCGTCGATCTACGACGATCTCACGGTGTTCGAGAATCTGGAGATCTCCTTTCCGCGCGGGCGCACCGTGTTCGGCGCGCTGACCTTCACACGTGATGCTGCCGTGCGCGACCGCGTCCACGAAGTGGCGGAAATGATCTTCCTGAAAGACCGCCTCGACATGAGTGCGGCGCTGCTTAGCCACGGCCAGAAGCAGTGGCTCGAGATCGGCATGCTGCTGATCCAGGACCCGGATCTGCTGATGCTGGACGAGCCCGTCGCCGGCATGAGCGTGTCCGAGCGCGCCAAGACCGCCGAACTCCTCAATCGCATCATCAAGGACCGGTCGGTGCTGGTGATCGAGCATGACATGAAATTCGTCGAGGACATCGCCCACAAGGTCACGGTGCTGCACCAGGGCCAGATCCTCTCCGAGGGCACCATGGAGAAGGTGAAAAACGATCCGAAAGTGATCGAAGTTTACCTCGGACACTAGGGAGCGCGTCGATGCTGGCAATCAATGATCTTCACGTCGCCTACGGCCAGAGCGAGGTGCTGCACGGCCTCAACGTGTCGGTCGCGCCCAATGAGATCGTCGCGATCATGGGTCGCAACGGCATGGGCAAGACCACGCTGATGAAGTCTCTGATGGGGATCGTGCCGACCAAGAGCGGTTCGGTGACCATGGACGGTGCCGAGCTCGGATCGCTGCCGAGTTACGATCGCGTCGCCAAGGGGCTCGCTTATGTACCGCAGGGGCGGATGATCTTCTCGACCATGACGGTGAAGGAGAACATCGAGACGGGCCTGGTCGTGTCAGGCGGCTCCGAGGTACCGGAAGATATCTACGAATTGTTCCCGGTGCTGCTGGAGATGAAGGGTCGTCGCGGCGGCAATCTCTCCGGAGGCCAGCAGCAACAGCTTGCGATCGCGCGTGCGCTCGCGACCAACCCGAAAGTGCTGCTGCTGGACGAGCCGACCGAAGGTATCCAGCCGTCGATCATCAAGGAGATGGCGCGCACCTTGAAGCGTATCCGCGACCACCGGGGCCTGTCGATCGTCGTCTCCGAGCAGGTCCTGAGCTTCGCGCTCGACATCGCCGACCGCGTGCTTGTGATCGAGAATGGCGAGATCGTCCGTGACGAACCGCGCGACAGCGTCGATGCCGCGCAGATATCGAAATTCCTGTCCGTCTAATCAGTAAACCAAGGGGAGCATCTCCATGCCAGACACACTGATCAAGGTCGACCTCACCAAGTCTGCCTATGAGAACGACAAGATCCACAACCGCTGGCATCCGGAGGTTCCGATCGTCGAGTGGGTCAGTCCCGGCGATGACTTCATCATCGAGACCGTCGACTGGACCGGCGGATTCATCAAGAACAACGACTCGGCTGATGACGTCCGCGACATCGATCTGTCGATCGTGCATTTCCTGTCCGGTCCGATCGGCGTCAAGGGGGCCGAGCCCGGCGATCTTCTCGTCGTTGATCTGCTCGACGTCGGTCCCCTCAAGGAGAGCCTGTGGGGCTTCAACGGCTTCTTTTCCAAGCAGAATGGCGGCGGCTTCCTGACCGATCATTTCCCGCTGGCGCAGAAGTCGATCTGGGACATCAAGGGTCTGTACACCTCGTCGCGCCACGTGCCCGGCGTGAACTTTGCGGGCCTGATCCATCCCGGTCTGATCGGCTGTCTGCCCGATGCCAAGATGCTCGCGGCCTGGAACGCGCGCGAAGCCGAGCTGATCGCGACCAACCCGACCCGGGTGCCGGGCCTTGCCAATCCGCCGTTCGCGCCGACCGCCCATGCGGGCCAAGCCAAGGGCGACGTCAAGGCCAAGATCGGTCTCGAGGGCGCGCGGACGGTGCCACCGCGCGAGCATGGCGGCAATTGCGACATCAAGGACCTGTCGCGCGGCTCGAAGATCTACTTCCCGGTCTACGTGCCCGGCGGCGGCCTCTCGATGGGCGATCTGCATTTCAGCCAGGGCGACGGCGAGATCACCTTCTGCGGCGCGATCGAGATGGCCGGCTGGCTGCACATCAAGGTCGACGTCATCAAGGGCGGCGTGGCGAAATACGGCATCAAGAACCCCGTTTTCAAGCCGTCGCCGATCACGCCGAACTACAAGGACTATCTGATCTTCGAGGGCATCTCGGTCGACGAGGCCGGCAAGCAGCATTACCTCGACGTCCACATCGCCTACCGCCAGGCATGCCTGAACGCGATCGAGTACCTGAAGAAGTTCGGCTACTCCGGCGCCCAGGCCTATTCGATCCTCGGGACCGCGCCATGCCAGGGCCATATCTCCGGCGTGGTCGACGTGCCCAACGCCTGCGCCACGCTGTGGCTGCCGACCGAGATATTCGACTTCGATGTGATGCCGTCGTCGGCAGGGCCGATCAAGCACATCACGGGCGATATCCAGATGCCGATCTCGCCGGATAAGTGATGCCTGCACGCGAGGGATGCGGGGCGATGCGCCCCGCATCCGACGCGCAACAGCGAAGGGAGCGAGGATGCCAGTCTACGATTATCTCTGCAATGATTGCGGTCCGTTCACCGACATGCGGCCGATGGCCGAATGCGACGACCCTCAGGATTGTCCACGCTGCGAGATGGAATCGCCGCGCGTGATCCTGACCGCGCCGGCGTTCTTCTGCATGCCCGCAGAGAAGCGCAAGGCGCACGCCACCAACGAGCGCTCCAGGCACGCGCCGAAGACGCTCGATCAGTACAAGGCAGCGCACGGGCCGGGCTGCGGCTGTTGCGGGACCGGCACGAAGAAGAAACCGGGGCGGCTCGTCACCAAAAGCAAGAGCGGCGCCGTCGGCTTTCCGACCGCGCGGCCCTGGATGATCAGCCACTGAACGCAGGGCGGCCATCGCGTCGTCGACAAGCTCGAACCAGAACAGAAGGGCGCTTCAAATGCTTCACGGTGACATTTCTTCCAGCAACGATGTGGTCGGCGTCGCGGTCGTCAATTACAAGATGCCGCGGCTGCACACCAAGGCCGAGGTGCTCGACAACGCCCGCAAGATCGCCGACATGGTCGTCGGCATGAAGCTCGGTTTGCCGGGCATGGACCTCGTCATCTTCCCGGAATATTCGACCCACGGGATCATGTACGACTCCAAGGAGATGTACGAGACCGCCTCGCAGGTGCCGGGCGAGGAGACCGCGATCTTTGCGGAAGCCTGCCGCAAGGCCAAGGTGTGGGGCGTGTTCTCACTGACCGGCGAGCGCCATGAGGAGCATCCGCGCAAGGCGCCGTACAACACGCTGATCCTCATGAACGACAAGGGCGAGATCGTGCAGAAATACCGCAAGATCATGCCCTGGGTGCCGATCGAGGGCTGGTATCCCGGCACATGTACCTATGTCTCCGAAGGCCCGAAGGGACTGAAGATCAGCCTGATCATCTGCGACGACGGCAACTATCCGGAGATCTGGCGCGACTGCGCGATGAAGGGCGCGGAGCTGATCGTGCGCTGCCAGGGCTATATGTATCCGGCCAAGGAGCAGCAGGTGATGATCTCCAAGGCGATGGCCTGGGCGAACAATGTCTATGTCGCGGTGGCCAACGCCGCGGGCTTTGACGGCGTCTACTCCTATTTCGGCCACTCTGCGATCGTCGGCTTCGATGGCCGGACTCTGGGCGAGACGGGGGAAGAGGAATACGGCATCCAATACGCGGGCCTCTCGAAGAGCCTGATCCGTGATGCCCGCCGCAACAACCAGTCGCAGAACCATCTCTTCAAGCTCTTGCATCGCGGCTACACCGGCATGATCAATTCCGGCGAAAGCGCGAAAGGCCTTGCGGCGTGTCCTTACGATTTCTATTCGAAGTGGATCGCCGACCCCGAAGGCACGCGCGACATGGTCGAGGCGATGACCCGCCCGATGGTCGGAACCGAAGAATGCCCGATCGACGGCATCCCGAACGAGAAGTCCGCGACCAATTACTAGATCATCTTGCAGTTGGTCTCGGCTGAAAGACGTACCAGCATGGTGGGCCGCGGCGTGCTTGCCGCGGTCGGGACGCCGGACTTATTCGGGAGCACGATTGAGAAGATCAGCCTAGTGGCCGCCCACGATCCAAATACTCAGGAAAGATCCCGAGTATCGTACGCGCGTGCCTAGTCCGCCGCCGCTCCTAGCGCGTCGGGGCAATAGCGCCGCCTGTTCCTGTCGAAATCAGCAAACGGTGGACGCGTTCTGCGTGCTCTTTCGTCAGATTCTCGGCCAGATCGGTCCCAATCACCGCCGGGCCTTTCCTTGTTCGATCGTATACCATCCAGCCCCTGCCGCCCATTCGAACAAAAAATCTGCTCTGCGATGGCGTTCGGTCATTCACCAAAAGGGCTCCTAATCTGGGGCTGCTTCTAGCAATCAGGCTCCAAGCACGGCATTTGTTTATGCGAATCAAATAGGGAAAACGTGGCAATTCCTCACGAAGATGCATCAAACATGAAATAAAGCAACACTTTCGACGCAGGCCGTGTTCAGCGCTGATCTTCAGATGGATTCGCAGCCCCACCTCCAGAAGAGTGCAAGAGAAAGGGTGATTGGACTATCCCGAGGGGGCTTGGCCGACCGAAGTGGCCGATCGGGAATTGCTGGCTAACGCAATCTCCATCGGATCCAGGCACGGACAACGAAAGAGACTTTTCGGAAAGCCTCAGTGGCGGTGCCGCGTGCCTGCTGGCGGCAAACCGATCGTGCCGCCAGCAGCTTTGGCCAATCTCATCAGTCTGAGCGACTTGGCGACGAAAGCACGTCTTTGTTCACTCCCAGCGGAAGCATACCAACTCTTCTGAGTTGCCGGTGAAGGGCTCTATTCACAGCACCGTGCCGCGCGGGTTCACAACCGTGTACCCTCTCAATGAACGCGCGTGTATCCGCGTGGCGTGTCCACCTGAGTTGGCGTCGTATGCCATCCAAACGTCGCCGGCGACATGTTGCTCCAGGACGAAAACGTGTCCGCGCCTTGCAGCGACCATCCCTGGTGCCGGCGAGGTGCGCGGAAACCGCAGCCAGTTTGCCGCGAGGTTCAATTCCGGCACGATACGGCCAAACACGCGTAGGGCCGCGCCACAACCGCAGAACGAAAAGGGGCAGCCCGCGGGGCGGCCGCCGACGATTCGAATGCTGATGGAAGTATCGGGTGCGGCGAGTTGCTCTAACCGCTGTGTCCGCAGTGAGTGGCGCAACTCCGTTCGCTGATTCGAGACTTGCGACTGGTATGAGAAATCACAGGGCATGGTGATATTGCATTCGGAAGCGCGATCTATTCGATATGGTCGCGCGTCCGAATTGAGTGAGGTGATCGCAACGAAACAACACGCAGAAATTACTTGTTTGAACATTGCAGGCTCCAAATTGAAGGACCCCGCCCCGAGCAAGGAACAACCGTCAACAGATTGGCTGAAATCCGCCAAAAAAGCGGCCTCTCTCTGGATGAGAGGCCAACCATACTTCTGGAGTAACTCCAAACTTGCAGACCGTCGAAGAGCGCCGCAGCCGCAGATGCGATCGCTTCATGTGTCGATCATTGCCACGAAGTTCATATGAAGAGTGATTGGACCCTTCGATCCGTCCAAGATCACGCGGAGACTCTTGGGGTAGTATCCGGCCCCAATCACGGTCCCGATCCTTCCAGCGAGACGAGGACCGGCGGCCGGCTTTACCTGAATTCGTGAGCCCGGTGGAAACTTGAGCTGGATTTCGGCCGATCGCGACATAGAATCCTCGGCAGCAGTGCCCAATTCTGCTCGAACGGTCGCAACAGCGTGGCACCAGACGGGCGGGCGCATTGAACGGGCAAATTCGATTGTGCGCTCGGCACGAAGAGCTCTTCGACCGACGGTACTGAAGAACCAAACGCAGCCCGGCGCCTAAGACAAAATTCCTTTTCTTCTGCAACGTCTCTTCTGGCAACTTCGCAACTTGCTCGGGCCAGCGAACTCGATTTCGGTGCCAAAATACCGATTGCTTGCGAAGCCGACCTGCAATGAAGTCAATCGCTGAACGGCACCATTTGATACTGAACAACGGAAAGCCGCTGATGAGAACCTCCATCATCAGGAGTAATCCCCCGGCAAAAGATTCGTCCGGTTGCTTGGCGTCCGTCCTTGGCAGGGAAGCAATTGTGTCGGCGTTGTGCCAGATCTTCGGTGCTCTTCTTCGCCGCAATCGTCCGCAGATATTTGAATCCCCTTTTGAAACAGTTCGAATCCGAATTTGGCGGGCGATTGCTGTCGTGTTGCTGTGCAAACTTTAGGCACAACAATCCCTTGGTTACGCCCAAAGGAACGGGAATTCCCGCCTCAAACGTAAACATACGTTAGCCGCCGTGGGACGCACGATCGGTTGTCGGCGCTCAGGCCCAAAAGGGTCACTGGGGGTTTCAACACACAAGGGGAATATCATTGACTACCTTACACTACGCAGCTGGCGGGGGTCTGGACTCGAACGGTAACTACACACCGGCCGAAGCGGGATTTAATCTCGCGGATATCCAGTATGTCGATCAGGCGAACGCATTGCCCGATGGCGTGCAGGGTCTGGTCTGGCTTGATCAGTATCAAGGTGTGACTCAGGAGTTCATCGACGCGGTCACACCTTTCCTCAACAATCCGAAAGTGTTCGGCTTCTACCTCGTGGATGAGCCGGATCCCACCGGACAGTGGGGCCCGCAGGCCAATGCAGCGGACCTGAAGGCGGAATCCGACTGGATCCACCAGCACGATCCCGGCGCCAAGACGTTCACGGTCCTGAATAACATGGGATCATCGGACGACCCGAGCTACATGAATAGCTACAACCAGGCGAATACCCACATCGACTACTTCGGTCTCGATTGGTATCCGGTCTGGTCGGATCGTCCGAACGTCGATCTCAGCACCATCGACAAGTATGTCGCTGCTGCGGAGCAGGCGGGCATTCCGCTCGACTCGATCGTCCCGGTGTACCAGGCGTTCGGCGGTGGCGGCTGGAGCACCGAAACCGGTAGCCAGGTTGTGATGCCGACTGCCGCGCAAGAGCAGGCGATGATCAATCACTGGGCGGACCTCGTTCCCAACCCGGCGTTTGACTACGCCTATGCGTGGGGCTCGCAGAATGGCGATACGGCGCTTGAGGACTCGCCGGAATTGCAGCAGGTCTTCCTCGCGCACAACACGAGCGGGGGCACGTCGACGCCCGTCCCGCCGGTCGTCAGCGCTCCGCCGGCTGATACGCCGACCGACACGCCGACCGACACGCCGCCTTCCGATCATAGCGGAAGTTCGGCGTCCGACGGCAGCACGCCTCCAACTTCCGGCGCGAGCGGAAGCACTGGGACGGACGGCGGCACGACGACGCCTGTTGGCGATGCCGGCGGAAGCACCGGTGGCTCAACGGGAGGCTCCACGCCGACCAGCCCGACGACACCGGTTTCCGGTTCGGACGGAACGACGGACCCTTCGACCGGTGGTACGACGGACACTGGCCACTGGAATGGCGGCCATGGTCACTGGTCGGCCGACGCGTCCGGGTCCACCAACGGTGACACCGGCGGCTGGCACAACCACAACGGCGGGAATTTCGATTTCTCGCAGTGGATCAATGGCGCCACGTCGTCTTCGTTCGGAGGTCATGGGGGATGGCGAGGTCTGACCACGCCGTCATCCGCGACGTCGGATGCAACCACCACTGACCAGACCGATACCTCGGACACGGGGTCTTTCGTCGGACATCTGACTGACTTCTTGTCTCACCACCACGACCATCACGCCTGGCACTCGTGAGCTAGTAGCGCAATTTGCAACAAGAGCATACGCGCGGTCCGCCCGCGCGTATGTTCAGTATGGGGGGAGTTCCTCTCAGCCGCAGTGGTCGAGAGGAGGGGTGCCATTCCGCGCACGGCGGAATGTTGAAATGCGGGCGTCCTGACGCTCGATTGCATGCAATTTTCAACCCGCTTACCGCCGCCCGGCCAAGGGCGGCCCGGATATGCACATGCACGCTTCGGCAAAACAATCAGCGCTCGCGAGCGCTTTCCGTCGGATACGTCCCGGCCTGATCGCGGCCGGTGGACTATCCATCTTCATCAATCTGCTGGTGTTCGTCTCGCCGCTCTACACCATGCAGATCTACGATCGGGTGCTGACGAGCCGCAACGGGATGACGTTGTTGCTGCTGTCGGTGATCGCGCTCGCGCTTTTCATCAGCTACGCGGCGCTCGAGCATTTTCGCAGCCGGGTTCTCGTGCAAACCGGGCTTCACTTCGATCAACTCATCTCGGGGGAGACGTTCGAGACCGCGCTCGGACAGGCGCTGAGCACAAGCAGCTCACATCATGTTCAGCTTCTGCGCGACGTCGATACCTTGCGAGAGGTGCTGTCGGGCGGCGTCATCACATCGCTAATGGACGTGCCGTGGACGCCGATTTTCCTCGCGATTTGTTTTCTGCTCCATCCGCTGATCGGCTTGGTCGCCCTGATCGGCGCGGTCATCATCTTGACGCTGGCCTTCCTCAACGAGCGTCTTACGAAGAAGCCGCTGAATGCGGCCGCGTCGAAGAATCTTCACGCACTTGATCGTTTGACCTCGTCGCTCCGCAACGCAGAAGCGATCCGTGCGCTTGGAATGGCACCCGCGATCCGTGCGTCCTGGGCGCAAACTCATGAACAGGCGCTGTCGGAAAGCGCGACGGCGGGAGAGCGCGGCGGGACCTTGCTTGCAATCTCCAAATTCCTGCGCATGGCGATTCAGGTGAGTATCATGGGAGTGGGCGCATATCTCGCGATCCAGCAGGAAATTTCGGGAGGTGTGCTATTTGCCGCTTCGCTGATCATGGGGCGCGCTCTTGCGCCCGTCGAGGCTGCGGTCTCGCAATGGAAGGCGCTGGTCGCCGCGCGGACCTCCTATGCCCGCCTCAATCGCGCGCTCGACGCGCGTGCCACTGAGGGGCGGCCCACGAGGCTGCCGGCGTTGGTGGGCCAGATCTCGCTCGAGGCCGCGACGGTTCTCGTTCCCGGATCGCAATTGCCGGCTATCGCCGACGTGTCGTTCCGCCTGGAGCCCGGCGAGGTCGTCGCCGTCGTCGGCCAGTCCGGCTCCGGGAAATCGTCGCTGGCGCGAGCTCTGGTCGGTGCCTGGCCGCTGGCGCACGGCTGCGTGCGTATCGACGGTAACGATGTCACGCATTTCGACCCCAATTTCCTCGGGCGGAATCTCGGCTACCTGCCTCAGGACGTCGAGCTGTTCGCCGGTACCGTGCGCGACAATATTGCCCGTTTCCGCGACGACGCCTCCGACGAGGCGGTTGTGGAAGCGGCGCAGTTGGCCTCGGCGCACGAGATGATCCAGCGTCTTCCGAAGGGCTATGACACCGTGATCGGGGATAACGGCGCAGGTCTTTCGGGCGGTCAGCGGCAGCGTATCGGGCTCGCACGCGCACTGTTCGGCAAGCCGGTGCTGGTCGTGCTCGACGAGCCGAACGCCAATCTCGACGGCGACGGCGATCGCGCGCTGGCTGATGCGATCCAGAGACTGCGGCAGAGCAAGGTGACGATCGTGATCATCAATCACCGACCGAACCTGCTCGCCGCCGTAGACAAGATCGTGTTCATGCACGAGGGGCGGCTCGGACGAATCGGGACGCGCGAGGAGATGCTGCCTGCGCTGCTTGGCAAGACGGTTGCACCGATGCGACGCGAGGTGCGCGGGCCTGCCGAACACCATCGCGCTGACCGCCATCACCATGCTGAGGGCCACCACCGTGCTGAAGGTATTCACGGGTCCGCGCAGTTTTCAAATCAGCTGCGCCCGGCGCACGCGACGAGGCAATAATGGACAAGATGTTGCAACGGGGAGCGGACGCTCTCGACAACGAGCTGGCGGAACTCCTGAAGCAGTTCAACAAAACCGGCGAAGCGGCGCGAGCGCCGCAAGCCCCGGGAAAACTGGAACCGCAAGCTCCGAATCAACTCCTTGCGAAGGCGGAAGCGATGACAAAGTCGCTGATCCATCTTGCAAAGACAAAACTTCCGGTCCTGCGGTCCCAATGGTCCTCACTGGGCGACAATGAGGGGCAGCCGGGCGATTGGAAGACACCCGCACGGCGGGGCTTTCTGGTGGTCTTCCTCACCTTTGGCGTATTCGGTGGCTGGACCGCCCTCGCATCGATCGACGGCGCCGTGGTGGCGACCGGCTCCGTCGTTGTCGAGAGCGACCGCAAGGTCGTGCAGCATCTCGAGGGTGGAATTGTCCGGGATCTGCTGGTGACAGGCGATGCGCATGTCGCGGAAGGTCAGGTCCTGTTGCGGCTTGATCCCACGCAGGAGCGGGCCAAGGAGGAGATCGCCCGCTCGGCGGTGTACTCGGCGGTCGCCGAGGAGGCACGCCTGCAGGCGGAAGCCGAAGGAAAGGATAGCATCACGTTTCCGGCCGAGCTGCTCCAGAAGACCTCAGATCCGAGCGCGGTGCGCGCAATGGGAGACCAGAAGCGGCGCTTCGATGAACGTCGCGCGGCGCGAAAGATCGAGATCTCGATTCTCGAGGAGCGAATCGCGCAGGCGCAGCGGCAGATCCAGGGAAACACCGCGCAAAACAAGGGCGCGCACGCGCAATTCGACAGCGTGAGCCAGGAATACACCAAGCTCAAGCCGCTCGCTGACCAGGGCATCGTGCCGTTCGCGCGCGTCGCCACACTGGAGCGCACCAAAGCCGAGCTCGAGGGCAAGATCGGCGCATATGAGGCGGACATCGCTCGCTACGGTCGCATCATCGACGAATCGCGGCTGCAGATCGATCAGGTCGGGCAGAAGGTGCTGGAAGAAGCAACCGGCAAGCTCGCCGACACCCGTGCCCAGCTTGCTGACGCGCGCGAGAAGCTGCGCGTCGCCGTCGATGTGCTGGCCCGGATGGAGGTGCGCGCACCGCGATCGGGGCGGATCGTGAACCTCAAGGTTCACACGATCGGTGCCGTGATCAAGGCGGGTGAGGTGCTGATGGAGATCGTGCCGGACAACGATGTGCTCGTGGTGGCTGCGAAGGTGTCGGCGCTCGACATCAACCACGTCCAGCTTGGCCTACCGACCGAGGTGCGGCTACCGTCGTTCAAAGCGCGCACGACACCGATCGCTCTCGGGGAGGTGCTTTCGATCGCGGCCGACGCCACTCGCGACGATGCCACGCATCAACCGTATTACGAGGTGAAGGTGTCGGTTCAGGTCACTCAGTTTCCCGAGGCGGTCCGTGAAAAGCTCAAGCCTGGCATGATGGCTGACGTTCTGATCGCAACCGGCGAACGCACAATCCTTGCGTATCTGACCCAACCGATCACGGACGCGATCCGGCGCGGCATGAGGGAAAGCTGACAACTCGTCGGCTTTCGCTCGCCGACCCGCGCGGGTCGCTGGACACTGTGAAGCCGGCCATCGTTCGGGAACGACGGGGGCGAGGCCGGCATCAATTTGCGTGCGCCATCACGACGCGACCGGTGCCGGTCTCGTCCATAACCACGCGGACATTCCCGTAAGCCTCGTTGCGTTCGAGCAGGGTTGCCACCTGGCGATCCTGGCCGCGGCCGACCTCGAACAGCAGCAGTCCTCCCTGCCGCAGGTAGCGAGGTGCATCTTTGGCAACGCGCATATGGATGCTCAGTCCGTACGGCCCGGCAGCGAATGCTTCGCGCGGCTCGTCTATGAGCAGGGAAGCGCGGTCGCCCTTAAGCCTGGATTCCGAGATGTAGGGCGGGTTGCAGACGATCATATCGATTCTCCGCTCCAGCGGCAGAGCCGATAGGGCTCCGAACAGGTCGCCCTGAAGCACGGCCATGCGTGACTCGAGGCCGTGGCGGGCAATATTGCGCCGTGCGAGCTCGACACACCCGTCGGTCAGGTCGCTGGCCCAGACGCGAGTGCCGGGAATGTTGAGCGCGATCGCACAGGCCAGATTGCCGGCGCCGCAGCACATATCGACGACCCGCGGCGTGGGGAGGTGTTTTTGGCGTAGAGCGTCAATCGCGGTTCTGGCAAGCAACTCGGTCTCCGGCCGCGGCACCAAAGCGCCGGGAGCGACCAGCAGTTCGATTCCCATGAACAGGGTGGATCCACGCCCGTAGGCTTCGCCGACATTGATTGTTTCAGCCATTGCCGTCAGACCCCTGTGTGACGCATTCCTGCCAATCGTTCAGTCCGGCTCAGCTCGCTGGCCGGGTGCAGACTTCTGCAAATCGCCGGCGGACTGCGTCCAGACCCACCAGCTCAAACTCGTTCTCGGAGACGGGAGGCGTTCCAGTGTACACCCTGACCAGAAGTCGACCGGCCGCCGGCATGGTGCCTATGAGGCGGGCGGCATCGCCAGGGAAGACCAGACTTCGTCCGCCATCGGCGACCTTCCATCGTTGGTCTACAGACGGTTGATCATTGATCTGGAATACGACCCTGATCTCGGACGAGGGAGTTTGGGTCCAGGGACTCGCTGCGGAGAGCAACAGCGCGGTCCGATTGGCGTGACAATGGATAGCGAGCGAGGAGGGTGCATCCTTCGAGCCGGACCGTGCGGTCGTTCGCGCGGCGATCTGTGGCTTGTAGTCGACCGGCGATGTGGTTTCGCTCACAATCCAGTTCGGACTTTGAGGAGCCACTTGGACCAATCGCTCGGGTGAGGTCGCCCCGATCCGCTGGTCGACGCACGTCATGTGCTCCATGCCCTGAAATTGCGCGCATGCCTTCAAGCGATCTGTCGCATCGTCGGCCGACGCGCAGTCTAGATGCACCATACCCACGAGCACGGAGGCTGCGAGGGTACAGAGTCGCTTCATCGCGATAATCCAACGGTCGCGCTGGGTGAATGATCGAGCCATTCCTGCGCCGGGCCAAATCGGGTCAAGGTGGGGACACCCGCGCGGAGATTCACGTCCTTCCATTTCGAGTCGAAGCCGGCGGATTGCAGCCGGTCGAGCCTTCCGAAGAGGTAATCCACGAAGCGCGCCATCCGCCGATAGCGATCGGTCTGTGGTTGCCAGTTGTAGGCGGCGAGAATTGTAGGAACGGCGATGGTCGCAATCCGCGTGCCGTTCGGAACCAGGTTTGGATAATCCTTTGCATCGAGGAACGACGGAAGATAGTAATCTTCAAATCGGACGTCATATTCGATCGGCAAGAACTTGAAGCCGTCGTCCCAACGACCTTTTAGGAATGCGTCGACTGGCTTTGATGTGATGAAGACGACCGCTGCAATTTCACCGCTCTTCATCTGCTGCAATGCGACCTGATGGGGAATGAACAATTTTTCGACATTCAATCCCAGCCGGCTGAAGATCAGAGGACCAGAGTAGGCGGCCGCCGTACCCTGAGTATTGAAGTTGACCTTCTTTCCCTTGAGGTCATCGAGCGACTTGATCTCTGGACGCACGAAGACGTGCAGCTCGGCAGGGAAGAGGTTGAGAATATAAGCGATCCGCCGTTCGATCCCCGGAACCTGTGCCTTGTACTCGTCAAGCGCATCGGTGTTGATGATTGCCGCATCGACGCCCCTGAGATAGAGCAGCGAATTGACGTTCTCGGTCGCACCCGTCGTGACGATCGGAATGACGTGCAGCTTGTCCTCTTCGTTGACGACGCGGGCGATCTCCGCGGCGAGCCGAAGCGGCGCGCCTTCGACAAGTCCTCCGGCGAGCCCGACCGTCCACGCGTTGATGCGTTCCTTCGCGAGCGCGTCCGCGGTTCGTGGCGCGGTCGGTGCCGGCGGCGGATCGCGTGGCGGGCGAGATTGGGCATTGGCGACCGGCTGCAAGACGAGCATCGCCATAGCTGCCGTGAATGCGAGCTTGGTCAAAAACATGAATCGCTCTCCTCTTTGGGCTGCCTTCCTAAGGCCCACTCGGCAGTTATCTGAGTCCCTTGATCCGTCCGTCCGCGTCCTGAATGCCGCCAGCCCGGGCTCGTTCATACAGTTCGCGCGCCTTTGCCGAATCGCCGGCGACGCCGCGGGCGTCCCAGGATTGCAGCATGTGAGGATCGTAGGTTTCGGCCAGCATGAAGGCAGCCTGTGCGCTGCCATGCCCCAGGATGTATTCGAGCAATCCGCGGGCGCCGTTGATGTCCGCTTGCCGGAGCAATGCGCTGGCACGTGCGAGTAGTCTCTCCTCGTTGGCAAGCGGTCGCGCTGCTGCGCCCGCGGCGGCTGCTCGCTCCGGCGCGCCGGATGGGACAGAGCCCGTTGTGAGCTGCACGTTCGGCGGCGTTGCGGCGGGGGTTGGAGGCTTGGGCGAAGGCGGAGCAGGGGACTGGATGACGCTTTGGGTGGGGGCGCGGCTCTGGTCGCTACGCGAGGGGGCGATCACAGCGGCGAATGCGCTCCACGCGGCCAGCTGATCCCCGACGGATGCAGACGTCGGAGGCGGCGGCTTGCCACTGCTCGCTTGCTCCTTCTCACGCTTGACCTGCGCTTTTGCGACAGCCTCGGCGGCGCGCGCCGCATCCGACGCTTCAGCACGCGCCGCGTCGCGCTCATTCCTCAGCGATGTCGTCTCGCGCGCGAGTGCGTCCGCACGGCTTCGCTGCTGCTCGAGATCACGCTGCAGCACCCGTTGCTGTTCGACGTCGGCGGCGCGGTGGGCCGTCAGTTCTGAGGCCGCAGATTGCGCTGCGCGGAGTTCGGCCTGAGAAGAGTCCAGCTGGCGGACCGTGCTATCCGCCCTGTCTCGCTGCTTCTCGAGCTCGCGTCTCAGCGCCTGCTTTTCGGCGGAATCTGCAGCATTGATCTTGACGGTCTCGGAGGCCGAAGTCCGGAGAGCGCCGAGTTCGTTGATGAGGGCCTCGGTCTTATCCTGTTCCTGCTTCAGTTCTCGCTCCAGAGCCTGCCTCCGTTCAGCCTCCGTCGCGGCAGAATTCGTGGCCTCGGATACTGCGTTCCGTGCGCCGTCGAGCTCCGAGCGAAGCGAGGCAAGCTGAAGCGAAAAACGCTTGGCTCCGTTCCGTCGGTCGAGTGGACATTCCTGCTTGAGCTCGACTTCGGACGCCTGCATGGCCTTCGAAGCCGCAACCCGCGCGACATCCAGCTCCGCCCTCAGAAAGGAGAGTTCGCGCGATAAATTGCTCGCCTTTTCCCGTTCCTGTTCGAGCGCCTGCGTTTGCTGGATTCCAATCTCGATGGCGCGGGCGGTGTGCGTCTGGATCTGGCGCGCCGCGTCTAGCTCCGCTCGGACGGAAGCCAGTTCGCGGGCAAGCTGTTCCCTTCGCTGGCGCTCCTGATCCAGCAGTAACTGCTGGTTGACCCGCTCTGCTTCTGACGCGGGCTGAGCTGCGCCACGGTCCGCCGGTAAAGACGTCGTATCGTGCGCAGGGGTCTCGGCAGGGGGGCGTTGCTGCTCCTTTGCCGTTATCGTTCCTTGTGGCGCGGCTGCTGCGGGCCTTGGAGCGGGTTGCGGCGGTGCAGATTGCGTTTTGTCCACGCGTTGAGCGAGGATCCGCGTTCGTTCGACCTCGTTGAGTGGCTTTCGTTCGCCCGTGCCGCTCGATTGATTGAATGCCGCTGCTGCGACGAGGTGAGCGTGACCCTCTTCTTTGTTCCAGGATGCAGCGGCAGTCGTTCCAACCAGCAGCGGCACAAGGCAGATGACTGGGATCACGATGGACGTACGGGCTCTTGCGCGACCGCGCGGGCGGTAAGAGAGGTCGAACAATCCGCATCCGCGGAATGGAAGTTGCTGGCACCGAGACCAGCGCGCAGCAATCATCGCGGTAGCTCTTCTTGTCGACAAATCGAATCTGTGCGCCCCCATCGTGATAGCCCAAATGCTTGGTAGGGATCATGGTTTGGCGTTCATGACACCGCGTTCACCAACGCACTGTCGATATCGCAGTCGTGGTAGCCAGAACGGAGTAGAAGGAGCGACGATGGGTATTAAGTAGATCAGAACGGACGGTTGCTCGAAGCGTCTTGACCCCGTCGACCCTGCTTAAATAGTTTGCGAGGTGCATAGCTCATTACACGCGCGGGAGGCAAAATATGAGCAGGTCATTTGCCATTCTTGCCGGCGTCGCGGCTTTCGGATTGATCCTCGCAAGCGGCATGGAAACCCACGGTTCTGCGCAATCACCGTTCTCCACCAAGAATCCCAGCGTTTCGGTCAGGAACGCAAATGCCAAGATCTCGAATGCGACGCTACGGACGCAGCGTCCGCATCGACTTGTCATCCATGTCGACGTCAACGATCCGGCGGTGATGAACCTTGCTCTCAACAATGTCAGCAACGTGGCTCAGCACTACAGCGATCTCAATCAGAAAGTCGAAATAGAAGTGGTCGCGTACGGACCGGGACTGCACATGCTGCGCGATGACACGTCCCCCGTCAAAGGGCGTGTTGCAGCGATGAGCGAAACCACCCCCGGACTGACGTTTTCGGCATGTGGAAATACGCGCGAGAACATGACGAAGAGCGAAGGCAAAGACATTCCCCTTGTTTCACAAGCCAAGGTCACCAAGTCCGGGGTGGTCCGCCTGATGGAGCTTCAGGAGCAGGGTTGGAGCTACTTGCGGCCCTGATGGCACGATCGGTCTGTACGGTCCTGTCTTACAGGACCGGTCGTTGGAAAGCACCTCGCATCACGAGCTGGACGCCGCGATCGCGCGCTCGATGACAGGTCGGTTGACCGAGAGATGTGGCTCGACCACCAGGTCAAGATGTCCGCCGGCGATCGGAATCACATCCAGCTCTTCGAACAGGGCGTCCCATCCGAGGCGCGGTGTCACTCCCGGCCGATGGCAGGCGAAGACCGTTCCCTTGATGGGCAGACGAGGTTTGGTATCCGAAACCCAGCGCCCGAATGCCCGCATCCGGAGGAGTTCCTCGAGTTCGAGCTTGAGCATGAAACGGGTGCTTGCCAGGCGAGACCACGTAATGGCGTCGACGAGCCTGCAGAATCGAACCTCTTGACCCATTCGAGCGGCCAACTTCGCCACCGAGCGGCAAAGCATGCGGTAGATGGTCACCCGGTGGGATCGGATCCGTTGCATCGTGCGCGACAAGGCTTCCCGGTGATTTGCCCTGCGCGGGCCCACATTGGTGTCGAGGATGCCCAGAAACTTGACTGCACGACCCTGTTCGATCAATCGCGCCGCAACTTCGAAGGCGACGCCGCCGCCCAGGGAATAGCCGATCATTCGAACATCGCCACGCGGTTGGACGGCATTGATCTGTTCGACAGCCAGTGCGGCCATCTCTTGGACAGAATCGCCGCCAGCGAGGCTCCAACTCAGGTCTGGATAGCGAATGGGGATGACGCGCGCCACCTTGCTCAGCTGAGCGCCGAAGGCGGCCATACTCGGGCCGTATCCCATGGAGCCAGGCAGTATGACAAGACCTGGCAGAATCGAGTGGTCAAGACGCTGCGGCGCTGGTTGGTCGACGGCGGCGACGGCTTGGACCATGTCGTCAGCGGTCATATCCACCGTGAATGCTTCCATGCTGAGTTCACGACCGATCAGCTCTTCGAGATCCATGACACAGCGCAGGAGCTTCAGGGAATCTCCGCCGGCCTCGTCCCAGCGGCCGGCTGCTTCCTGTGCGCCGAGGATACTGCTCCACACCTGTTGCACGACCTTGTTTGCCTCGGCCATTCTCTGCGTGGTCGGCAAAGGCATGGACGAGGTCTTTTTGCTCTCCGCATCGAGCAGCTTCAGCCTGGCGTGATCGATCTTTCCTCCGGGAAGGCGGGGAATCTCTTGTAGCTCGTGCAGTCTGGTGGGATGCAGGGCCGCGGGAACAGCCTGCCGGATCGTGTCGCGAATGTCGGCCTGGAACTGCGGCCTGGGCGGTTTGGCCGGCGACGCGAATAGAACCAGCTCGTTCGCGTCCGTCACGACGGCGACAGCGTCCTTCACATAGGTGAGCTTGCGCAGTGCACTCTCGAGCTCGGCGGGCTCGACGCGCTGACCATTGATCTTGAGCTGGCGTCCCTTCCGTCCGACGATGCGCACCAGTCCGTGGGTATCCACGACCACGAGGTCGCCGGTCCGGTAAATGCGAGCCTTTGGGTCATCCGGGGCGGGCAATGCCGGCGAAAGCTGCCCGCCTTCCCAGTATCCCAGCATGACGTACTTGCTCTTGATGACGAGTTCGCCGACCTCGCCGCACTGGACCGATTTTCCACTTTCGTCGACCACAGCATAGGATATGCCGGGAAGAAGATAGCCGACCGGGACGCTGACGCCATCCTCTGGCCATTCCCTGGGAAGAAACCACTGTGTGCCAGTGGTTTCCGTCGACAAATAGCTGACTTGAATGAAGCAGCTGGGCTTCACCGCTCTTCGGACGAGCTCAATGTCCGTCCATAACACCTTCTCCCCGCCGATGCGAAGAATGCGAAGCGAATCGAAATCGCCTTGCCGGCTGGCGTTGATCAGTGCACGAACCAAGGCTGGTACGACATAGGTAATCGTGACCCGTTGAGCGGCGATCTGACGAAGTACGCCGCGCAAGCCGAGCGCCTCGACGTCGACGACGTGAAGTGTTGCTCCCGTCAATACTGCCGACAGCATTTCTCGGCAGCCGGCGATCGTGGTGGGGCCGCTCAGAGGCATGAAGACATCAGCGGAGGTTGTGTGACATGCATCCACGTACTGCTGAACGCGCTGGAGCAAATTGCGTTGGCTGTTCACGACGCCCTTCGGCGTTCCAGTGCTGCCGGAGGTATAGAGCACTACCGAAGGCGCATCGACCGAGACGCGCGCGTTCGGCGCGGTTGCTGCCGGAGCTTCGCAGGCGCTTGCAACGTCAAGCCAGAGCAGGCCGCATTGCTCGATCCAGTCGGCGGAAGCGCCGCTGCCATGTCCGATCAGTACAGAAATCCGTGCGCTCGTGGCGATACCCATGAGCCGCTGAACCGGATCGCGCGGATTGAGCGGGATGAGGGTTCGACCGACTGCCATGCAGGCAAGCATGACAATTGGCTGCCAGGCCGAGCTGCGCAATAGCCATCCGACGGCCTCCCCCTCAGGGGTCAGCGCCTCGATCGCCTCGGCCAAGGTCAATACCCGGGACAGCAGCTGTGAGTACGTGAAGGTATGATTGCCGTCGCTGATCGCGACCTTGTTGGCGAACTTCGCGGTCACCGCAATGAGGTGATCGATAGCGGAGACGCAGGCGAAGCCGGCTCCCAAGGGGACGAACGATCGATCCACCGGGCCATGCAGGTCGAGCGGTACCTCCACGGGCCTGAGCCAGCGCAGCGCCGCAGCAGATGGCTGTGGGAACGAGGACGGGGTCGTCTCGACGGTGTCGCATGACCCGCCAGACGGACATGTACTGCCAGTTGTCTGAAGCTGCATCACAGGACCCGTTCTATTTCCTGCTCCAACGTACGTTAGTCCGGCCTGGGCTCGCATACTTCGAATGAAGGATGCGGTTGAGTGCTGATTTTTGCCGGGCCCCAGCGGCATCTGATTCAAAGTCCGGTACGCACGCCGAGCGGCCTGCTAGGCCGATGGGCTTGTTGCCGTCCAGCGGGCCGAGCGGTCAGCACACGGCCAGCCGACTGTTGATCATTTCCGCTGCCTCCAACCGGGTTTGGCGGTTCCGGGAGCATGGACGAACGCTGCAATATTCATCCACCGTGCTGCCACTGCTTTGAGACTGCGGTAGGACAGCTCGAAGCCCGAGAACGATGGCCGTTCCACATCCGGCGACGCGAGCTCGGTCGATCCTCCGTGCGTCAGGACGCACCAGAGCTTGAGGCCGGGCTCGAGATCCGATGTTCGCGTGAACCGATTCAACGTGCTCCGCACGACGTCGCGGCTCGTGCTTCCGGCCCGGACTGCGAGCAAGACATGATCCGCCCAATAAGCGAGCAGTCGCACTTCAGGCGCCTCGTCCAAAGAAGGAGCGTTGATGACGATCAGATCATAGGTCTTTCTGAAATGCTCGAACAACGTCGCGAGCTTGGGCCCTGCCAGCGGCCCAAGGTGGTTGCCCTCGGACAATCGTGACGACATATAATCGATACCGAGCTCAGGGATGTGCTGGACGGCCTTGGCTGCCGCGCCGTCGTTCGCCAGCAGCTTCAAAATATCTGGAGTGTCGCCGGCCGCACGCCGGGGCGGCGCTTGAGCGAAATCCATGAACAGCACGCGCTGTCCCAGTTGCGCGGAGCAAAATCCAAAGCTCCACGCGATGGCGCTCTTGCCTTCACCATGCAAGCTGGATGTCACAAGGACGACATGCCGCTGCGGTGGCGCGACCGGATCCGCGGCCATCAGAGATACCACGGTGGAGCGGACGGCCTTGTTGTACGAGATAGCGGATTCCGCCACGAACCGCCGTGGCGAGGTGCTTAACTCTGGCGGAATCGATGGTACCAACCCAAGGCACGGGATACCCAATGCCTCTGCGGCTTCTGCCTCCGTGTGCAGGGTTCGATCGAGGCGCTTCAAGATCACCGCGGCGAAGCAGGCCACGAGAGCGAAAACGATCGTGATTGGAGGAACGAGGAGGAAAGGATTCAACGAACTGGGGAAATCCGGTGGAGAGGCATCCGCGATGACGGTCACGTCGGGGTCGGCGACGACGCCCTTCGTGGTGAGGTCCTGCCGCTTCCGTATCAGTGTTTCATACTGCTGCGCCAGTGTGGTGATTTTCCACTCCAACGCGGCACTCTGTTCTGACGAGGTCTGAGTCTGACGTGAGCGATCCAATTCCGCGTTTGCCACCGACAGGTCGTGCTGAACGGCTGCGGATTGTGTAGCGAGGCCGTTCAGGGCCTGCTCCTCTGCCGACCGTCTCTGCCGGATCAGCTCGTCGGCGTAGGACTGCGCGACCAGGTTCGCGATGTCGGCGGCTCGCCGCGGATTGGGGGCGGTGGCGATGACACTGATAACTCTGGACCGTCGCTCCTGACTTACCTTCAATCGCCCTTTCAATGCTGCCACCGCCGCGCCATCGCTTGGTTGATCCTTGCGGAACGAGAGGAATTCTCTCGTTTTCGACCATGCGGTGCGGAGTAACGAATCCGGAGCGTTGCCCTGTGCGGGCGCATCGAGCATCCTCAGCGCTGGTAGGAGGCGTCGCAGATAGGCATCGGACGACATAACGGTCACATGGGTGTCGATGGTCGGATCTTCCGACCCGCCTGTAGGCGTGGGGCCAGGCGCGCCGGTAATCTCGGCGACCCCGGGGCCTCGGGTGCTCACGACCAGCTGCGCCATCGCGACATAGGACGGGGACATCAACAGACTGCCGACAACGGCGAGCAGCGCGCCTACGCCGATCATTCCGAGAATGAATCGCTTGTACTGCCTGATGCTTTCGAAGACATGCTTGAATGCGGCGATTGTGTCATCGGGACGAGCCTCGTCGGCTCTCGATCGGTCCTGCGACAGAACGGTGACCGGCAGAATTCGTTTACCTGCGAACGCTTCCATCGCGCACTCCTTTACTGCGCCGGTTCCATCGCGCCCGCCAGTGGGGACGTCTCGCAGGCAACCGGCGTGTCGAGCCAAGATTGCAGCATGAGGACAGCCCACAGCGCGCGCGAAAAATGCCGGCGGCCGCTAAGATGTTGAAGCCAGCAGTCCTGCACGCGCGCGGCGTCCAGCAGATGCTGGTTGCGAAGACGCGACTCCGACAGGAGGTCCGACGCCCATGAACGAAGCGGTCCCTTCAGCCAGGCACCGATGGGTACGTCAAAGCCCTGTTTCGGTCGCTCGAACAGATGCTGGGGCAGATAGCGGCCAAGAACTTGGCGCAAGAGCCATTTCCCTTGGCCATGACGCACCTTCGCGGAGTTCGGCAGCGACCAGCTGAACTCGACAACGCGATGGTCGAGAAGGGGGCAGCGCGCCTCTAGGCTCGTCGCCATGCTGGCACGATCGAGCTTTACGAGAATATCGCTCGGAAGATATCCGAGCATGTCCCGAACGATAAACTCGGACAGAAGATCGTCGAGCGGCGGAATCGAGTCAGAATCTCCACCCGGATGAGCCTGTGTCAACTGCAGCTCGGTGAGCTGTGTCGACCTGCGGTACATGCCGGCGACGTCCTCGCTGCCAATGAGGTTTGCCAGGCGATTGATCCGGTCGCTGTGCGTCATCCGCTGCAACCAACCTGGAAGATGGAGGGCTTCCACGACGCTTTCGCGCATGCCGCGTCCGAGCAGCGCCACGCCTGATGCGGCCATCGTCCTTATTGGCTGGCTGGAGTTCAGCAGAGGCGCAAGGCGGGCGCACAGAACGTGCCTGGAATAGCCGGCGAAGCACTCGTCGCCTCCGTCGCCCGAAAGCGCAACGGTGACTTCCCGCCGTGCGAGCCGTGACAGAAGCAGCGTCGGGATCTGCGACTCATCGGCAAACGGCTCGTCCCAGACCGTTGGAAGCTCGGGAATAACCGCTCTGGCTTCGGCGGGCGTGACGCGTAGCTCGGTATGGCTGGTGCCGAGATGCCGTGCCACGGCCGCGGCGTTGTCCGTCTCGTCAAAGGCGCGCTCGCCGAAACCGATCGTATACGTTCGCACCGGCCGACTGGATTGGGCCTGCATCAGAGCCACGACGGTGGAGCTGTCTATTCCGCCCGATAGGAACAACCCGACCGGCACGTCCGCAACCATTCGGTCGGCGACTGCGGCCTCCAGTAGCTGGGAAGCCTGCGAGACCAGCTGTCGGTCGTCCGCCGGCGCCAGCATTCCGCGACCGGCGCGAGCGACATCGCTCAAGGACCACCAGGAGCGCGCGTTCTCTCGTAGCGCTGCCGCGTCGCGCGAGACCGCGAGATCCGCTGCGCGGACGGAAAGGATGGTTCCGGGAGGCAGTTTGAAGACGCCCCGCCAAATACACTGGTCTTCCGGCAACCAGCCGCGGGTGAGAAACTCGGCGACGGCTCCTGAGTCGATCTCTTGATGAAAGTCGGGAAATGCAGCAATGGCCTTGAGCTCCGACGCGAACACCAGCGCATGCGGCGTCCGCGCGATATAGAGCGGCTTCTTTCCCATTCGATCGCGCGCCAGATGGAGAATGCGGGTCCGGCGGTCCCACACGGCGAGCGCAAACATGCCATTGCTGCGCTGGAGAGCCTTCTCGAGACCCCATCTCTCGATCAGTCCCAGCAACACCTCCGTATCGCTATTGCCGACGAACTGTTTGCCTTCGCGCTCAAGCTCTCCGCGCAATGACTTGTAGTTGTAGATCTCGCCGTTGAATGTAATGACGAAGCGGCCGCTGCCCGAAAGCATCGGTTGCCGGCCAGCATCGGAAAGATCGATGATGGCGAGCCTCCGATGTCCGAACGCAATCCCGGCATCCCGGTCGCTCCAGAATCCGTCCGCATCGGGACCGCGGTGACGTAGACGAGCTGTCATCGTTCCGATCGCCGTCAGATCCGCGGATCGAGCAGCATGTTGCGTCTGAAGTATCCCGGTTATCCCGCACATGGCTTAACCTTTAGTGCGCGCATGCGCCCATGATCGCCGATCGAAGCCCAGGATGAGGCCAAGAGTGACGGCAAACCACACGGTCGGATGACGCAGGATGAAATGGCTGATGCTGAAGACGGCAAGCGCAAAGATGAGCACGGACAAAGCGTCAAGGCGCGCGCGGAGCAGGACGGCAAGCGTGCCCGCGAGCAAGCTGAAGATGACGATGACGCCAGGCAGCCCGGCCTGGGTGAAGACGTCCAGGATCGTGCTGTGAGCTTCCACCGGGAGTGCGACACCCTTGTCCGTGATGCCAGTTGGTTTCTCCAGGTGCGGTCCAGGCCCAAGGCCGAGCGATCCGGACTCCAGTCCGGCATGCAAAGCGTCCTGCCAAAGGCTCAGCCGCAGATTGGCGGTCGCCTTCGTTCCTTCGCCGCCGCGATCCTTCATCATGCCGGCCGCCAACCCCTCGACATCATTCGCCGTCGCCGCTGCGTAGGGCAGCAGTGAGAGTGAAAGGGGAACCATGGCCACCATGACGAGCGTTGCGGCCGCAAAACGCAGGCTCCGGCGATGTTCAGGTGACGTGAGCCAGCTTCGCAGGCGCAGCGCAAGCAAGAGGGGAATCGAGAGCGACATCGAGATGAGGAAGGTGTCGCTCTTCGTCAGCCGGCCTACGACGAACGTTGCGATGCAGCTCAGTACTGCGACGAGGCGGCCAAATCGCTTGGCTGTGAGAGCCATGTGGAGCGACAGCGGCGTGAAAACCGCACAGTAGATTGCAAGCTGGTTTGGATTCTCCGACCATCCACGAAACCGATCCCAATACCATGGATTGACCGAAGAGATGTTGAGGTAGTTCCAGCCCAACGCAAATTGGGCGGCCATCGCGATCATCCAGAACCCGATCAGGAACCACAGCGATTGCCGTAGAGCGCCTTCGGGTTTCATCGTCGCCGCAACCAAGCAGGTGACGGCCGCCACCAGGAGATACGCGAAGATGTCGTGCAGCACGAGCTCGGGATCGACGATTTCCGGACGCAGCAGCGCGAGGAATGCCCCGAAACTCTGGATACAGACAAAACAGGCCCAGAATGCAAGAAGGCAGAGCAGAGCTGTAGCGTTGCAGATTTTCGGTATGGTCAGGAGATGCAGGGATGCGAGACCGAGCCAGAGGACGAGGCACACCTCGCCGATCCCCAGGGGGACTCCGGGCAGGCGCAGCTGCGATGCTGTCCCAAGCACGAGGCCAAGCGCAAGAAGGGCACTACCGATCATTGTACTGCACTGCTGCTGTAGGCGGCCACCCGTTCGTCACATGAGCGGCTGAGAGAAAGTAGGTGGCTGTAGACCTCCGCATAGCGATCGGCCACGACGTTCAGGTCAAACTCCTGCCGCACCATCTCGATCGAGCGCTGACCCATGATCTTGGCATGAGCGGAATCCTGGAGCAGATCGAGAATTGCTGCCGCGAGTGCGCGCGGGTCGCGCGGCGGGACAAGGCGGCCGTTCCAGTCTTCGACGACGACATCATCGCACCCAGGCATGCGGGAAGCGACGATCGGTACGCCGGCCAGCCCGGCTTCCAGTAGAACGCGAGGAATGCCTTCGCGATATTCGGTCGGAAAGGCAAAGAGGTCGGCGATGCCCAGAAGCGCCGGGATATCGGATCTCGCACCGGTCGCAACCACATAGGGTGCATGGCGTTCAATCAGTGCCTGGTCTATGGCGAATGGGCCCTCACTTTCGCGCGGACCGACCAGCAGGAAGCGAGCCTTTGGCCGGACCTGATGAACGATTTGCGCCGCTTCGAGCAGCGTCGCGATGCCCTTCTGTACGGTTAGGCGACTTACGGTAACCACGATTTCGGCATCGTCCAGCCCGAGTTCGGCCCGTAGCACCGCAGGCGAAGCCATCCGCGCCTGAGCCGTCTCGAAGGCGGCGGTATCGATTCCCGAGCTTCCGATGACCGTTGACAGGCTTTTTCCAAGAAGACGGTATCTGTGGAAGAAGCTCTTGTCGGCTTTGTTCTGGAATACCGTTGCTGCGGTCCAGCAGGCAGCCAGGCGTTGCATGGCAAGATAGAAGGGACGGAAGGCCAGAGCTCTCGGTTCTGTCGAGGAAAATACCCATCCCATTCCGTTAATCGTACGCACAACGGGCACGGAGCCGCGAAGCGCCAATGGTGCGAGCAGGTTTGGCTTGGTGTCAAACGTCTGGATGACGTCGGGACAGGCGCGCTTCACGACCTGCGCCAGCTGTCCCATCGAAGCGCTGTCGGAAAGACCCACGCCAAATCTGTCGAACTGATATTGATGATAGGAGATGCCATTCTCTGCGAAAGCACCTGCTGCACCTGTTCCTGCCGCGCTCACCCGCAGGCCGCGGTTCTGCAGAGCCAGCAGGAAAGGGATTCGCAGAGCGTGATCCTCGCCTCCTACGCAGAGCAAGTGCGGCGCCATGTTAGTTCCTTTCGGCTTCACAAGCTCGACAAGGTGTTAGTTTGCACGAACGACATTTGCGTCCCGGAAAAGAGGCCGAGAATAGCTTAGGAGGCGCTTGAGCGTTGTCTTCATTCGTTCGAATGAGCGATAGGGATAGCGCCGGGCCCGTGCTCGAGCAGAGCGTGCAAAGGTGGGGTGACGCGGGCGCAATACCAGGGCGACCGCGGCACGACATTCGAAGTGTGCCCCGTGCGTCGTTGCTGCCTAAGGCAAAACGGCGAGACGCCCCAACAGCGCGATGAGGTCGGCCTGCCGGCGTGTCTGCGTTTTCGCGAACAGAGAAGCAAGCTGTGAGCGTACTGTCGTTCGACTTAGTCGTCGCGTACGAGCAATATCGATCAGGTTGTTGCCTCTCGCCAACTCGATTGCGAGCTGAGTTTCCGCAGCAGTGAATCCGAACAGACGCTGCAGCGTTCGTGGCGAAGGCTCCGGGTGCGCGTCGAGATCCAGCAGGATCAGCGCGATGGTCTCGTCGGACCATGCGTTCGCGACCTGGTTGATCAGAGCGGTGAACCCTTCCTTGGTCGATGTCGCCAGCCAGGAAGTCGAGCCCGCTGGAAATTGTGCGCCTGCGCGGTTGACCAGCTCCTTGACAGCGCCATAGAGCGTTTCGTGGGTCGCATTGGCGCGAGACTCACGTTCCAATATCGCGCGTCCGGCTGGACTGAGTTCGACGACTCGTCCGCGCCTGAGCAGGACCTGTCCGCAACCGATCCGCGCCAGCACCCCGCGCAGGCCATCCTGCTTGTGGTTGTTGGCTCCAGAATGAACAGACGGTAAGGGATTTGTAGGATTGAATATCGCTTCCGATGAATGACTTTGCAAGGCAATGGTCCTTGGCAATGCTTGGCTCAAGTTGAACATTTTTATCCCCCCAGCCATGGAGTGAATGTGGCGCAGAGATTCCAAACTCTGCGGAGCGTGTAAACGCTGAATGGGGGGTACCCCACTGCGGCCTGAGAGGCCGACAGCTACTGACGGGGCAGGGCATCCACCCTAACCCTGATCAAGTAAGGGGTAGCGAGGCAGATCTACGCTTCCCGCGTGCAGCCGGGGGTTAATCGCGCGCTACTCCCGAAGGAGCACGTGGAGCTTACCCATGAGGGGTACAGGAGGGGTACCCCTATCGCGTCAATTGGAGAGTCTCGCCGCTGGGCGCAATGCGACTTCGATCACGTCACCGGGCTCCACGTCAAAATCTACGGATGCGGGAATCCTGCTCCATTTCTGACCCTGCCGCCGTACGACGACCACGTCAGGATTGAGTTCACCTGCATTGACCGGGATGGCACCCGAGCCGCCGATCGGCTGCAGTTTTTGACTGAGGGCCTGCATTCTGACGCGCAGATCCGCCAATCGAACATTCGAATCTTTCTGCTCCTTGAGCAGGTTGATCGTGCGCTGACTGGTCACGCGTTCGGTCTGCCGCAGGAAGTCCTCACGTTGGCGCTGGAGCCGCATGAGTTCGACGCTCGTCTGCAGGCGCCGGGTCGAGGACAGCAACAAAGCGCGCCGGCTCTCGCTGACGCGAGGGCTGGCCAGCAGTCCGGAGCCGAATGCCTTCATGACCCGTTCGAGCTCTTCTTCGTCGGCCTGCACGCCCTTCTCTTCACCTTCCTGCTGTTTCTTAAGGGTGGCGAACTGCGCGTCCGTTTGCTTGACGGCGTCCTCGAGGAACCGTCGTTCCGTGCGGTAGTCGTTTTGGGAGGTCTTCAGAGAGTCGCTCTCGGCTTGAACGACCGAACTGATCACGTTCGCAGGCAGCGAGATGTCGGTGGGGGGCGTCGCATCGAAAGTATCGCGGCCGTCGAGCTCCGCAACGGTTCGGACGATGTGGAAGTATTCCTTGGTGTATTCGGTGGCGAGAGACTGGTAGTCCCGCACGAGATCCGCGGGGTCGGCGGCGCCAGGTTGCACACCGCGTGATCGCAGCAGGCTGAAGCCGCCGGCGACTGCCACCGCCTGGCGCACGGTCATCGAAGCTCGATAGGCCTGCTGCCCAGGTGTGAGTACATCGCCGGAAACGTAGACCGGCCGGTATTCCGCTACGGTTGCCATGACATCGCCCGGCTTGACCACGAATGCCTGGTCGCGTCCGTCGGTCAGCCGCTGACGCAGTATCCTTGCTTGCAGCAGCGTCTCGATGCGGCTCTGCATCTGGGCGGGGGTCAGGCCCGCAACTTCAACCGATCCCCCTCCCGGAAGGGGAATGGTTCCGTCCATCTGGATTTGTGTACGGCTGCGTTGGTCCGGGAGGCCGCCGATCGAAATCTCGATGGTATCGCCGGGTTCGAGCTTGTAAGGCGCGGCAAGGGACTGTCCACTTGTCGCGATGAGCAAAATTGCCGCGCACGGACCTAGCAGGAGGCCGGCAGAGCACTTGCTCCGCTTTTTGCACTTCATGGATGAACTCCCAATGCAACCAGCCCTTATTGCTTCGCGATTTGGAGACCCACGGTCCTTCTTAGACCGCCCTCTTCAGGTCAGCGAGGGCGGTGGGAAGGAAGATCTCGTAGTTCCCGAAGAAGTGTCTCTGCTCTTCGACGTTGTCGAACAGGCCCTGGCTCAAGGCCGCGAGAATCTCGCTGATGCCTTGCTGGACGCTGATTTCAGGACTGAAATTCAACACCCGCCGGATCTTGTCGAAATTCACCCGGTAATTCCGGGGGTCCGCGCCGCGTTCCTGATAGGTCACTTTCGATCGCGGGATATGCCTCATGATCTCCTCGACCACCATCAGCTTGGTGAAGTTGTTCTCCTCACAGCCCACGTTGAAGACTTCGAAAGCAACTTTGCTGGTGGGGGCGCGGAGGACTTGTTCGATCGCGCGGGCAAAATCACGAACGTGACAGTATGGGCGCCAGGTCTTTGGGTCGAACACCAGCAGTTCGTTCCCCAAATGGAGTTCGCGCACAAATTCGTTGACGGTGAGATCGAACCGCATTCGCGAGGAAAGACCAAAAGCGGTCGCAAAGCGCAGGACCGTTGGATGAAAATCAACCTTTCCTTTGAGGCCTAGGATCTTCTGCTCCATCTCGACCTTGTGCTTGGCGTAAAGGGAAAGTGGCGCAAGCGGGTAATTCTCGTCGACCGCGGTGTCCTCCTCCACAAGGCCATAATTCGAGCAGGTGGACACAAAGACGAGCCGATCGACAGGGTGATGTTGAACGGCGTCGATGAAGAACCCGACGCCGTTTCGATTGATAGAGTGGCTCTCGTCAGGATACTTGCTCGTGATGGGGTCGCCGACGAGGCCGGCGAGCAGAACGACATCGTCAACGTTCTTCAAGGCCTGGGCGGCGAGACGCGGATCGCGAATATCGCCGTGCAAGAATTCGTATTGCGGATAGCTCAGATAAGGCCAGACACAGCTCTCGTTCCTGTAGATGAGCTGATCGAGGCAGCGAACATGCCAGCCGTTCCTAAGGAGATGACCGGTGATCACTGAGCCCACATAGCCGGCCCCACCCACGAGCAGCGCAGTTCGCCTTTCATTCGTCATTTGAACACCCATCGGCTTTTGAAACGAGCGTGCCACCGATATATCCGGTAGGCTTTCTGCCACGGCCGTCTGGCCGGTCTTTTCGTATGCAGCTGAGGAGCGGCTCTCCCACAATGATCCAGGCGGTTTGAACAACCCACCAGAGATCGGACATAATGGTTCGATTGGGGTAGTATGCCAGGTCGATCTTCGCCTTGGCGGGAAACAAGACCTTCCTATAGAAGTCGGCTACATCGCCATCTTGAGGGAATAGCGTATTTTCGTGTCGGAACAGAATTTGGCACGGTCCGACAAGGCCTGGCTTGTGCTCGAGAATCTTTTCAAATCCGTTTCGGAAACAATCCGCAAATGCCAGCGTTTCCGGCCTTGGACCGACGAATGACATGTCGCCCCGCAGGATGTTCCAGAGCTGCGGAAACTCGTCCAGCTTGAACGCAGCCAGTACTCTGCCGATCGTTGTCATGCGGTCGTCGTTCATCGCCGTAAGCGGACTTCCGCGATCGTCGCAATCGGCTCTGAACTTCCTGAACTTGTACATGCGGAACGGCAATCCGTTCAGTCCAAGACGCAACTGGGAATAAAAGATCGGACGCCCGCCTTCGGTCCAGATTGCGAGCGCAGTAAGCAAGAAGATCGGCAGGAACACCACCATCGCCGTTCCGGCACAGAGGATATCGACGAGGCGCCGCAACCGCAGTGCCGGAGCCGCTGTTCGTGCGCACCCCGTATTCGCCAGTTCGCTCATGCCTGTACGACCTCCGCGGGACAGCTGGCACGAAGTCCATCCGCGAGGCTGTCGGCCACGTGATCGACATCGGCTGTGGTCATTGCAGGATGAAGCGGCAGAGTGAGCTCACGCCCGCAAAAATCCTCGGTGTTGGGCAGGCTGATGCCTGGGCACAGATCCTGATAGAACGTCAAACGGTGCACGGGTGGATAGTGAATGGTCGTCTGAACGCCGCGCTTGCTCAAGTGCTCGATCAGCGGCTGCCTGGCGCTGGCCGCAGGAAGCACGACCGGGAGCAGATGGTGAGCCGATGTCCACGATGCCTTGAATGGTACTAGAACCGATGGACAGCGCTCGGCAAGGCGCCGCCGATAATGCAACGACAGGCGGCGCCTCGTGTCGTTCCAGCCCTGCAACTTCCGCAGTTGCACCAGACCGACTGCGGCGCGCAATTCGTCCATGCGGTAGTTGAAGCCGAGAATGGTCACATCGTATTCGGGGCTGCGGCTGACGAGACGTTGGCGCGTGTTGCTGGTCATCCCGTGCGACCTGGCTCGCTTGATCATGTCGTTCAGGATCCGGTGTCGCGTTATGATTGCGCCGCCTTCGGCGGTCGTCATGTTCTTGTTGCCGTAGAATGAGAAAGCGGCTGCATCGCCAAACGTGCCGACGCCCTTCACGCCGGGCGCGTGTGCGGCGTCCTCGATCAGGAGCAGGCCCTTGCTGCGGGCGAAGGCTTGCCATTCCTCACGATCGGCGAGATAGCCGGCAAAGTGCATCAGGATCACCGCCTTCGTCCGCGACGTGCATTTTCGCTGTGCATCGGCCACGGACATCAGGGGGACTGCTCCGGATTCGATATCGACGAACACGGGCCGTGCTCCGACGTAGAGCACGGCATTGGCGGTAGCAACGAACGTGAGAGACGGAACGAGCACCTCATCGCCCGGACCGATCCCGAGTGCATGCAGGATCAGGTGAAGCGCGGCCGTGCACGAACCGACCGCAACTGCTTCGTCGGCACCATGCATGGATGCAAATGTTTGCTCGAATTCGCGCACCCGATCTCCCATGGTGATCCAGCCGCTATCGATCGCCGCGACAAGAGCTTCCTTTTCATCAGGTCCAAGGGTCGGTTCTGATACCAACAGCATGTGTTCCTCTTCCCGTTATTTCCTTGTGCAGGTGATGCCGCACATCACGCAGCCGCAATTGCGAATGCCGCGGACTGCTCGTCCCACGCAATGTCCTGGGCTTTCAGGAAGTCGTCGACCCGGCCGATGTCGAGCCAAAGGCCAGTGTGCTTGAAGACGTTCACTCGGGCCTCGTCCTCGAGCATCTGGAACATCAAGTCGTCGAATCCGAACGGAACGCCCGACGGAATGCGTTCGAGAACGACGGGGTTCATGCAGTAGATCCCCATGCTGACGAGATTCGTCAGTTCCGGCTTCTCGCGAAACCCGATCACATGCCCGTCCGTTTCATCAATCACGCCGAAGTCCATCTTCGTGTGGCGAACTGAAGTGGCGATGGTGATGTGGGCGTCGGACTTTCGGTGATTGTGGATGAGCTGGCTCAAGTTCAGGTCAGTCAGCACATCGCCGTTGAGGACCAGGAACGGCTCGTCGAGTTGTTCTCGGAGCAATGACAATGGACCGATGGTGCCGAGGGGTTCGAGCTCTTGCGTGTAGGTGATCCGCATATTCCACTGGTTGCCATCGCCGCAGACGCTGCGGATCAAATGGCCGAGATAGCCGGTCGTGACGTAAACGTCGGCGATCCCGTTTCGCCTCAGCCATTTGAGAACGAGTTCGAGGACCGGACGCGCGCCAATCGGCATCAAAGGTTTTGGCAAAATGGACGTATGCGGGCGAAGCCGGGTTCCTTTGCCGCCGCACTGAACTACCGCTTTCATCTTCACCTCCCTGTACTCGATACTGTGCAGAATGACCGAGGCATCGTCGCCAGGAAAAACTAGGAGCAAACCAGTGCCTGCGTCTTCGTGCGTTTGAATGAAAACGTCGCGCTCGCGCTGCGAATATGCCGGAAGATTATTCGTTCGCTGCGTACCTCTTTCGAAAACGAGCGTTTGATCCTGGCCCACCGACTGACGTGGGAGACCCGTCTCCGAACAGCGACGTCGCGGTACGCTCGAGGCCCAACGGAGCCCGAGTGTCAAGCTGCTATCGAGCCACCGGATCGCTCGCTTGCTTCAATCGCCGGACTGCTCACGTATCGACGGTGGCGCTGATTTTGCCGTCGATGTAGCTTGCCATGCCCTGTATGGTATCGAGGTTCTCAGGCAGGATCTCGCTATCGTCGACCGCGATGCCGAAGGTCGTCTCGATGAATCCAACGACCTCGAGCACCCCTGTCGAGTCGATGATCCCTTGGTCGAGAAGGGAAGCATCGTCCTTCAATGCGGCGACGTCGCTGATGTAGAAATTGGCGGTCAGGAATGCGCGAATTTGCTTCTTTAGGGGATCCAGCGGCGAGACGAGTGTCATTGCATTCATGCTCCATCTGAAGTTCTTGGGCCGTTCAGTCCTGGTCTGAATATCATCCCGTGATGAGTTCTCTCTTGTTGATCTTGCCTACGTTCGTCCGCGCCAATTCCGGTACGATAACGATGTATTTGGGGACCATGAAGCTCTCGAGGCGCTTCTGGCACTCCTGCTTGATCTGCTTCTCGCTTATAGGTTGCTCCTGGTCGACGTCGACGACCACAAACGCCTTGATGGCGTGGCCGAGCAGGTCGTCGGGAACGCCCACGACCGCCGCCTCCCGTATTCCGGGAATGTCCAGCAATGCGCTCTCGACCTCCTTGGGCGCGACCTTCTCGCCTCGCGATTTGATGATCTCGTCGCTGCGGCTGATGAAGTAGAGATATCCCTCCGCGTCCATTTCGCAGTAATCGCCAGTATACAGCACTTGCTCGCCGGGAAGCGGCCCAGGCTTCAGTCGCCTCGCGGTAGCCTCTGGCTTTCGCCAGTAGCCTTTCATGACCGTCGCACCGCGAATGACGAGCTGGCCGGCAATGCCGGGTCCCACCCGCTGGCCGCGCTCGTCGACGATCCACATTTCCGTGTTCGGGATCGCAATTCCGACGCTCGACGGTTTCCGGTCGAGATCTTCAGGCGGAAGATAGGTGCAGCGTTTGCATTCGGTCAGTCCGTACATGGAGTAGATGCGTGCGCCGGGAAACGTATCTCTCAATTGGCGCAGGTGCTGGACCGGTAGCGCGGCGCCGGTACTGGTCACGTAGCGAATGCTGGAAAGATCGCAACTCTTCAGGTCCAGCTGAAGCAGAGTCGAGAACATGGTGGGCACGCCGGGAAAGCCCGTCACTCTCTCTTCCGCGATATGCCGAAGTACCTCGGCAGGGTAGGCGAACGAGCGCTCCAGAACGAGGCGTGCTCCGGAACGAACAGCCATGATCATCTGGTACAGGCCGTAATCGAAGGCGAGGGGCAGGGCGTTGAGGATGACCTCATCCTCGCGCACATCCAGATATGACGCTATGGACGTGCACGCCGTCATCATGTTTCGGTGCGTCAGCATCACCCCTTTGGGCTCACCGGTCGATCCCGAGGTGTACACGATCGCGGCGAGGTCGATGTCGATGCAGCGGCGCGCCGGAGCTGTGTTGTGGGTGCTCGCTGTTGCGACACTCCACCGGACGGCATGCGGCAGTGCGTTCAGATCGGTATCGTCGATCGTGCCGGACACGATGACCCGGTGCAAGGAGGGACAATGGTTCGCTGGTTGGTGGAACGTCTCGTAAAGGCGCGCTTGCGCGATAAGTGCAGCCGGCTGGCAGTCGTTCAGGAGATAGCAAAGCTTGTCGCGTTTCGTGAGGGGATTGATGAGGCACACGATCGCGTTGGCTTTGAGCACGGCCCAGAAGCTGACGGCTGCCTCGACAGTGTTGTCGGCGAAGATGACCACGCGATCGCCTCGCCCTACGCCGGCTTCTACCAGATGGTGTGCGACCGAGTTCGACCGCGCCTCGAGCTGGTCGTAGGTCACCCGCTGACCGTCACACACGAGTGCGACCTTGGCGCCGTTGCGGCGGGTCGAGTGGACTAGGTAATCACGCAGGAGCGGCACGGGATCGTTCATCATGCGTAGGCTCCCGATGCGTGTTGGTGGTCGGCGTCAACGGCAAGCACGATCCGGTCCGCGCCCGCTGGGCGATCTGTGACGAACTGCTGGAATAGGAGCTGAGTGGACAGCACGCCGACGAGCGCCATGTTGTCGAAATTGGATAGGTCGGCGGCGCCAGCTTCTGCGTGTGCCCGGCACTTGCTGTGGAGCCGCTCGACCGCAACTGGATCGAAGATGTTGGCGGCGCGGATGCTCCTGCGCGAGAGCGCCTCGTCGACATAGGAGGACCCACCCCCGTCGACGAAGCAGAGCGCATTGGGAGCGCGGTAGGGCTGTTTCTTCCGCTTTACGATCTCAGGTGGCATCTGCGACTGCGCGACACGTTTTAGGACATGCTTCTCATCGAGAATGCGAAGCTTGCACGCGTCGGGAAGCGAGTTCGCGAGCTCGACGACATTGTCGTCAAGGAATGGAAACCGGCCCTCGACCGAGTGTGCCATGAGCATCCTGTCTCCCTGGGAGGAGAGCAGGTAGCCGGCCAGGAGGGTCTTGGTCTCGAGGTATTGATCCTGTGCGAGCGAGGTCCAGTGGGCGAAATCCGGTGGCAGACGATCAAGCAATTCGGTCACCGGATCCGCCCGCGGAGCTACATCACGCATATCGTCGGAGAACAGGCGTTTGATCGCACTGGTGCTTCGCCAGCGCGGCTGGTGAGCGAAGCCAGGTGCATCAATCGCGGAAATGCCGTGCCCGAAGAACTTGAGAGCGACGGCCTGCGTGTGGACCGGCGACCGGGAGATATACGGATAGAGGCGCTTCAAGAGGGCTGCTCGCCGCGTCGACGAAGGCTGACGGCCCCAGAAACGGCGGATCTTGCCCTCTCGAAACAGATCGTAGCCGGCGAACATTTCGTCGGCCCCTTCGCCGGTCAGGACGACCTTGATGCCGCGCTCGCGCACGAGCTTTGAGAGCAGGAACAACGGTACAGGAGCGGTCCTCAGGATAGGGCGCTCGGTGTGGTAGATCACTTTTGGAAAGGCCTCGGCAATGTCCTGGCGAGAGACCATCAGCTCGTGGTGCTCGCTTGCGATCGCGCGCGCCATCAGGCGCTGGTAGGATGTCTCGTCATATTCTGCGTCGCTAAAGCGCAAGGAGAAGGTCTGAAAGCGGCCTTCTGCGAAGCGGCTCCCGAGTGCGGCAACAAGCGAGCTGTCGAGCCCGCCGGAGAGATAGCTTCCCACGGGAACGTCGGCCCGCACCATTCGGAACGCCGTGGCCGTTTCCAGCGCATTGCGCACGGCATCGATCTTGTCGTTGATGTCTGAGCCGAAATGCTCGTTGGGACAGGTGGGATAGCGCGGGGTCCAGAATGCGTGATCCCGAACCTCGCCCCGCGCGTAACTGCGGACGTGTCCGGGTTCAATCTCCCTGACCCCCTGAAACACGGTCTGGGGCGGCACGGTACTCCAGAAGGTGAAGGTTTGGTCGATGCCTACTGGGTCCAGTGCCCGAGGGATGGCTGGATTTGCCGCGAAGATGGCCTTGACTTCACTGGCGAAGTACAGCTGGCCCTGATGCTCGCAGATATAGAGCGGGCAGATTCCGCTCCGGTCGCGCGACAAGACGAGGCGGCGGGCGGACGGGTCCCAGATGGCAACGGCCCATTGTCCGTTCATCCGTTCGAACGCCGCCTCGCCCCAGGCGCAATAGGCCTTCAAGAGCACTTCCGTGTCACTGCGGGTGTGGAAGTGATGGCCGAGTGAGATCAACTGGGCGCGCAACTCGACATAGTTGAAGATCTCGCCGTTGAATACGATCCAGGCGGCTCCGCCGGCATCATTGAGCGGTTGTTGTCCGCCCTTGATGTCGATGATCGAGAGCCGCGCGTGCGCCAGACCCGCGCGTTCATCCCGGTAGAGGCCCCGCTCGTCCGGGCCGCGATGGGCAAGCGTCCCCAGCATGCGCAAGAGCGCTTTCCGCGAAGGACCCGGAGCGTTCGCGTTCAGCGCCACGATTCCCGCGATGCCGCACATGCCGTTCAGTCCTCGATCACTGCATCCACAATCAGTGGCCGGGCGTGTAGATAGCGCGTCGCCCGGCGCTTCGAAGCGATGTCCTTGAAGACCTTCTGCACCTGCGTTGCCGCCATGCCGACGGCATCGGCGACTTCGTCGGCAGAAATGCCGTGGTTGACGGCGTACATGCAAACATCGGTTAATTTATACGGCGCGGCGAAATAGAATTCCTCCTGGCTCTGCGGCATCGAGAAGGTGTCGGATGTTGGCGGGCGCCGTCTGATTTCCTCGTCGATGCCGAGGTATTCGGCTAGCTGGTAGACTTGGCTCTTGTAGAGATGCGCAATCGGCATGACGTCCGCATCACCGTCACCCTGCTTCACGAAGAAGCCTTGATCATGCTCGAGCCGGTTTGGCGTGCCGATGACCGCGTATTTCAGGCGGTCGGCGTGATAGTACTCCGTCATTTTGCGAACGCGTTGCTTGTAATTGGTTGCGGCGACGATCTGTAGGTAGACCTCGGGCGGAAGACGTACGGTGGAAGTGTTGCCGTTCGGGTCCTGGACGGTCAGGCGCGTGAAGTTGATACCGTCACGCTCCAAAACGGATCCCAATACCAGCTTGCATTTCCAGTTGGCCCCGTACTCGGGTACGATGGCTTGGATCGCCTCTCGCTGCCGTGCGTATGCGCCCAACGCTTCGAGGGCCGGAGCGATGTCTTCGACCACCGTGGTCAAGCGCAGCTGCGTGGCAACGACCCGACCCAGCCGCAGTGAATCGTCGGACGAGTCGCGTTCGGGCATGAGCAGCCCCAGGACCTTCGTGTTTCCAAATGCCCGCGCGCAGAGCGCTGCCACCACGGAGCTGTCGATGCCACCGGAAAGCCCGACGATGGCTCCGCGTCGGCCAAGCACGCCAAGAACCTGGTCGCGCAAAAACGCGACGATGCGCGCGACCTCCAATGGTGCGTCAACGACCAGGGCGTCGCTACTGAACGCTCGTTCGGTTCGGCTGTGACTTGCTTGTAGGGACACGAGAACAATCCCCCTCTCTATCGGGAAGCTCGGCTGGTGAGTAGGCTTGCGACAACGCCTTCTGGACGAGGTGCAAGTTCATTGTAAGGTACGGAGGCATCACGAGATCAGTATGAGTCCCTGCGGTTGGGACGACGTCGACGTGCGTAAACGCCCGGTCCCACCCCAGCGCTTGCGGCATTTTCTTCCGCTTGCACCGGAACAGAACGGCGGATATCGGCAGTGTCGATTTCGGCTCCGCCAACCAGCGGAAGTAAGCCTTCGCTCGCAAGACCTCCTGCAACTCCTGCTTGAGTCTGAAGGTGGTAAGGCTGAACTGGCCCTTTGCACGGCGATCGATCATCCGGGCGAGGTCGGCTTCACGGCCGATCGCGACGGCTGCTTTGGCGAAGGCGCGACAGACCATGCGGGACGCCGTGACGCGGTTGCTGCGGACACGGTGGACCGTGCGGCTCAACGTCTCCCATGCAGAGCTGCGCTCGCCCATGAGGCTGGTGTCGAGAATTCCAAAGAACGTCACGGACCGGCCGGAGGCAACTAGTCGCGTTGCGACCTCGAAGGCGACCGCTCCACCCAGCGAATGGCCGAGAAGTCTGACGGACCCTCGAGGCTGGACACGACTGATCTGCTCCAGTGCGGCAGCAGCCATATCGCAAACGCTGTCCTGCCCCTGTAATATCTTGCCGAGTTCTGGGTATCGGATCGGAACAACATGGGCCATCTCGCGGATCGAAGCGGCGAGGGCTGCGAGGCTGGCTCCGTAGCCGAGCGAGCCGGGCAGCAGGAAAAGCACTGGTTGCGCCGCCGCTGCTGCCTGCAAAGGCGGAGATTCCGGATCTTGGTCCGTATCAATCAATGGCCGTAACGTCATTGGAATGCAACCGACCGAGTATCAATGTCACAGTATGAAGAGGAGCGAGATCTTCTCATCATTCATTCGCATGAAGCATATGGTCGCGCTGGGAGACTCGGCGGCTTCCGCCCGAGATCTTTCGTCCATGTCATGCCTCCACAAGTCGACGTGAAGGCCGGGCAGCACGCCCTCGGCCTTCCGGTTCATACGGGCCCATTGACGGGCGCACCCGATGGCCGCGCTCCGCCTGGGCGGCTCAGAAGGATCAGCGCCACGGCAATTCCCAGGGTGTAGCCGGTAGCTCCTCCTGCAGCCATCGCGAAGATCACCTGCAACGGATCCTGGCCGAGGCGAGCGCCGATCAGGAGCGGCGCAAATACAAACATGGCCCGCACCACATCGACGGCCAGGCGCAATTCTTGACGACGAAAAAGGGTAGGGACTTCTTGAATGGGCGTCGACAGGGCCTGCGCGGCGCACATGAGCGCCAGGGCGGCCATGATTTGACCTGTAGGCATCCAGGACGGCCCGAGCAGCGGAACGACGACGAAGGGTGAAACAAACCCCAGGCCGAGTACCGGCAGAGCGATCAGGACGGCGGCAACGGCCAGCAGGCCGAATGCGGTGCTGAGCAGATGCTGACGATCGAAACCCTTGCTGGCCTCGGCGACGAAGACATTGCTGAGCGGCAAGGCGATCAGGGTGACTGGGCCGGTCACAAGGCGGGCGGCGACACCAAAATGGCCGGCGAATGCGGTACCGAACAGCGAGCCTATGAAGATTGCGGGGAGATTGATGATGGCAAATCCCACGAAGGCCGAGGGCAGCTCGAACAGAGGAAACTTGTACTCCCGCCGCGCCGTCGCCGCGACCGATTGCCACGAGGCCTGCTTTATGTGGCGGATATCTTCCCATTTCAGGAGCCGGATGCAGAGAAATGCGATCAGCACGACCTGGCTCAGGATGTGAGCTCGGACCATTGCATCGTCGCCGATGCCGGCGAGGCCAAAGCCCACCTGGAGCAGCGCCATCGTTGCCGGCAGGATCAGGCGGCCCATGCCGAAGTCGCGTATGTGATTGAAGCGCAAGCACCAGCAGTTCATTGCGTCGGCAACGCCGACCGCCGCCATCCCGATCGGTACAAGGCAGACCAGATGTTGCAGTGACGGCGGCATCATGGCCGAGAGCAGGTATCCGGCGGTAAGCACGACCAGGCTGGTACCGCAGACCGCGAGGAGCACGAGCTTGAGCGCGATGAGCGCCCCGGCCCTGTCCTCAACGACGTACAGGGAGGTGCTGAAGCGAAGCCCGGCTATTGCACCGAGGATGTTCACGACCGAGAGATAGATCGTAAAGATTCCAAAATCCTCCGGCGAGTACAGCCGCGTGAGGACGGGAATGGCCGCAACGAGCGTGAGCTGGCCGGTAAGCGCGAGGGCAGATACGCCGGCCGCCATACGAACAAGGGCTCCTGTCCGCGTCGGAGCCGGAGCCGTTTTGGCGGCCATGACACGCTTCCTCGGTTCAGAATTCATTTCTAAAACGCAAGACCATATGCTGCAGCGAACCACTCTGGCTGGATCGTAGAACCGATGGCGGCGGGCGCCATCATTCGTTCGCATGACGGTCACCGAGCTGTCGCGCCGAATTCGCGAGAAGGCTTGCACAAGAAGCTTGTGCCTTGCCGAACAGTTAATGATCGATCGTCATTGGCGCCTGGTCCAGAAAGGCTGGCGTGATCGCATACGATGAAGGAAATGAGCTGCCTGAGAGTCACGCAAGGCGCGCGGAGGGCAGACGGTCGTCTAACGGCCGCGGGGATGACTGTGCCAACCGAAGGCCGGTCCGCGCGAGCAGATCCGGCAGGGCAGGTGGTCTGACGGCGATCAGGTTGTCATCGTCCGGGCCCGGAATGTCAGGAAACGCCCGCTCGAGCCGTCCCTGCCTGAGATGAAAGAGCTCAAATCCGTGATCGATGAGGCGGTCATATAGCTCCGTACGCGAGGTGCCAGCTCTCCGAAGGTTGAGCTCAGAGTCCTCTATGTAGAGACACCGACAATTGGATACGGTCTTCGCCGCGCCCTTGAGAAGGTCAACTTCGAATCCTTCGACGTCGACCTTCAGAAGATCCACCCGTCGATCTCCAACAATCGAGTCCAGAGGGCGAACCGGAACCCGGAGCGTTGCGCCGCTGGGTGGCGGCGTCACGGATGCGAAGTTCATGTCATCGCTGCGAAAGTCCGTGAAGACGAGCTCTCCGTCCTTGCTGCCGACTGCCGTGTTGTGGACCTCGACCGTCAATCCGTTGAGACGGACGTTGCCCTGCAGGTACCTGCAGATACGCGGATGCGCTTCGATTGCGATGACCCGTCCAGATCGGGTGACCCGAACGGCAGCGGCGAGGCTCAACTGCCCTACGTTCGCACCGACGTCGACGAAGGTTTCTCCGGGTTGCAGGTAGGTTCCCACGAAGTCGGCGTCATCGGCCCGAAAATCGCGCCTCCGCCAGAGCCCGGCAGACATGGAGCTCGGATAGAACCGCATTCTATATCCGGCAGGAAAGCTGAAGGTGATGAACCGGCACAACCCGCTCACCCACAGTGCGCGCGACAGCAGAAACCGGACCTTGTCAGGCTCTTGCCGGATTCGAGCGAGAAGTTGGTGCAATCTGTGCAAAGGACTCTTCACCTATGCGATTGGCTTGTCGGCAGAGCGTAGGCTGATCGAAGCGTCCAGCCATCCTTCGTTTGCACGATAAGAATCGATTGATCAGCTCTACCTTCGAAAACGTTGCGCCTCGCGTGGTCATCGTCATGCGAATGCAGGATGACCGGACCGACCCGGGTTCCTAGCGTTGGCCCCGTCGTGCCACGTGGCATGTTCGGACCGCTTCGTAGAGTCAAAAAGGCATCGCTCGAGGCTTGTCCGGGCCGGACAGCTTGATGAATTGGGCCTGAGGGAAGAAGGCGATGAGCTTGTTGCAACTCGGCGGGACCGACGGCATTCGAGATGGGGACGTCCGCCCGTTCATTTCAGTCGCGATTCCGACCTTTCGCCGACCGGATTTGGTACGCCGCACGATCGAAAGCGTGCTGCAGCAGCAGTATTCCGATTGGGAAATGGTGATCAGCGACGACGAGGGGCCGGAAGGCTCGACATGGGGGATTCTTTCCGAGTACGCGCGGAACGATCCGCGTATTCGCATTGTCGAGAACCGCGGAGAATCGGGCCAAGTCGAGAACACGAACAACGCGATGCTCGCATGCCGTGGCAGCTGGATTAAATTGTTGCATGACGATGACTGGCTGACGCCAGGTTCGCTCGAGACTTTCGCGGAGACAGCGAGGAAGCATCCAACCGCTGCCTTCATGACCTCCACATCTCATCTCGTCCAGGACAGCGGAACGAGATGTCGACGGGGAGGGAGCGTCACGGTGTATTCGAGCCAGCAATGCCTGGCCGACCTCTACCTGGTCGGCAAGACGCGGGTGCTGGGGATTGTTCCGTCGACGTTGCTGATCAACAGCGACGTCATCCGGGCCGGCTGTCGGATGCGAAACTACAAGTCGATCAGGTGGGGGGTGGACCAGCTGTTCTTCGTCGACCTCGCCTGTTTCGGCGACATGGTGGCGATCGACGATGGCTTGATCTTCTATGACATGACGTCCCACGATAATATTACAGCTTCGAAGTCATTCTCCCAGATCGATCAGGAGACACTTGATCTGAAGCATCTGACCTGGAGCCTCATCCAGGACAAGCAAGGACTTCCAGGTCCCGAAACGGTCGTACGCGCATTGCGGGTTGCAAGATTGCGCGGAAGATTCCGCTACCAGTCCTGGTGGGCAACGGTCAAGGACGCGCTTCAGATCCTGCGGCCCTCGGTTATTAATGCGGCCAACAAGGCGCTCCGGGCGCGAACGCGTACGCCGGCGGACAGCCCGTTGGTTCGTGTGGGGCACGCCTGAGAAGAGCCGCCGAGGCCATCATCGGGACAGGGCGCTGGTCTGATCGGGTTGATCGAGACGGGTTACAAAGTCGAAGACCGGGCCGCCCGGTACCCCCCAATTGCTCGACCAGATGATTTGCGATCCATCCGGCGATGGCGAAGCGTGGGTCTCGCTCCAGTAGTCGTACGGGACGTTGCGCGTGTGTGCAATACGCCGAAATTCGCCGCTGCCGTCAATTCGCAGAGCGATCACTTCCCGTGCAAACGGGGCAAAGGATGGAAGTTGGGCAATTTCGGATGGATCGCCGCCATAGCTTAAGATCACCCAGCCGGGCCGGTCGATCGCGCGCGTGGACGCATGTGAGGCCTCCCCGCGCGGAGCGAGGGCGGTAACCTTACCGTCATCCAGCCGCCGCTTGATCACCTGATATATGTCGGGATCCGATTTGCTGATTCCGACGTAGACCTCGCGTCCGTCCGCATCAACGGCCATGTCGCCGTGGCTCGGCCGATGATGTTCGGTCCAACTCTGGACCAGGTCTCCAGCGACGGTGAAGATGAATGCCTCATCCTTTCCGTCGACCCATCGGCTGCACCTGATATAGCTGCCCAGGGTCGATATCTCGCAGACGCCCTCTCGACCGGGCAGTTTTCCCACTTCGATGTCCGGAAACTTCTGTCGGGTCACGAGATCAAAGGCGAACGCAACCACCATACCGTCTGCACGCGTGCCTCGCACGGCGATACGGCTTCCGTCTCGAGAGGGATTGCCCTTGCCTGGTCCGAACTGAAGGCCGCGATAGCCCTCGGCCGTCAACATGATTTCCTCGGCATTGGTTCGCGGCTGCCAGAGCGAAATCTTGCGCCCGATCACGCATATCATGCGCTCGGGGTCCCGCGGGTGCCATTCGCACTCGTCCTCTCTTTGCCGACGGAACAAGGGAACGAACGTCTTCCCGTCAAGAAAGCAGAGGCCGTTGCAGCCGTTGGCGATCAAAACCAGGGTTTGATCGGCGTTCCACGCCTGCGCACTCGAATAGCGGTGGGTGCAATAGGCGCGCTGACACGCCAAGCCTGCGCCCAGGGGCCCTGGAGTCGTTATCCGGATGATCGTGGCGCCGGTGTCCGGGTCGGTGACCGGAACGAGATAGTCGGGCAGGTTCAGGCTGCTGGCTACAGCAAGCTTGGCTCTTGTCAGCGTCTGTGCGGCGGCGAAGCCTGCCAACGCGAGCACGACCAATGCGCCGCCGGCCAATGCAATTCGAGCGCTGAGGGACGGAGACATCGTATCATGCTCCACGGCAACCAGGGGACTCGGGCGTTTCGGGTTGGTAGACGGCCGACGTTCGGGTCCCTGCCGATCACGACGATCTTGCAGCGACCACGGATGTCGATGATGTTTTTGTCCATTACGTCCTGGCGCACATCATCCAAACGCAGGATGCGCCCGCGGAGCGTTGCCGATCTTCGCGCAACCTCGAAGTCATTTTCGCTGCGCAGTCAGCCGGCGCGTCTCAAACGATCGACGCGCATTAGAACTGACTGCCTGGTCTAGTGGATGTCGGAGATGTCGGCCTCCTGATGTCCGTGCCCGTTTGGGACCTGGTTAGGAGCTGTCGCCCGATCGATTGACAGCGCCAACGCGTGCCCATTGGAAGGCCGGACCAGTGGTCCGTTGTTCATTCCCCAAATCGCGGCCTGCGTTCTATTCTGGACCCGTATCTTGCGCAGGATCGCCTTGACGTGAACCTTCACCGTCGCTTCGGCAATATCGATCTTTCGTGCAATGCATTTGTTGGAATTGCCTTCAACCAAGAAGGAGAGGATTGCCTGCTCGCGCGGTGACAGGTGGGGGGCGATCGGTCCCTCGGCAGGAACGAGGACGCTCGATCGCTCTTCGCTCGCCGGCAGCAGAGCCTTGCGGCTAGGCTCGAGATCAAGCACGAACGACAGAAATGCAGGCGGAAATACTGTTTCGCCCATTGTCACGAGCTCGATCGACTTTGTGAAGGTGTCGCATGAATTGACGTCGGCGAAGTAGCCGCTGGCGCCTGCCTTGTAGGCTGAAATCAACTCTTCCGGCCGGTAATGGTCCGAAACGATCGCCACGCGGGCGTCCGGATAATGCTCCCTTACAAATCCGATGTGCTTCAGCGCGAGATCGAATTCGTCGGTGTCATGGACAATCACAAACAGAAGCTGGTGTGCTTGGAGTGTGCTTGGCAATTCGTCGGTACCCAAGACCGACATTACGATGTGGAAATCTGCGGCATGCAGAATTCGGGAAATACCTTCTCGTAGTAGAATGTGCCGTCCAATCAAAACGACTTTGCAGGATTGTCGTCTCCTCATATCACCCTCCACGTCAACGCAACGATACAACTTGAACAAACAAGGCTTGTGAAAAGACAAAGTAGGAAAAAGCTTGAGTGTGCTCAGCCTCCCGATTTTGTTTCGATAAGATTTGCTGAAGGTTAGATTTGAATCTTCGGTTTTGCCTATATACCTTTGGTTATAGGGCTGGCCGGCATCGACGCGGTCGAGTGACACGGCGTTGCCGCTGCCGGAGATGGCGGGTGAGTTCGCCTTCAACCTCGAATGCGCGTTTACGATGCACTGCAACACACTGTCATTCTAGCTTCGCAAATAGAGAGAAGACTTGCGCCCGTCTTAAGTATTGACCACCGGAGTCCTACGGGCCTCGATGCGGCAAACTTGCTGTATACTGCTGCTTCAGACTCGTGCGATCATCTGTCTTATGGTTTACGTCATCTGACTTATGGTTTACGCGCTTTGCTCTAGTGTCTGACACTTCGGAATATTGATGAGGTTTTTGGTGTTCAAGCAATATTGGAGCGGCCAGGGCGGGGGCCCGTAGCTTCAATCACGGAAATGGGGGGCGGCTGGCCAGGGAGCGCCCGATGCGTCGTGCGACTGTGGTGATTGCGGACCGACATCCGGTGGTCTTGCACGGTCTCGCAAATCTACTCGGCTCAGAACCTGATTTCGAGGTCATTGCATCCTGCGGCGACGCCGGGAATTGCATCACGGCAGTTCTGGATCTTGCTCCCGACATTGCGATCATCGATGCGGCAATGCCGGAGTTGATCGCGCTGCTGAACGACTCGCTCGACCGCTCGGAAAACCGATCGACCCGTCTGGTGTTCTTCACAGCCAGCGAGGACTGCGATCTTGTCTCGTCGGGACTCCCGGCGGGGCACAGTGTTCTTCCAAAGGAGATGACGGGCCAGGCGCTGGTGCAGTGCTTGCGAGAGATTATCCATGGCGCGACTGTCGTTTCGGGAGCGCCTACAGATCAGGTCCCGCCTCAAGAGCAGAGCGCGAATCCCGAAAATGCACTCGCTGTGCTCACCGAGCGGGAGCGGCAAATCATCCGCCTCGTCTCTCGCGGTCTCTCCAACAAGGAGATTGGCCGCCGGCTCAACATTGCTGACGGCACCATCAAGGTGCACCTCCACAAGATTTTCCAAAAGCTCGAAGTCGGCAATCGCACGGCGCTTGCTGCGCTCGCCATCTCGCAGGATGACGGCGCCAATGACAGGCAGCGCAGGTAGGACCAACCCCGCTGGCCGGGCGCACCACGATATCATCCCGCGATGATTGCAACGCGACAGGCAGAAGCGTCCTCGAAGCGCAGGCCAGTGAAAAAGGGGGGCTTATTCTGCCACCGAGAACTGAAGAATGAATAGCGACCGGCCGCCAAGAGCGGGGCTGTCGCTGACCTCCACTTGCCAGAAGACATGAGGCAAGAGCCGTTCCGTCAAGTCATGCTTGAGGATCTCGCCGCTCAGTTCGATCGCTGCGGTACGCGCGGCGATAATGTCAGGGAGATCCAACCCGACGTCGTCGAGAACTGAATTCCCATCGTGGATATGGAAGAAATATCGCGGCATTGGTGTCTCCGGATCACCCGAACCATTCCGATGACTGCAGCGAGCCCCACGCGTCACAATTGGGTCATCGTACCACAATGAACAGATAGCAAGCCGTTATTAGAGGAGGATACATCATCATTGATGGGTACCCCGACGTTGACCCGATTGATCACGAATCCAAGGTGAATGGTCGCTTGTTTGTCGTTACGATCGTGTTGCGTCGACGGAGCCCACTTCGGCGCAGCGTTGCGGCCCCGGCTCCTGCGAATCCTAGCCCCCCGCCGGGGCCGCGATCTTTCGGCGAGTTATGCCTGATCGCCCTTTCGCCGACCATCACGCAGATCGTGTAGTCTGATGGTCTTTCGGTCGGACGACATATGGGGCTGTGATGTTGGCGCTCGAAGCATGCAGATCGGGATCCGTCATATTCCATAGTGCTCGCGGTACCAGCGGGCGAAGTGACGAACGCCCGTTTCGATTGCCGTGGACGGGGAAAAGCCGGCATCCTGCATCAGGTCGCCCACGTCGGCAAAGGTTTCCGGAACATCTCCAGGCTGCATCGCCAGCATCTCCTTGTGGGCTGTTCGTCCGAGCTCTGTCTCGAGCAAGCTGACCACGTGCATCAAGGGTTCCGGGCGGTTATTGCCGACATTATAGAGTTTGGCCGGTGCAGTGGCCGCACCGGCGCTGTCTTCTGGGGCGCGGTCGATCAGCCGCGAGACAACGCGAGTGACGTCGTCGATATAGGTGAAGTCGCGCCGCATCCTGCCATGGTTGAAGAGCTTGATTGGCGTGCCCTTCATGATCGCGTCAGCGAACAGAAACATTGCCATGTCGGGTCGGCCCCACGGACCGTAGATCGTAAAGAACCGCAGGCCGGTGACGGGGAGACGATACAGGTGGCTGTAAGAATGGGCCATCAGCTCATTTGCCTTCTTTGTCGCGGCATAAAGGCTGATGGGGGAATCGGTTCTATGCAGAGTCGAGAAAGGAAACTCCGTATTGGCGCCATAGACGGACGACGATGACGCGTAGATCAAATGTTCACAGCCGTTACGCCTGCATCCCTCAAGGACGTTCAAGAATCCCACCAGATTGGCGTCGACATAGGCGTGCGGATGGTCGATTGAATGCCGAACGCCGGCCTGAGCGGCAAGATGGATGACTCTCGGAAAGCGATGTCGCGCAAACAAGTCCGCCATCGTCGATCGATCTCCGAGGTCGATCTGCATGAAGGAAAATGCGGGATCGCGGCGCAAAATGTCGAGACGAGCGCGCTTCAGGGAGGGGTCGTAGTAGTGATTGAGGTTGTCCAATCCGACGACCCGGCGTCCTTCATCGAGCAGCCGGCGCGCAACATGAAAGCCTATGAATCCCGCCGCTCCCGTTACCAGAACTTCGTCTGCAACTGATTCTGAGCGTGCTGCCATTCTATAGTCTCGATTTCGACGGCCGAGCGGCCATCATTGAGCGCTGCAGGAAAGCTCTGTGGTCGCCGCGTCTCCATCGCTCAAATGAGCGCTACCGATCATTACGATCGATCCGAGTTGCCGATGACTAGTCGAACGGCCGACTGCCGCACGTCCTCACCACTTCGTCCGATGCCGAAGTGCCCACGGGGGTAGAGGGTCCGACCAAACCCGTCATCATCCATTTGCATGACGATGAAGCCGCGCAAATCTGCAGAGTTGCTCGATAGAGGCGGCCGGTCCGGGCGTGCGCGCCAGTGAACGCGGCACCGGTAGGATGAGCGGGAGCGTCATGCTTAACGAAGATTTCAATGAAGACGGTTTTTGTTGAGGCCCTCGGGGCCAGGGTTTCAAGCATTGGCTTTGGCTGTGCGTCGCTCGGAGGCCGCGTTGGCGCCCGCGCGGGTGTTGAAGCGCTGGAGCGCGCCTACGACGCCGGAATAACCTGGTACGATGTCGCGCCGTCGTACGGGGATGGGATGGCAGAATCGATTTGCGGCCGGTTCGCGTCCAGTAAGCGCGGCAGCGTCCATATCTGCACGAAGGTTGGGATGCGCCCAGGTGCGACTTCCGGCACCATGCGCTTCCTGAAGCCCATAGCGCGCGCCTCCCTGGCTCTACTTCCCGGGCTTCAGCCCCGCCTCTCGGCGATCAAGCCGAAGCCGTTCAAGGTGCCACTGACCGCCGAGCTGATTAGGACGAGCGTGGAGGACAGCCTGACGCGTCTTCGGACGGATTATGTGGATGTGCTTGCGCTCCACCGTCCTACTCGGGAGGAAGCCGTTCGCGAAGATATCATCCGAGCGGTTGAACGCGTCGTCCAGGATGGTAAGGCCCGGGCAATTTCGATTGCAGGCAACAACGAAATCGAAGCGGAGAGCCTCGATGAATCATTGCCATATCGACTGATGCAGGTCGCAAACAACCCGCTCGAACCCAATCTGCAGAGGTCAAATGGCTCCGGGCGTCGGACGACCTTTGTGACGTATGGATCATTTGCGAGCGTCGGTCCGCTGGTCGCAAAAGTAAGTGCAGCGCCATGCCTGTTGAATCACCTTCGTGACGCGGGATACCGAGGCAGCCCTGCCGAGGTTGTGGTCGCCTTTGTCGTGGACTATGCGCTTGCGACAAATTCGACGGGAGTCACGCTGTTTTCGATGCTTCGGAAGGAGCACCTAGCGTTCAATCTGCTGCGCTTGACGCAATCGCCGAAGGTTCATCTGTTGAACCGCGTCGCCACCGAGCTGTCGGGTGCGCCGAGGCGAGCCGATCGACTTGTCGGCGCTTCAAATTGAAGTAGTGGGAGTGACGGCCCGTATTGTGAGCATGAGGTCTACTCCGTCATGATCATTCAATGGACGGCTGGGTCTGCTAAAATTGGCACCCGCGATGCTTCGACTGGTTGTGCAACGATGGCCGAGAAGCGCGTGGGCGGCCTCAGCGGCGTGAGGCGGTGACCTTGGTCTACGGTGTGCGGGTCCGGTAATCGCTCGGAGACAGATGATGTGCGGAATTGTTGGTGTTGTCGGACAGGGCCCGGCGTCTGCTGTTTTATTGGATGCGCTCAAACGGCTTGAATATCGTGGATATGACTCCGCGGGTATTGCGACACTCGAAAACGGTTCATTGACCCGGCGTCGTGCAGTCGGAAAGCTTGCGAATCTCAACAATCTGCTCGCCTCGGAGCCGCTTTCGGGCCGGATTGGAATCGGTCACACGCGTTGGGCAACGCATGGCCGTCCAGATGAGAACAATGCGCATCCCCACATGGTTGACGGGGTTGCCATTGTGCACAATGGAATCATCGAAAATCATCGGGAGCTGCGCGAGCACCTCCAGGCGACCGGCGCCTACCTTGCGACCGACACTGATTCCGAGGTGGTTGCGCATCTCGTCAGTCGCGAGAGGAAGAACGGGTGCGAGCCGGCCGCGGCGGTACGCAAGGTGCTCCCGCGCTTGAAAGGAACGTTCGCACTCGTGTTCTTGTTCGAAGGGCACGACAATCTGCTGATAGGAGCCCGAAAGGGCTCCCCCCTTGCGGTCGGCTACGGTCGGGGCGAAATGTACCTCGGCTCGGATGCGATCGCCCTCGCACCTCTCACGGATATCGTGGCCTACCTCGAGGACGGCGACGTAGCCATCGTTGCGCGAGAGCAAATCGAGTTCTTGGACGTAAATGGCGCGCCTCTACGGCGTGAATCGACCAAGATCGCAAGCTCGGCGGTCGTTGTTCGCAAAGGTGGACATCGTCACTTCATGGCCAAGGAGATCCACGAGCAGCCGAAGGTGGTCGCGCATACGCTCGCACAGTATGTCCAGCGCAACGGTTCAATCAGGCTGCCGGCCGGCTTGGACGCCGAGTTCAGGAAGGTCGATCGTGTCTCGATCGTTGCTTGCGGGACCGCCTTCTACGCCGGCTTGGTCGCGAAGTACTGGTTTGAACGCTACGCCAAGCTCCCGGTCGAAATCGATGTTGCATCGGAGTTCCGCTATCGCGATGTACCTCTTGGTGCGGGCAATCTGGCGATCTTTGTGTCGCAGTCGGGCGAAACGGCCGATACACTCGCCTCGTTGGAGTTCGCCAAGACCCGCGGTCAGCGTGTTCTTTCGGTCGTCAACGTGCAAACCTCAACCATGGCCCGTGCGAGCCATGTGGTACTGCCGACGCTGGCGGGTCCCGAGATCGGTGTCGCGTCCACAAAGGCGTTCACCTGTCAGCTTGCGACCTTGATCTGCATTGCAATAGCGGCCGGCCGCAGTCGTGGCGTGCTCTCAGCCGAAGACGAGAGCTCGCTTGTCCGAGATCTTGCCAAGGCCCCAAGCTATATGGCCCGTGCGCTCGAATTGGAGCCGAAAGTCCGCGAGATCGCGGGCAAGCTCTGTTCGGCAAGCGACGCTCTATTCATCGGTCGGGGCACCAATTACCCGCTGGCCCTGGAAGGTGCCCTCAAGCTCAAAGAGGTGACCTACATACACGCCGAGGGATATGCGGCGGGCGAGCTCAAACATGGACCCATCGCGCTAATAGATCAGGACCTGCCTGTCATCGTCATAGCGCCGAGCGACGCGACGTTCGAGAAGACCATATCCAACATGCAGGAGGTCATCGCCCGTGGCGGTCGCATCATCCTGTTGACCGATCAGAGAGGCGCTTCACTCGGAGCATCCGGTGCTTGCGCGACGTTGAGCTTGCCCGAGATGCCCGAGGTCGTGGCGCCGCTGGCTTTTGCGGTGCCGCTACAGCTTCTGGCTTATCACAGCGCCGCCGCTCTCGGGACCGACGTAGACCAGCCGCGCAATCTCGCAAAGTCCGTGACGGTCGAATAAGTCGTCAGGCGTGCAGTCTCTGTGCGTACACTTCAGGACGATGTCCGATGATGCTGGTGTGACAGACGTGCGCTCCAGACTGGGTGCCTCTTTAGAGCAATCCCTATCATCGGCCGTCCTGCGTAAGATCCTCCGGCCTTCGGACTGAAGCTCAGCGCTGAGGTCCGCAAAGCAGGCGGCCTCGCCATCTTGTAAGAGCGTTGGCGGGGCCGCTGCTGCTCCGAAAATCAGCTAAGACCGGCGGCGGTCCCCGCCGGCGCAGCAGAACAATCTGCCGGAGTGTAGAGAGAGTTCTCGTGTGCGCATCCATTCGGATCGATCCAGCATCGCGCATCGTGAAGGTGACCCGGCCAGGGGAGTAGCCCTTTCGTGTATTGGAACACAGATCAGCGTGGAGATAGCCTCAGATTGAGCCCGTCCAGTCGACGGGCTCATTCGGCATAGGCGTACGCTTTCGCGAGGATTCATGTCTGTTTCGACCAGAACGGCCGGCGCCGACATTCGACGTGGCGATATGGTCAAAATTGTTAACGGCGAACTGTTCCCGGCGCTCCTGTACGAGCCATACGACGGAAGCGCCGGCGAAGACATTCCCGAGGGCGCTCGTGCCTATTGTCGCAACGACAGAATCTGGCGAGCGATGCCGCCCGGCTTTCGTCCGTCCTAGAGACGGCTGGGGCGCGCTTACCGCTGGCGCGACGGCTAGGAAAGCGGATGCTTCGGCCGATATGGGCTGTGAGGGTTCACATCGAGCTCGACGATCTCGACGCAGCCTTGTGGCTGGGTATGGCTGGAGCCGGTTCGCCAAGGCCCATCGCGAAGTCGGGCCGCGCTTACCTTTGTAAGCCATAGACAGCGCCACTCGCCTTGCGGCGGGAGACCCGACTTGCTTTGGCCGCCGAACTGATAGGTGAGCGCCTTCTCCTGCTGTTGCGAATGGCCGAGGATGACGGGACAGAGTTCACGGCGATAGCCGTCATATAGACAGAAGACCGGCTTGCGGTTGCGTATAGCTTGTTCGAACAAGCGGTAGTTGGAGCTCGGCATCGCTCTCTCCTTTACACCACCCCGCGCTAGAAGGTCGCGGCCATTGCCGCGAGGCGTCGATAAGCCCTTTCACGGGCAGCATCGATCGGCTGCTGCGGTCCGGTGGTTGGACCGATCAGCAAGAAGCGGACATCGCTGATTCCAACAAAGCGCAGGATTTCCCGCAGGTAAGGCGTTGCCATGTCGATGCGGCCGCGGTTCATGCCGGTGGCGAAGTCGCTGCCGCTGGCGAGGATGACCAGCGTCGGCCGGTCCTGCAGCAGCGGGAAATACCCTTGCGACGGATCGAACCGAAAGGTGAGCCCGGGCTGGACGATGATGTCGAACCACTGCTTGAGCTTGTAGGGAATGCCGAAGTTCCACATCGGGGTCGAGATCAACACCCGATCGGCAAGCGAAAAGCGCAGCGCCATTCGCTCGGCCTCGGCAAAACTGTTGCGTTGTGCCTCGTTGAAGGTCTGAGCCTTCATGCGTGCATATTTGGCCTCGACGATGGGGCCCGTGAACTCCGGCATCCGTTCTCGCCAGATGTCCACGACATCGATGTCCCAATCCGGCCGGGCCCGGCGGAAGCCGTCAAGAAAGACGCGCGCGCCGGCAGTCGATGCGGACTCGGCGCGAGGCGAGCAGGACAGATGCAGGAGCTTTGCCACATCTCATCCCAGCGCTCTGATGACGGTATCGGCCCTGGTCACGACCGCGACGTTCTGCATGGCAAAATTGATCGAGGCGTTGTGCCAGTCGGCGTTCATGGTCGAGCAGCAATCCTCGGGCACGATCATGAAATAGCCCTTGTCGGCGCCGGTCCGCGCCGTGTGCTCGACCGACATGTTGGTCCATGCGCCCGTGTTGATGATCATGTCGCGGCCGGTGGCTTTCAGGATCGTCTCCAGCCGCGTGCCCTCCCAGGCGCTCATCCGCATCTTCTCGACCACGAAATCGCCGGGCCGGGGCTCGAGGCCGGAGACGGGCGCGGCGCCCCAGCTTCCGCGTACCATAGCCTTGCTGTCGACCAGCCTCTCGAACAAAGGTGCGTTCAGCGTGACGCCAGGCGCACCGGGTTCGACGACAAACCAGACATGGATGATGGCGACGCCGCGGGAGCGCGCGGCCTCGGCAAGGCGGCGTACGTTTTCCACCACATGCTGTTGTTTTGCGTGCCCCGGCGCGCCGGACTCGGCGAAAGCGCCGCCGTCCATGATGACGTCGTTCTGGAGGTCCTGGATGATCATGGCGCAGCGCTGTGGATCGAGCCGCATCTCGCCCTCGGCGAGTACGGGCGATGCCGGCGACGAGCTCGGGGCCGCTCCGCCGCCGGCGTGCCGGCCGCTCATATAGGGCTCGTGACGCGGGCCGACCCTGGTCGGGATCGCGTACACCGAATGGGTCGAGGTGAGATAGAGCGTGCGGAAATCCGGGCCGCCCCAGGCGAGATTCGCGACCAGCTCCGGCACGCGGATCTTGCCGAGCAGCTCGCCGCGCGCCGAATAGACCCAGACGCCGCCGGGCGCGGTGACCCAGACATTGCCGTGCTGGTCGCACTTCATGCCGTCCGGAACGCCCGGCTCCAGCTCGGACTTGATGCCGCTCGCGAACACCCGCGCGCTGGACAGCGAGCCGTCGCCGTTGACGTCGAACACGCGGATCAGCGCCTGCACGGTGTCGTTGACATAGAGCAGCTTCTCGTCCGGAGAGAAGCACAGTCCGTTCGGCTGGTCGAACAGGTTGCGGTCCACCACGAGCTTCGGTTCGCCGCCCTGCACCACGCGATAGACGCCCTGGAAGCCGAGCTGACGCGGCCGCTCGACACCATAGACCGGCATGCGGCCATACCAGGGATCGGAAAAATAGATCGCACCTGACGAGTGCACGCAGACGTCATTGGGGCTGTTGAGCTCCTGTCCCCCGAAGTGCGAAGCCAGCACCTCGCGCCGCCCGTCCGGGCGTTCGCGGACCAGCGACGATGTCGCGTGCTCGCAGACGATCAAATTGAGCTCGGCGTCATAGGTCATGCCGTTGCATTTGTTCGAAGGACGCTTGACCTCGATCACGCCGCGCCGCGCATCCCAGCGACGGCGCACATCGCCGGGCATGTCCGAGAACAGCAGATAATGATCGACCGGATGCCAGATCGGCCCTTCCGTGAAGTCGAAGCCGGTGCCGATCTGTGCGACCGGCGCATAGGGATCAATCAGGTTCTCGAACTCGCTTCGCAGGGTGACATGCGTCATCGGTCGATCCTCGGACGCATGATCCGGAAAAGTGTGGAGCGGTTTTCCGAAAGGATCATGCGCAAAAAAGCCTCACGCCGGGAACCAGTTGCGCTGGGGGAGGGACTGCACGATCGGGCCAGGAACCTGATCGTGGAGACGTCCGACCACGTTGCCGCCTTCGATCTTGGCGGGCCGGTCGTGGACCGGGAGCAGGTAGCGCGAATTGCTCAAAAGTTTCTTGATCGCCGCCTTTTCCGCGCGCTTGCTGGTGCCGTGGTTGCCGGTGGTGCGCGGCTCCCAGTCGTGGATCTCGTGGAAGGGCGTGACGATCTGGTCGTTGAAGTCGTAGATCACGTCGCCGCAGATGGTCGCGATGCCGTCGGCGGTATGGACGATGATGTTCATCGATCCCTCGGTGTGGGCGTTGGCGGCATCGCAATAGACGCCGGGCATCAGCTCGATCGGGCCGGTGATTTCCAGGTCGAGGAAGCGCAGCGCGCTCTTGGTGTGCAGGCGGTCGATCAGGTGCTTGATGTCGGGCGCCGGATATTGCGGATGCATCAGGCCGGAGACGGAATATTCGAGCTCCTTCCGATTGACGACGACGGTCGTGTTCATCGGGAACAGATCGTCCTTGCCGGCATGGTCGATGTGCAGATGGGTGTGGCAGACGAAGCGCACGTCGCCCATGCGAACGCCGTGGCGCGCGAGTTGGTTCTCGATCATGTGTTCATGGTACTGAAGCCCCCGCATGCCCAGCGTCTCCATGATCTGGTTGGAGCGATAGCCGGTGTCGACTACGACCGGATAGGGACCGCCGAGGATCAGGAAGCCGAGGGTGAGGACGCGGCGGGTGCGGCCGCAGTCGCGGCCGAGCACCAGGAAGCTCGATTCCAGCTCGATATCGCCATAGTCCAGGATCTTGATCTCCAGCGCCATACGTTTCCCTCCTGTCTCGTTTCTCGTCTGTCAAAGCCGGTAGACGCGCGTCGCCGTCGCCCGGAAGATCGCATCCTGCTGCTCGGCGCGCAGCGACGCGGCGGCGGCGCGAAAGGCACCGATGAGCTGGCGATAGCTGGTCCACAATTTCTCGATCGGAAAATTGGAGCCGAACAGGCAGCGATCGGCGCCAAAGATCGCGACGGTATCAGTGACAACGGCGGCGATATGCGCGGGATCGTTGCGATGGATGAAAGTGCCGAGCCCGGAGAGCTTTGAGACGACGTTCGGGCAAGTCGCAAGCCGGGCCATCCCTGCGCGCCAAGCGGCGCGCCCGGCCGCGGAAAGGTCTTCGAGCATGCCTGCATGCTGAAGGATGAAAGTCACCTTGGGGCAGGACTCGGCGAGCTGCGCCGCATCCGGCATCTGCGGCGTGAAGACCTGGAGATCGAAGCTCCAGCCGTAGTCGGCGAGGTGCGCAATGTTACGGCGAAGCGTCGGATCGATGCAGAGATCGGGCTTGGACGCGAAGCGGTAGAGCGGGTTCTCATGCCAGTGCAGCTGCATCCGCACGCCACGCACCAGGGAATAACGCTTCAGGCGGTCGAGCTGCGGGCGCACGTCGTCGGCTGCGAAATTGGCGTAGGCGACGATGGCATGCGGCCAGCCGCGCTCTTCGGCGGTCCGCTGCACCCCGGCTGCTTCGTCCTCGAAGTGCTCAGGCGCCCAATTGGTCTGCACATAGACCGATCGGGTGACGCCGGCACCCTTGAGATCGCCGAGATACTCCTCGATCGGATAGTCGCGGCGGATCGGCTCGTACGGTCCGAAGATGCGCGGCTGCATGGGGCCGATCAGCCAAGGCAGGTCGGCCTGCCGCCAGATGTGATGATGGCCGTCGACAATATCGTTCACGCAGCTCTCCTTCGTCCCAGTGCCAGTACATGGGCTACGATCGAGACGCTCGATCCGCCGTCGACGAGATCGTCGACGAAGCGTTCGATCGCGACGAGCGCTTCGGTCTGCGGGCGGAAGCCCGGTCCTGTCGCGAGCGGCGTCAGCCAGCTCAGGCGCCAGGCCCGGCGCGACAATTTCGCCACGGCGTCGCGAAGAGCATCGGGTTCGCCGCGCTCGAGCCCGTCCGAGACGACAACGACGGCGGCGCCGCGGGCATAACCGGCGAACCGCGGCACCGCGAGGAGCGCCTGCAGCGCGTCGCCAATGCGTGTGCCGCCGTCCCAGTCGCTGACCAGGTGCGCTGCGGCGCTCAGCGCCTGTTCGCGGCGCTTCATCCGTAGTGCGCGGGTGACACGGGTCAGCCGGGTGCCGAAGGTGAAGACCTCGACATTGGGGGCAGCCTGCACCAGCGTATGCGCAAGCTTCATGTTCTCCTCGGTGCGGCTCTTCATCGAGCCGGAGACGTCGATCAGCAGCAGGATCTTGCGCGGGCGCTGGCGCCGTTTCATGTGGCCGAGCCGCAGGATCTCGCCATCACTGCGGACGCTGTCGCGCAGGGTGCGGCGCAGATCGGCGAAGGGGCCGCGGCGCGCCCGCATGCGGCGGTGGCCACGCCGGCGGGGCAGGCGCCGCGGCGCCTCGCGTGCCAGGCGTCGGAGCGGATCGGAGGTGGAGAGCTGTGCAAAACGGCGCTCGACCAGCGCTTCGGTGCGGGTCGCGGTGAGGCCGGATTCGTTGGCGTCGTCTGAGAGCAGCGGCTCCTCCTCGCCGCGTCCTTCCTCCTGGAGCCGGACCGTCTCATCGTCCTCGCCGTCGTCGGCGTGTTCGATCGCATCGCTGCCGCGGAAGTGGAGGTCGAACAGCCGGTCGAAGGTCGCGCGGCGTTCGGGCGGCGGGGCGAGGGTGGCCAGTGCAGCCTGCCTGATATGCTCGAGGTGGCGCGGACCGAGCAACTCGATCGCGGAGAGAAATGCAGTGGTCTGTTCCGGCGCGACGGCGAAGCTGTTGGCGCGCAGCAGTGGGGCGAACGAGATGAAGATTCGGGCAGCGCGCGGAAGCTGGAGCTGTTCGCTCATGCGGTTGCCTCCGCGAGCATCGCATCGAGCCGGGGCGCGATGAAGTGCAGGTCCTCCTCGTCCTTGAGCGCGACGCCGATCGAACGCTTGAAGGCATCGGGCCAGCGCGCGCCACCTTTATGGAGGAGCGTTGCGGCCTCGGCCCAATCGACGGCTTCGGCGATGCCAGGCGCCTTGCTCAGCGGTTCTCGCCGCAATTTCTCGACGGCCGCAACGACGGCCCGGGCTGTGGCATCGGCGACGCTGGACGCGCGCATCATGATGATCCGCGCCTCCCGCTCGGCGGTGGGATAGTCGATCCAGTGGTAGACACAGCGGCGCCGCAGGGCTTCGTGTAGATCGCGCGTCCGGTTCGAGGTGAGCACGACGACCGGCCGCTCCGCGGCGCGGACCGTGCCGCGCTCGGGAATGGATATCTGGAAGTCGGAGAGGAATTCCAGCAGGAATGCCTCGAACTCCTGGTCGGCACGGTCGATTTCGTCGATCAAGAGCACGGTGGAATCAGGCGCGCGCAGCGCTGCCAGCATCGGTCGCTCGATCAGGAAGGTTTCCCCGTAGATGTCGATGCTGTCGTCGCCCGCCTGGCGGATCGCGAGCATCTGGCGCGGGTAGTTCCATTCGTAGAGCGCGGCAGATGCGTCGATGCCCTCATAGCACTGCAGGCGGATCAATTGCCGGCCGAGCACGGCAGCGATGGCTTTCGCCGCTTCTGTCTTGCCGACACCGGGCGCGCCTTCCAGCAGCAGCGGCTTGCCGAGGGCGAGCCCGAGATAAGCGGCGGTCGCGAGCCCCTCGTCGGCGAGGTAATAGGCCGCCCGTAGCGCCTTCTCCAGCGCCTCCGGGGTGTCGATGCCGACGATGTTGCTGCGAACGGCCACGGTGTCTCCCTCAGCGCCGTGCCTGCGGCCGCGCGCCGCCTTGGGCTTTGATCGCCCGCAGCACCTTTTCCGGCGTGATCGGCAGATCGTCGATGCGTACGCCGACGGCGTTGAAGATCGCATTCGCGACGGCCGGCAGCACCGGGTTGGCACACATCTCGCCGGGGCCCTTGGCACCGAAGGGGCCGTCGGGCGCGGGGCGTTCCAGCACGGCGATGTCGTGCGGACAGATGTCGCCCGGGCCAGGCATCAGATATTCGACGAAGTCGCGGGGCCCGTGAACCGGTTCGGGGTAATAGGGCTCGGGCGTCTCGTAGAGCGCGTGACTGACACCCATCCAGGCGCCACCAACCAGCTGCTGCTCCACCAGGCGCGGGTTCAGGGCGCGGCCGAGCTCATAGGCCGAGTCCATGCGGACCATCGCAACCTCGCCGGTCTCGTCGTCGACCTCGACTTCAGCGACGAGGCAGGCGTGGGCGTAGCAGGTCGCCGGCGACATCTCGCCCGTTTCGGGATCGACGTCGGACAGCGGCACGAGAAAGATGCCGCGACCGGAGATGGTCTTGCCCTGCTTGAACTGGGCGGCAATCGCGACATCCTTGGTCGAGATCGAGCGATGCGGCGCACCCTTGACGTGGATGTTGCCACGGCCGTCGGTGTCGAGATCGGCGGCGTTGACCTCGAGCTCCTCGGCCGCCGCTTCCATCATCACGCCGCGCGCCTCGCGGGCGGCGGCCATCACCGCATTGCCGACACGGTGGGTGCCGCGTGAGGCGAACGAGCCCATGCAGTGCGGACCGGTGTCGGAATCGGCGGTGTCGACATAGACGTCCTCGACCGGCACGCCCAGTGTCTCCGCGCAGATCTGCCGCGTCACCGATTTCATGCCCTGCCCAAGATCGATCGACGACAGCGCCACTGTGAACTTGCCGCTGGGATTGGAATGCACCAGCGCCTGGCTGGGGTCGCCGCCGAGATTCATGCCGATGGGATAATTGATCGACGCCATGCCGCGTCCGCGATGCCGGGTCATCTTAGCGTCTCCTGGTGCCGAAGACGGAGGAGAAACGAGTCGCGCCATGCGAAGGCGCGGTGGGCCGTGGCGAGGGGGCCGGCGGAGTTGGTGGTGGCGGCTCGCGCGGCGGTTCGCGGGTGACGGTGGGCGGGAGCCGGTCATAGCTGGTGCGCTGCTGGACTGGCGCGGCCGGCCGGCTGCGCGAATCCGTCGGCGTAGGCGGGATCACGGCGCGGCTGCCGCCACCGTCCTTGCGCGAGGAGGCCCGCTTGAACTCCTCGCGGATCGGCCATTTGGCTTTTTCCGCGGCGACCTGCACGCACTCGATCAAGGCGGTGTTCTTGGCCTCGCGCCGGTGGGCCTTCATGTCGCCGTCGCGGTAGGCGTTGAGGATGCGGAACTCCATCGGGTCCATGCCGACGAGGTTCGCCAGCTTGTCCATCTGGCACTCGATGGCGAAGTCCATCGCGGTGACGCCGAAGCCGCGCATGGCGGTGGCCGGCGTGCGGTTGGTGAAGACGCAATAGACGTCGCCATGGACGTTAGGGATCGTATACGGACCCGGCAGATGCGCGGCGCATTTCACCGCGGCATAGCTCGACAGCCGCGTATAGGCGCCGCTGTCGAAATAGGCGCGGATCTTGCGCGCGACGATGCGGCCGTCGCGCATCACGCCGTCCTTGATGTAGATGCGCTCGGCTCCGCGCGGCGGGCCGTATTGCATCTCCTCCTCGCGGCCGAACACGTAGCGGACGGGGCGCCCCGTCAGCATGGCGCCGAGGATCGCGAGCGGCTCGGTCAAGGTGTCCACCTTGCCGCCGAAGCCGCCGCCGACGGTGCCGCCGATGAAGTGGAAGGTGTTGGAGGGCACGTCCAGGATCTTGGCGCAGGTGTCGACCGAGAAGAACAGCGCCTGGGTCGAGGTGTAGACGACGTAGCGGCCGTTGGTGTCGGGCGCGGCGATCGCGCCGTTGGTCTCGGTCGGCGCGTGCTCGATCGGCGACATCTGGTAGCGCTGCTCGAGCACGTGGTCGGCGGTCGCGAGCGCCGCATCGGCATCGCCAAAGCGCAGCTTCTGGTGGTCGTAAACGTCGTGATAGGTAAAGGTGTTCTTGGGATAGGTCTCGTTGACCACGGGCGCACCGGGTTTCAGTGCATCCTCGACGTCGAACACCGACGGCAGCGGTTCGTAGTCGACCTTGACCTTGGCGACCGCCTCGAACGCCTCGCGCTCGCTGTCGGCGACGATGGCGACGATCGGCTCGCCCTTGTAGCGGACCTTGTCGACGGCCAGCGACGGCTCGTCGTCCTTGCCGAAGTTGATCAGGCTGAGGAGCGTGTTCAGATTGACCGGCACATCGGCCCCGCGAATGATGCGGCGCACGCCGGCCGACCGCTCGGCCTCCGTGGTGTCGATGCGGCGCAGCCTTGCATGCGGATGTGTCGAGCGCACGACCTTCAGGTGCAGCATGCCCTGCAGCTTGTGGTCATTGAAATAGCTCGAGGTGCCCGTGACGTGGCCGAGCATGTCCTGGCGCTGGGTGCCCTTGCCGATCTCCTTGAGATTATCGTCGCGCTCGTCGGCGAAGATGTCCTTGCGCAGTTCCAGCATGGTCGCGTTCCCTTAGGCGCTGACCCGGCCGCCCGCGGCGGCGAGGATGGCATTGATGATCGGCTCGTAGCCGGTGCAGCGGCAGATGTTGCCGGAGATCGCCTCGACGACCTCGTCGCGGCTGGGCGAGGGGGTGCGGTCGAGCAGGGCTTTTGCCGCCATCAGCATGCCCGGCGTGCAATAACCGCACTGGGCGGCAAAATGGTCGGCGAAGGCGCGCTGCAGCGGATGCAGGTTCGGGCCCTGCTTCATGCCGTCGAGCGTCTCGATCGAGCGGCCGGCGACCGTCTCGGCGAGCGTCAGGCAGGACAGGTGCAGCTCGCCGTCGATCAGCACGCTGCAAGTGCCGCAGCCGCCCTGGCCGCAGCCGAATTTCGGCGTCATGTCGCCGATCAGCTCGCGAAGTGCCACGAGGAGATTGGTGCCACCGTCGACGAAGATCGCGACGTCGCGGCCGTTGTGGCGAAATTGCAGGGGGATCTTCGACATGGCGATCTATTCCTGTCCCGACAGCAGACGCCGCAGATGCACGCCGACGATCTCGCGGCGGTACCAGGCGCTGCCGAGCGCGTTGTCCGACGGCGATGTTCCTTCGCTCGCCGCCGATGCGGCAGCCGCGATGGTTGCGGCATCCAGCGAGCGGCCCTCCAGTGCGCGCTCGGCGGCGCGGGCGCGGATCTGCGTCGGCGCCATCGAGCCCAGCGCGATGCGGGCGCCCGCGATCCGGCCACCAGAGATCGGCAGATGCGCGGCGAGCGTGATCACCGAGCCGCCTTTGGGCTTGATGCGCGCGATCTTGCGATAGCGGAAGGCCTCGCTGCTGGCCGGCCGGGTGCAGGAGACCGAGAGAACCAGAGTGCCGGCTTGCCGGTCCCGCGCCTGCAGAAACTCCTCGATCGGGATGTCGCGCGCGCCGAAGCCGCCTGCGACAGCGACGGTGGCGTCGAGCGCGAGCAGCGCCACGGTGAAATCGCCGTAGGGGCTTGGCGCGAATAGATTGCCGCCGACGGTCCCCATATTGCGTACGGCGGGGCCGCCGATCGAGCGGGCGGGAGCGTGGAGGAAGGCGAGATCGCGTTCGGCGAGGACGCGCGCGAAGGTGACGCCGGCGCCCAGCGTCACGCGCGGGCCGGAAGCGTCGATCCGGCTCAACGCCTGGTCGCTGGCGCGAACGATCGTCGAGATCGAGACGTCGCCCTCGTTCAGCGCCCGCATCACCAGCGTGCCGCCGCCGAGATAGCGCGCGCTGCGGTCCGAGGACAGCACCCCAGCCGCCTCGCTCGCATTCGCAAAGGTCTTTACCGTCACGGCCATGGCTTAAGCGGCCTCCTTCATGTGCCGGCGGATCGCTTCGAAACCGGCCTGGTAAATGTCTTCGGCGACCATGTGGGTGATGCGATCGCGATCCTCCGGCTTCGTGGTGAACCGCGACTCCCAGTGCCAGAAGGTGCGATCGCCGTCGGTGACGGGCAGCAGGCGGACATGGGCGACGTAGTTGAACATCGGGATCGGCGTATCGAGCAGGCAATAGCTGAAGGTCTGTTCGAGGTCGGACAGCGCCAGCAACTGTTCGCGCAGCTCGGAGCCGTCCTTGAGCTTGAACCGCCTGACGCAGCCGATCTTGTCGGCGGACTGCGCGCGTTCGATGGAGGAGGTCGCGACCGCCGGATGCCAGCGATCGTGCCCGTTGAAATCGCGCAGCACGTCCCACACCGCGTCGGTCGGCGCGTTCAAAATCGTGCTCTTGACGACATGCGGCACGGCTAGCCTCCGAACACACGCTTCAGCGCGTCGAAGCCGCCCTGGAACACGCCGCCGCCGATATTGTTGACGAGCTCGGTCTCGCGTTCGGGCGCGCAGTCGAATTCCGCGGTCCATTCCATGAAGGTCTGGTCGCCATCGGTGACGGGCGTGAGCCGCAGGGTCGCGACGTAGTTCTCGACGCCCATCGGCGATTCCAGGATCGAATAGGTGCAGAACATGTCGTAGTCGGAGAGCCCGAGCAGCTTCTCGCGGATGCGATCGCCGTTGCGGAGGCGAAAGTCCCTGACGCAGCCGATCTTGTCGGAGGGCTCGCCGCCCTCGATGCGGCTTTCGGCGATGGCCGGGTGCCAGTTCGGCATGCCATTGAAATCGCGCACCCGCGCCCAGACGCGGTCGTTGCGGGCATTGACGACGGTGGAGACGTAGACGCGGGCCATGGCGCGACCTCAGCTCTTCTTCCGCGGACCGCGCTCGGCCGGCGGTTCGCCGCCGCCCTCAGCCGCGGGCGGGGAGGGCGCAGGCTTGTCGCCACCGCCACCCTTACGCGCGGCATCCTTGATGCCTTGCATGTCGCGGGCCTCGCGGATCAGGCCGGGCATTTTTGCCAGGCTGCCGCCTTCGACGCCGATGTCTGACAGGATGGAATCGATCAGCGGCGCCTGGACGCGGTAGCGCAGGGCGGAGTCGATCACCTCGTCGGTGGCGCTGCGGCCGCCGTTGCCGCCGCCATGTCCGTTGCCGTTGAGGCCGTCGACCTGGAGGATGCGGATGCCTTCGATTTTCTCCATCGGCTTGACGCTCTCGCGCACGATGCCCTCGATGCGGTCGAGCAGCTTGCGGCGGAACAGCGAGTAGCGCGCCTGATCCGTCAGCACGTTCTCGGCCTCATTGAGCATCCGCTGCGCCTCGGCCTCGACAGCGGCGCGCACACGCTCGGCTTCGGCCGCGATCCTGGTCTCCTCAGCCTGTTTCTCGGCCAGCAGGACCTCGACAGTCTTGCGGCGCTTGGCGATCTCGCTCTCGCGCGCGGTGACGACGCGCTCGGCCGCTTCGGTCGCACGGATCCGTGCCTCCTCCGCGGCGGCGCGCGCGGCCGACTCCTCCAGCGATTTCTGATGGATGGCGATTGCCTTCTCCATCAGAACCGTCTCGACATCCTTCTCGCGATTGACCTCGAGCTTGCGCAGCTCGCGCTCGCGGCCGACGCGGGCCTCGTCCAGCCCGCGATCGGAGGCGATGCGGGCACGCTCGACCTCCTCGCGCGCGGCGATTTCGGCCTCCTGCAGCGACTGGACGCGGGCGACCTCGAGCTGCTCGATCGCACGCCGCCGCTCGATGCGGGCCGCCTCGAGCGCCTGTTCGCGCGAGACGTCGGTGGTTTCGACCTCCTTGCGCGCGACGATCTCGGCCTGCTTGACCTGCCGGTCGGCGTCGATGCGTTCGGAGCGCTTGGTGGAGAGGGCGATGACGCGGTCTTCGTCCGCGATCTCGACGGCCTTCTTCTGCTCGATGTTGAGCACCTCGCGCTTCTTGGAGGAGTTGATGCGCTCCGCCTCGAGCGCCAGATCGACCGTGATGCGCTGGCGCTCGATGGCGTCGCGCCGCTTCAGCTCGGCCGCCTCCAATGTGCCGGTCCGCTCGATCTCGAGCGCCCTGGTCTCCCGGTCGGCCTGGATACGCTCGGCCGCGACCGCCTTCTCCTGGGCGATGCGGGCCGCCTCGATCGCCTCGCGCGAGGCGATGTCGGCTTCCTCGACGGCGCGGTTGCGGGCAATCTCGAGCGAACGCACGCGCTCCTCCTGCGCGATGCGGCTGGCTTCCGTGGCTTCGCGCGCCGTGATGCCGGCGACGTCCAGCGTCTGGTTGCGCTCGATCTCCAGCTGCCGGGTGTTCTGCTCGGCGGCAATGCGCTCTGCGGCCAGCGTCCGCTCGCGGGCGATGCGGGCGGCCTCGACTGCGCGCTGCGCCTCGATCTCGGCTTCCTGGATGGTGCGCACCTGCTGGATCTCCAGCGCGCGGGTGCGTTCATCCGAGGAGATGCGCTCGACGTTGACCGTCATCGTCTGGGCGATGCGGGCCTTTTCGGTGGCCTCGCGCGCGGCGATCTCGGCCTCGTCGACGGCGCGGGTGCGCTCAATCTCACGGCGCCGCGTTTCCTCTTCATTGGCGATACGGGCATCGGTGACGACGCGATCCTGCTGGATGCGGGCCTTCTCGATGGCTTCGCGGGCGGCGATCTCGGCTTCCTCGACCGTGCGCATGCGCTCGATCTCGCGCTGGCGGACCTCACGCTCGGAGGCAATGCGGGTCGTGTCGATCGAGCGCTGGTTGGCGATCCGGGTTTTCTCGATTTCCTCCCGGGCCAGCAGCTCCTTCTCCTCGATCGTCCGGGTCCGCTCGATCTCTTTCTGGCGGGTCTCGCGTTCGGAGGCGATGCGGGCCTCGGCGATCGCCTGGTCGTTGACGATGCGGGCGCGCTCGATGGCCTCGCGCGCCGAGATCTGCGCTTGCTCAGCCTCGGTCTCGCGGAGCGCGCGCTCTCGGGCCACTTCGGTGCGTTGAAGCGCGCGGCGCATTTCGATGTCGCGCTCCTGTTCCAGCCGCGCGGTTTCGCTCTCGCGCTCGATCTCGAGTGCCTGCCGCTCGGCTTCCAGGTTGCGGGAGCGGATCTTGATCATCGAGTCCTGCTCGATGTCGTTGCGCAGCTTGCGCTTCGCCTCGATATCCTCCATCAGGCGCGTCAGGCCTTCGGCGTCGAAGCGGTTCGAGGGGTTGAAGAACTCGAGGTCGGTTTGGTCGAGATCGGTGATCGCGACCGATTCCAGCTCGAGTCCGTTCTGCGCGAGCGCCTCTGCCGCATTGGTCTTGACGCGTGCGACATAGTCGCCGCGCTGCTCATGCATCTCCTCCATCGTCATTTCGGAGGCGACCGAACGGATCGCCGAGATGAACTTGCCGGCGAGCAGGGCGTGCAGCTGCTCCGGCTCCATGGTGCGGCGGCCGAGCGTCGCCGCTGCGATCGAGACGGCCTCCCGGGTCGGCTGCACCCGGACATAGAAATCGGCCTCGATGTCGACGCGCATGCGATCGCGGGTGATCACAGCATCCTGCTTCGAACGTACGATGCCCATCGGCAACACGTTCATGTTGACCGGCGTGTAGTCGTGGATGAACGGCAGCACGAAGGCGCCGCCGTTGATCACCACACGCTCGCCGAGGAAGCCGGTGCGGACGAACGAGGTTTCCTTGGAGGAGCGGTGGTACAGCCAGTTGACGATGTAGACGCCGACCACGATCACGATGATCGCGACGATCAGCCAGAGGATCAATTCACCGACGAGTATCCCTGACATCTTTCTCTCCCTCGAACCTGCCGGCGTTACCGCGCGCCGATCGCCTTGAATTGACGCACCTGTTCCGTCAGCGCCCGCTCCACTGGAAGCCGCTCCATCGAGGAGGCGCCGTAGAAGCCGTGGCAATGGCGGGTGTTCTTCATGATGAAATCGGCATCGGCGGGATCCGCGATCGGGCCGCCATGGGCCAGCACCAGGATGTCCGGATTGATGCTGAGCGCGGCCGCGGCCCAGGTATCGATCCGCGCAGGGCAGTCCTTGAGCTTCAAGGCCGTCTGAGCGCCGATCGTGCCGCCCGTCGTCAGGCCCATGTGGCAGACAATGATGTCGGCGCCGGCGATCGCCATCGCGGCGGCCTCCTTCTCGCTGAACACGTAGGGGGTGGTCAGCATGTCCTTGTCGTGCGCCTTCGCGATCATGTCGATCTCGAGCGCATAGGACATGCCGGTCTCCTCGAGATTGGCGCGGAAGGTGCCGTCGATCAGCCCAACCGTCGGAAAGTTCTGGACGCCAGCAAACCCGAGTGCCTTGAGCTGGTCGAGGAAGACGTCCATGTCGCGGAACGGATCGGTACCGTTGACGCCAGCAAGCACCGGAGTCTGGTCGACCACCGGGAGCACCTCGCTCGCCATCTCCAGCACGATGGCGTTGGCATCGCCGTAGGCCATCAGGCCGGCGAGCGAGCCGCGGCCGGCCATGCGATAGCGGCCGGAATTGTAGATGACGATGAGATCGACGCCGCCCGCCTCCTCGCATTTGGCCGACAGGCCGGTGCCGGCGCCGCCGCCGACGATCGGCTCGCCGCGCTTCGCCATGCCGCGGAACTTCTTCAGGAGGGCTGCGCGTTCAAATCTGGCCATCGGTCACCTCGCTAGTCTCCGCCGCGCGCCGGTGCGGCCGAACAGCGTTCGGAACGCGCTGACGATGGCGGCGGCGAAGTCGGGATCGTTGATGTTCTTAGGCGTGCGAATGAGCTGGCGGTTGCCGGTCTGGCGTACGTCGCGCTCCAGCGCGCGGAACAGCGCGGCGTCGGCGTCGGGATCCCAGAACGGCTGGCCTCGCGCATCAAGCGCGGAGACGCCGCCCTCGGGCAGGAAGAAGCGCACAGGGCCGTCCATCTGGTTGAGCCGTTCGGCGATCCAGCGGCCCATACGCTCGTTCTCCTCAGCCGTCGTCCGCATCAGGGTGACCTGAGGATTGTGGACGTAGAACTTGCGGCCGCGATAGCGTTCGGGAATGGTGTCGGGCGCGCCGAAATTGACCATATCGAGCGCGCCGACCGAGCCGACAAAAGGCAGCCGGCTGCGGATGATCGCACCGAAGCGGTCTTCAGTCGCCGGAAACACGCCGCCCATCAGCAGGTCGCAGATCTCGGTCGTGGTGAGGTCGATGACACCGGCGAGTTGGCCGGATTCGACGAGCTTCTCCATCGAACGGCCGCCGACGCCGGTGGCGTGGAAGACGAGGCACTCGAAACTGTCGTGCAAATCGGCGGCGATCTTCTGGACGGCGGGCGTGGTGACGCCGAACATGGTGATGCCGACTGAGGGCAGGCCGCCGGCCTCTCGCGCGCTCGTGGCGCGCTCGTCGAGCCGCGCCTTGACCATGCCGGCGAGCGCATTGGCGCCATTGGCGAGCACAGCGCGCGAGATCGCGTTCAGTCCCTGCACGTCGGTGACCGAGTACATCATGGTGATGTCGGCGGGGCCGACATAGGGCCCGACATCGCCCGAGGCGATGGAGGAGATGATCAGCTTGGGCATGCCGACGGGAAGCGTGCGCATCCCCGGCGCAACCAGCGACGCCGCGCCCGAGCCGCCGGCCGAGATCACGCCGGCGACATTGCCCTGGCGCCGCAGCCAGTTCGCGAACGCATCGGCCATCGCGGTCACGGCGGCGCCGCGGTCAGCGCCGAACACAGCCGCACCGCCCCGGCCGTGGTTCAGCGCGATCTCCTGCGCGGAGACATCGCAGCTGGAGTGCTTGCCGCTGGTCGAGACGTCGACCAGCCGGGTGCGAAGGCCGGTTGCTGCGATGATGTCGCGAATGAACCTCAGCTCCTGGCCTTTGGTATCGAGTGTGCCGACAACCAGCACGACAGGCGGGCCGGCGGCCTGCGCCGCCACGGGCTCGCGCCTGCGCCGCGTCGTCTCCTCCAGTCGCGTGACCTCTGTCGACCGTGTGCGGGCCGCCGCTTCGATGCGGGCGATCGGCACCGGCTGCGACCATCGCGTCGGGAGCGCCGGGTTGGAGATGTAGATCCGCACCGGACCGTCGCGGCGCGGTGCCGGTTTCGGGCCGGCGGCGGCCGTTGATATGTCGACATCTGGTTCCAGCTCGGCATGAATCCCAACGCCGAGCAGGCGCTGCTGCAGCTCGCGGTCGGCGGCGAGCCGCGCGGAGTCAATGATCCGGTGGACGCGGCCGTTGACCATGATCGCGACGTTGCGCGAGATCGCGGTGGCAACACCGATGTTCTGCTCGATCACGAGCACGGACATGTCACTGTCCTCGCCCAGCCGCAGCAGCATCTCCTCGACCTGGGCGACGATGACGGGCGCAAGGCCCTCGGTCGGCTCGTCCATGATGAGGAGATGCGGATTGGTGAGCAGCGCGCGCGAGATCGCCAGCATCTGCTGCTCGCCGCCGGAGAGCTGGCCACCGCCGTGGTCCTTCCGTTCGGCGAGCCGCGGGAAGGTATCATAGATGCGCTCGACGGTCCAGGCGCCGGAGCGCAGCCCGCCGGCGAGCCGCAAATGCTCGTCGACGCTGAGCGAGCGCCAGAGACGGCGTCCTTGCGGCACATAACCGACGCCGAGCCGGGCGATCTGGGCCGGCGGCCGCCGCGTGACATCCTCGCCGCGGACCCGGATCGATCCGCCGCTCACGCCGACGAGCCCCATGATCGCCTTGCACAGCGTGGTCTTGCCCATGCCGTTGCGGCCGACGACCGAGAACACGCCGCTCTCCAGCGTGAGGTCGACGCCTTGTAGCGCGTGCGAGTGGCCGTAATAGACGTCGAGGCCACGGACCTCGAGCGCGGCGGAAGTTCGGCGGGCCTCATTCATGGCCGCCTCCGAGATAGAGTTCCTGCACCTCGGGATCGGACTGGATCTCCTGCGGCAGGCCTTCCTTGAAGACGCGGCCGTTGTGCATCATCGTGACGCTCTCGACGACGCGCAGCGCCACGTCCATGTCGTGCTCGATGATGATGTAGCCGATATGGGCCGGCAGCGAGGTCAGGATCTCGATCAGCTCGGCCCGCTCGGTCGGCGACAGGCCCGCGGCCGGCTCGTCGAACAGGACGAAGCGCGGCGCACCGGCGAGCGCGAGTGCGATTTCGAGCTGGCGCTGCTGGCCGTGTGCGAGCTCGGCCACGCGCTGGTCCTTCACGGCCGACAGATGCACGGCCCGGACGAGGTTGTCGGCGGCATGCATCAGCGCGTCGTTCTGCCCGGGGCGCAGGAACGAGAAACGTCCGCGCGAGACGCCGCGGCAGGCGAGATAGACGTTGTCCTGCACGGTGAGGCCCGGGAACAGCGCCGAGATCTGGTAGGTCCGGCGCAGCCCACGGCGGATGCGTTCATAGGGCGGGAAGTACGTGACGTCCTCGCCGAAGAAGCGGATGGTGCCGGAGGATGGCGGGAAGTCGCCGGTGATACAGTTGAACAGCGTAGTCTTGCCGGCGCCGTTCGAGCCGAGCACGGCACGCCGCTCGCCCGGCTTTACCGTGATGGTGACGTCGGTCAGCGCCGCGAGCGCGCCGAACAGCCGCGTGACCCCGCGCAGCTCCAGCGCGGCGCCGGCGCCGACGGCGGAAAGGCGATGAGCGACGCTATCCATGGCCGCGCCCTCCGCCTGGGCGGTCCGCGCGAGGACGCTGACTCTGGCGCCAGCGCTGCCACAGGCCGACGACGCCGTCCGACGACCAGAACACGATGGCGAGGAAGCCGAGTCCGATCAACAGGCGGAAGCGGTTGCCGTCGAGTCCGAGCCTGACCAGGAAGTCGAGTGCGAAGGTGCGGAGCAGTACGAAGATCAGCGCGCCGATGAAGGGACCGATCGGTCGCGTAATGCCGCCAACCACGGCGATGATCAGCACGTCGATGCAGGCGCCGACGCTGACCGAGCCCGGCGAGATCTGCCGGTAGTTCCAGACCTGGAGGACGCCGGCGAGCGCGGCCACGAAGGACGCAAAAGCATAGGCGGCGATGCGGTGCGCATTGACGTTGAAGCCCAGCGCGGCCATGCGGCGCGGATTGTCGCGCACGCCCTGAAGCGCGAGGCCGAAGGGCGCGCGCGAGATATATTCGACGGCGAAATAGCAGAGCGCGGCGACCGCGAGCACCACATAATAGAAGGGGATGTCGGCGCGCCAGTTGACGCCCCAGAAGTGTGGCGTCGCAACGGTGTTGATGCCGGTATGGCCGTTGAAGATCGCCCAGTTCTGGTTGGTGAAATAGTAGAAGGCAGCTCCAATTGCGAGCGTGATCATGATGGTGTAGATGCCTTCGGTGCGCACCGCGAGTGCGCCGCCCAGCGTGCCGAAGGCAGTCGCCAGCGCCAGCGCCATGGGAACAGCGAGCCACCACGGCCAGCCCAGGCTGATATTGGCGTTGCCGCTGACGCCGAACACGGCGACCATGTAGGCCGAGAAGCCCGCGATGGTGAGCTGCATCAGGCTGACCATGCCGCCATAGCCGGCGAGGAACATCAGGCTCAGCGCCATGATGCCGAGGATCAGCGTGGTCGCGAAGATCTCGATCAGGAAGAAGCCGTTGGCAATCACCGGCATGATGAGAAGAATGGCCCCAACGATCCAGGCGGCGGGATTGTCGATCTCCGGCCAGGTCCGCGCGGGGCGCTCTGCTCGGGCAGCGGGACGAACGGCAACGCGAGCGTCGTGTGCGAGCGACATGTCAGCGCCTCGCCAACAGGCCTTGCGGCCGGATCGCCAGCACCAGCACCATGATCAGGAAGGTCACGACGATGGCGTAGGTCGGGATGTAGACCGAGCCGAGCTGCTCGGCGAGGCCGATGATCAGCGCGCCGAGCGCCGCACCGGGGATCGAGCCCATGCCGCCGACGATTACGACAACGAGCGAGGCGAGCAGGAAGCGAATGTCCTCGCCGGGCGACAATGACTGGAACGTGCCGCCGACCACGCCGGCGATGCCGGCAAGCCCCGCGCCGAACGCGAACACCAGGACGAAGACGAGCTGGATGCGCACGCCGGTCGCAGCCAGGATATCGCGATCGTCGACGCCGGCGCGGATGATCATGCCGATCCGGGTGCGGTTGAGCGCGAGCCACATCGCAACGCCAATGACCACGGACGCGGCGAAGATCACGAGCCGGACCATCGGATATCTGAGATAGACCGGCTCGCCCGAGGACTTCACTGCTGTGATCAGCGGCAGGTCCACGGGTCCGATCAGCCAGCTCGGGGTCTGGATCTGGTAGAAATCGCCGCCGCAGGCCCACAGCATGAGATCGGCAAACACGATCGACAACCCGATCGTCACCATGGTCTGCCTGAGGTCCTGACCCTCCATACGCCGGAACACGATCACCTGCAGCAGCACGCCGACCAAGGCAGTCAGGACGAAGGCGACGATGAAGCTGAGCAGCCAAGAGCCCGTCGCCGTGCTGATGGCGTAGCCGACATAGCCGCCGAACAGATAGAGCGAGCCGTGCGCAAGATTGACGTTGCGCATCAGGCCGAAGATCAGCGTGAAGCCGCTGGCGACGAGGAAGTAGAGGCCCCCGAGCGTGATGCCGTTGAAGACGGCGTTGAGGAAGACGCGCTTGCGGCCGACCGCCTCTTCGAGACCCGGCGGCCAGACCGCGAAGATGAGCCAGAGCACGACGGCGATGGCGATGATCGTGATCAGCGCCCAGGCGGGATGGCGTTCGATGAAACGGCTCATGTGCGCCGTCCGCTTGTCCGGGCGACACGCCGAAAGTTCATAGAATGCAGGTCGGACAGCCCTATAGCGGCTGCAGGCCTTGCCATGGACGTGCGCTCCCGTCGGTCGCGATCATCTCGGGATCGCGTTGCCCGCATCCTAACCGGGCGGCGAGGGCGACGTTTGATCGTGAGTATCTTTTCGTGCAGCGGTTAGGCGCGCAAAACCTTGGCTGCGCGGCGATAATCGGTCGGGGCCATCCCCACATTGGCGGCGAAGAAGCGGGTGAAACCACTCTGCGAGGAGAAGCCGAGATCGAAGCCGATGTCGGCGATCGGCGTCTCGCTGGCCACCAGCGCTTCGAGCGCCTGTTCCATGATCAGCGTGTTGAGGTAGAGGTTCGGGGTGACGCCGGTCTGGACGCGGAACAATCGGTAGAAGTGCGGCCGCGACAGGCCGGACTCGCGGGCGATCGTATCGAGCTCGATCTCGGCGCCGGGGCTTTCCGACATCATCCTGATGCATTTGCGTACGCGGAAATCGGTGACGGAGCCGCTTGCGCGCGGATCGCGCGCGATCTCGGCCTGTTGCCAGCTTTCGTCGTAGCAGATGTCGATCAGCCGCCTCAGCTCGGAATCGAGACTGGAGAGGGATGGTGCGCCGCACACGAGCGCGGCGGTCCGTCGGATGTGCTTGTCGAGTGCAGGCGTGCGCCTGAACTGGGTGCGGCCGAACCGTAGGCGGTCGGTGCCCGGGGTATCGGGCGCGAACCACTCGGCGTTGACGTAGAGCACGAAGAAGATGGCGCCGCCATCGAGATCGGTCGGCAGGAAGTTGTGCGGCTCCCAGGGATTGACGGCGACGACGGAGGTCTCGGTGAGATCATAATGTCCGTCGGAGACATCGATGCATGCCGGCAGGCCGCCGACATGGAAGATCAGATGACCTTCGCGATGGGCGTGGATATTGAAAGGCCGGTTCAGCTGATAAACCGTCGCCCGGCCGAACCGGCCGTGGAAGACGGCGAGCGCACGGCTCATGCCTTCCCCTCCCGAATGTTTTTTCTTTTCAGCCAGCGTTCAACAACGCCGCCGAGATTGCAAGAGCGGAGAGCGACCGCGTCAGCTGGTCGCTCCCCGATTGCGTCTTGCCGACGTGATGCGTCAGTACTTCTTACATTCCGGCACGGTGCGGCTCGGCAGGCCGATCTTCGAGAACACCGCAGGATCATAGCCGAGCGTCTGGTTCACGTTCGGGATCACCTTCACGACCTTGCTGAACAGCGCGCCCTTGCCGTCATCGACGACCTCGGTGACGAAGTTGGTGCCGATCGCCTGGCGGTTGGAGTCGAGCTTGATCTTGCCATTCGGCGCGTCGAGCTCGATCTTCGCCAGCGCAGCCTTGAATTTCGACTGGTTGTCGCTGAGATCGCCGTTGACCTCGCGCAGCGCGAGGATCAAGGCCATCGTGGAGCCATAGTAGTTGGTGGCCAGCAGCGAGGGGCTTGGGAAGCGCTTGTTCGGCGGGAACGCGTCCTGATAGGCCTTCACGAATTTTTGCCAGCCCGGATCCTCCCAGGTGTCGGCCTGGCCGCTCGCCGCGATGGTGCCGACGAGGGCGTTCTTGGCATTGCCCTTTGACGACAGGATGGTCTGGTCGATCATGATGGAACCGCCCATCAGATGCGCTTTGCCGCCGGCCTGCTGATACTGGTTGAGGAAGTTGACGGCGTCCGCGCCGCCAAGCCCGAGATAGATCGCGTCGACGTCGTCGGGCAGGGCGGCGATCACCGAGGCAAAATCCTTGGTGCCGAGCGGCACCCACTGCCGGTTGGTGACCTGTCCGCCGGCGCCGCAGAACTCGAGCACCAGCCCGAACACCTGGGTGTAGATGAAGGAATAGTCCTCGCCGACGGTTGCGATCTTGCGATACTTCTTCTCGTCATAGGCATATTTCCCAAGGCCCACCTGCCACTGCGCGCCGTCCATGTTGTAGCGGAAGAAGTTCGGGGCAGGATCGACATAGGTGGTTTCCTGCGCGCCCGATGCCGCGTTGACGAAGGTCAGCTCCGGGTGGGTCTTTGCGAAGTTCTTCACCGCGATGCCCTCGTCGCCGGAGAGCGGCGACAGCAGGATCTGCACCTTGTCCTGTTCGATCAGCTTGCGGACCGCGCGCACCGCGGAGTCCGGGGTCGCGTCGGTCGAGGCGACAATGAATTCGAGCTCCTTGTCGCCGATCTTCTTGCCCAGCACGTTGAGCGCCGTCTGATGGCCGCGCATACCGTCCTCGCCGAGCACCGTGTAGGTACCTTCGAGGGTCGCGGTCACGCCGACCTTGATTTTTTCCTGGGCGATCGCCGCGCCTGAAAGAAACAGGCTGCTCAGCGCGAGCAGTCCGATACTGCATTTCGACATTGTGCTCCTCCCTGTGTCGTCGATTTGTTGCCGCGCCGAACCGGCGTGACGCCCGTGGCTCTCGATGGCCCGCGGCTTTAGAAGGAAGCTAACCGAAGTCGAATGCGGTGCATGCGTGGACGCCTCGTCCGGCTTGACGGGCAGTCTCATTTTTGAATGTTGCGGCGCAGATGGTTTCGCGGTGCAGCAGGCGAAGGATTCAGCAGCCCCTGGTTTGGGTCCAGGTGCTGCGACCATTCTCAGAGCGTGTCACACCCAGCCGCCATCGACGATGTAGTGTTGAGCGGTGCAGGCGGAGGCCTCGTCGGATGCGAGAAAGATGGTGAATTTCGCGACCTCGTCCGGTACGAGCCGACGCTTCAGGCACTGCCGCTGTTGCAGTTCGACCTCGCCGGCCGGCGTCATCCATTTCTCGAGCTGGCGTTCGGTCATGATCCAGCCCGGGGCGATTGCGTTCACGCGGATGTTGTAGGGACCGTAGTCGCGCGCCAGCGAGCGCGTCAGGCCGATTACGCCGGATTTGCTGGCGGTGTAGGCCGCCATGCCGCCTTGTCCGGCGATCCACGACACCGAGCCGAAATTGATGATGGCGCCGCCATTCGCGGCCTTCATGTCGGGGAGCACGGCTTGCGAGGCAAAGAACTGGTGCTTCAGATTCACCGCGATGCGGTCGTCCCAATATTCCGGCGTCATCTCCTCGGTTTTGTGCCGTTCGTCATGCGCGGCGTTGTTGATCAGGATGTTGATCGCGCCGTGCGCCTCGCGTGCCTCCGCGACGCCAGCGCGCAGTGCGGGGATGTCGGTCAGGTCGACGTGCTGGAAATGCGCAACCAGCCCTTGATCCGACAGCTCGCGCGCCAGGCGCTGGCCCTCGTCGATCTTGATGTCAAAGAACACGACCTTCGATTTCTGCTCCGCGAACCGCCGCACGATCGCAGCACCAATTCCCGCTGCGCCTCCGGTGACGAGCACGACCTTGCCGGCGAGGTCGGAATAGATGGCGGCCATGGGAACCTTTCAGTTTGTTACGAGCGGCGAAGGCCGCCCCGACTCTTTGGTGGACCTTAGCCATTTCGCTCGTGAGGTGCATAGGTCAGAATTTTAGTTGCGTACCTCAAAAACTGAAGGCAGGATTGCGGCCAAAGAACAAGAGCCGATTGGGAGGACGTGATGAGGCTGCTCGCCAAGCTGGGACTCACCGCCGCCGCATGCCTGCTTTGGGCCAATTCCGCGTCCGCCGACACGATCGTCAAATGGCTGCACATCGAGGTGAATCCGGCCCAGGTGAAGATCTGGGAGGAGGTCGCACGCAGCTATGAGGCGTCGCATCCCGGTGTGAAGGTCGAGATGCAGTTCCTCGAGAACGAGGCCTACAAGGCCAAGCTGCCGACCATCCTGCAATCCAAGGACCGGCCGAACATCATCTATAGCTGGGCCGGCGGCGTCTTGAAGACGCAGATCGATGCCGGCGTCCTCGACGACATCAACGACCAGGTGAAGGGCTATAGCGACAGCATCACGCCGGCGGCGCTCGCTGCATTCACGCGCGATGGCCGCGTCTACGGCCTGCCGATCGCGCTGTCGCAGGTCGGCTTCCTCTGCAACAAGGAACTGATGGCCAAGGCGAAGGTCGATCCCGCTTCCATCAAGACCTGGGACGATCTGCTCGCCGCGGTGAAGACAATCAAAGCAGCAGGCGTGACGCCGATCGTGGTCGGCGGCGCCGACAAATGGCCGCTGCATTTCTACTGGACCCATCTTGCGGTGCGCATCGGCGGCAAGGCAGCGTTCGACGCTGCATTGCGTGGCGAGAACGGCGGCTTCGCCGGCGAGACCTTCCAGAAATCCGGCGAGCTGTTCAAGCAGCTCGTCGATCTCCAGCCGTTCCAGAACGGCTTTCTCGGCTTCAAGAACCCACAGGCCGTTGGCTATTTCGGCGACGGCAAGGCCGCGATGACGCTCGCGATCAGCTCAGTCTATAATTTGCAGCGCGCGCTGGCTGCCGACAAAGTCGGATTGAGTGAAGACAAGATCTGCTGGTTCGATTTCCCTGTCGTACCCGGCGGCAAGGGCGCGCCCACGGATACGCTCGGCGGCATCACTGGCTGGCTGGTCACCAAGGGCTCGCCGAAGGAAGCGGTCGATTTCCTCAAGTACTTCATCTCCAAGGATGTGCAAACGCGGCTCGCCGCGGGCAGCTACATCATCCCCGTGGTGCAGGGCGCGGACGCCGGCCTCAACAATTCCTTCATGAAGCTGATCGCGGTCAATCTGGCAAAGTCGAACTACCACCAGAACTTCTACGATCAGAGTCTCGGCCCCTCGGTTGGTCGCGTCGTCAACGACGTCACGGCGGAGATCGCCGGTGGCAGCATGAGCCCGCAGGACGCTGCGAAAGCGATCGAAGCGGCCTTCAAGCAAGGTAACTGACGGTGCCGCGACGGATCGCGATCACTTCGCCGATCGGCATTGCCCGTGAGGCGGCTCCGCAGGCGCTGCGTGGCCCGGGGTGGGACGGTCGTTTCACCGTCCTGATCCTGTTCCTGCCGCCGGCACTGCTGCTGTTCACGCTGTTCGTGGTGCTGCCGATCGGCGAGGCGGCCTGGTACTCGGGCTTCAACTGGAACGGCTTCGGCAGGCCGACCAACTGGATCGGCTTCGACAATTATCGCTTCGTGCTGGAAACGCGTGCCTTCTGGCTGGCGCTGCGCAACAACGGGCTGATCATCGCGGTCTCGCTCGCGATCCAGCTGCCGCTCGCGCTCACGCTGGCCTTGATGCTCGCCGAGCGCTTTCGTGGCGCGGTGGCGCTGCGCATGCTGTTCTTCATGCCCTACATCCTGGCCGAGATTGCGACCGGGCTGATCTTCAGCTTCGTCTACGATGGCGACTACGGTCTTGTCGCCTCGATCTGGCGCACCTTCGGCGCCGAGCCGCCGCATCTCTTGGCCTCGACCGACACCGCGATGCTGGCCGTGCTGATCGTGATCGTGTGGAAGTATTTTGGCTTCCACATGATGCTGTTCATCGCGGCGCTCCAGAGCCTGGACAAAAGCCTGATCGAGGCAGCACGCATCGACGGGGCAACGCGCTCGCAAGCGCTGCGCCATGTCGTCATCCCCTTGCTCTATCCGACAATCCGGCTCTCCGTGTTCTTCGCCATCGTCGGCTCGCTGCAGCTGTTCGATCTGGTGATGCCGCTGACGCGCGGGGGACCGGCGGATTCCTCGAACACAATGGTGAGCTTCCTCTACAACAACGGCATTTCTCGGATGCGGGTCGGCTATGGCAGCGCCATCGGCGTCATCCTGTTCGTGATCTGCGTGACCTTTGCCTTCACCTACAAGCGATGGTTCATGCGCGATGAGTAACGCCGAGGCCACCCGCGCGCCGTTCGATCCCGCTGTGCTGTTCAAGGCGGCGTTCCTCGCCGTCGTTGCCATCTTCGTGCTGGTGCCGCTGCTCGCGACCTTGCTCGGCGGCTTCAAGTCGCTCGGCGAATTGCGCGTCAATCCGTTCGGCCTGCCGCGGCACTGGGAATGGCAGAATTATGCCGACATCCTGCTCTCTGCCCGTTACTGGCAGCTCCTGCGCAACTCGCTGATCATCTCGACGCTCACGGTGACGTTGACGCTGATCACCGCCTCGATGGCGGCGTTCACCTTCGCCCATGTCAGGTTCTACGGCAGCTCGATGCTGCTGAGCTACCTGACGCTCGGCCTGCTGTTTCCGGCGGCGACCGCCGTGCTGCCGCTGTTCATCAAGGTGGGCGATCTCGGGCTGCTCGATACCTATTTCGGCGTCGCGCTGCCGCAGGTGGCCTTCAGCCTGGCGATGAGCGTTCTGTTATTGCGGCGCTTCTTCAAGGACATCCCTTACGAGCTGCTGGAAGCAGCGCTGGTCGACGGGTGCACCTACATCAAGTTCTTCCGCTATGTGACGTTGCCTCTGTCACGGCCGATCCTGGCGACGGTCGGAACCATCACTTTCGTCAACAGCTGGAACGCCTATCTGCTGCCGCTGGTGATGCTCAACACCGATGCGCTCTATCCCTGGCCGCTCGGCATCATGATTTACCAGGGCGAATATTCGTCCGAATGGCATCTGATCCTCGCCTTCATCACGCTCACCATCCTGCCGACGATCATTCTGTTCCTGCTGGCGCAGAAGCATATCGTCGCCGGCCTCACCGCGGGCGCGGTCAAGGGATGAACGACACCTCACGGAGACAGAAAATGAGAAAAGTTGGCGTCGGAATCATTGGCTGCGGTGTGATCAGCACCGCCTACCTCAAGGCGGCACAGCGCTTCCCGGTGATGGAGGTCAGGGCGTTGGCTGACATGCGGAGCGACGTCGCGGAGAGGCAGGGCGTTGCCTTTGGGCTACCGGCGATGCGGGTCGACCAGTTGCTCAAACGCGACGACGTCGAGATCGTCGTCAATCTCACCGTGCCGCTGGCCCACACCGACATCAGCCTCGCGGTGTTGAACGCAGGCAAGCACGTCCATTCCGAGAAGCCGCTCGGCATCAACGTCGCGGAAGCCCGCAAGGTGATGGATCTCGCCGCGCAGAAGGGCCTTCGCGTCGGCTGCGCGCCCGACACGTTCCTCGGCGGCGGGCACCAGACCGCGCGCAAGCTGATCGACGACGGTGCGATCGGCACGCCGGTGGCGGGCAGCGCCTTCTTCGGCTGTCCCGGCCATGAGCGCTGGCATCCGGCGCCGGGTTTCTATTATTTACGCGGCGGCGGGCCGATGCTCGACATGGGCCCGTACTACATCACCGATCTCGTGCAACTGCTGGGCCCGGTCGCCAGTGTGATGGGCTCGACCTCGCGCCCGAAATCGGAGCGTCTGGTTACCAGCCAGCCGATGAACGGCACCTTGATTCCGGTCGAAGTCTCGACCCACGTCGCAGGGACGCTCGAGTTCGAGAGCGGAGCCGTCGTCTCGATCGCGATGAGCTTCGATGTGCCGAAGCACCGGCACGCGCCGATCGAGATCTATGGCGACAAGGGCAGCATGCTGGTGCCGGACCCGAACCGCTTCGGCGGCGAGGTGCAGGTCGCGAAGACGGGCGGCGAATTTGAGACGGTGCCGTCGACGCACGGTCACGTCGAAGGCGAGTTCCGTTCCATCGGTGTCGCCGACATGGCTTCCGCGATCCTGAACAACCGGCCACATCGCGCTAGCGGCGCGCTAGCCTTCCACGTGTTGGAGGTGATGGAGGCATTCCAGACCTCTGCCGACGAAGGGCGGCGCGTCAAGATCGAGAGCCGCGTCGAGCGGCCGGCGATGCTGCCGGCCGGACGTGAAACCGGACAGATCGACTGAGGATAGAAGCATGCGCAAGGCAATGATTGTATGGGGCGGCTGGCCAGGACACGATCCCGATCTCTGTGCCTCGATGATCCGCGGCTGGCTGAAGGCGGAAGGTTTCGAGGTGCGAATCGAAACGACGACAGAGGCATTCGGCGATCCCGAGATCCATGACCTCTCGTTGATCATCCCGATCTACACCATGTCGAAGATCGAGAAGGCGGACGCGCTCAATCTCTGCGCCGCGGTGCGTGGTGGCGTTGGGCTCGCGGGCCATCATGGCGGCATGTGCGATGCGTTCCGCGAGTCCGTCGACTACCAGTTCCTGTGCGGCGGGCAGTGGGTCGCGCATCCCGGCAACATCATCGACTACACGGTCGACTTGACGAAGCCGGATGACCCCATCATGAAAGGCCTGAAGAGTTTCGAGCATCGGTCCGAGCAATACTATATGCATGTCGACCCCGCCAACGAGGTGTTGGCGACGACCACTTTCACCGGCGAGCACGCATCCTGGATCGAGGGCGTGGTGATGCCGGTGGTCTGGAAGAAGCGTTACGGCGCGGGGAAGGTGTTCTATTCTTCGCTCGGGCACCGCGCCTACGAACTCGACGTGCCGGAAATCCGGACGTTGATGACCCGCGGCATGCTATGGGCGGCGCGCGAATGACAGCTGGCGCGACGCAGCCGGCGGTTCGCGCCACGCTGGAGGACGTCGCGCGTGCGGCGGGCGTCTCGCTCGCCACCGTCGATCGCGTCGTCAACCGGCGTGAGGGCGTGCGCGCCAAGACTGTCGCGCGTGTCGAGGCCGCGGTCGCCAAGCTCGGCTATCGCGCCGACGTCGCGGCGGCGCGGCTCGCGCGCGGGCAGAGCTTTCGCTTCGCCTTCGTGCTGCCGAGCGGCAGCAACAGCTTCATGACCAGCCTGACCGAGCAGGTCCAGCGCACCGCAGAGTGGCTCGCCGGCCAGCGCGGCTTCATCGACATCCACCATGTCGATGTGTTCGATCCGGACGTGCTCGCCGGCGCGCTGGAGACCTTGTCGCCGGCCTATCAGGGGGTGGCCGTCATCGCGCTCGACCATCCCAGGGTGCGCGCCGCGATCGACGAGCTCGCATCGCGCGGGGTCGCCGTGGTGACCCTTGTGTCGGACGCACCGAGCTCGCGCCGGCTCCATTATGTCGGAATAGACAATCCGGCCGCGGGCCGGACTGCGGCAACGCTGATGGGACGTTTCCTCGCCGGGGGCGAGGGGACGGTTGCGGTGATCGCGGGATCGTTGTCGCTGCGAGATCACACCGAGCGGCAGTTCGGCTTCCATCAGATTCTGTCCAGCGAGTATCCGAAGCTGCGCGCGCTCCCGGTCCTCGAAGGCCGCGACGACAGCGACCGCACACGGGAGCTCACGGCCGCGCTGCTCGCGCGTCATGCCGATCTCCGCGGCATCTATTGCTGCGGTGCCGGGAACCGCGGCATCGCCGATGCGCTCGAGGCCTCGGGCCGCGCGCGCGAGGTGGTCTGGATCACCCATGAGCTGACGCGGCACACGCGGCGTTTTCTGGTGCACGGCACGCTCGATGCCATCATCAACCAGGATCCCGGCCACGAGGCGCGCTCCGCGGCGCGCATCCTGCTGGCGCATTGCTCGGGTGAGCCCATCAGCCCCGACCAGGAGCGCATCCGCATCGACATTTTTCTGCGCGACAATCTGCCGTAATGGCGAGCGCGTCCGAGATGCGCAGGGTGCTTGGCGGCAACGATTGCGTCGCCCATCAATCGCGGCAAGCCTCGGTTGCCTTGCGACGGCTCAGGCAAGAGCCGCAGCCTCCCATGTTCACTCGGTCGCCTCCATGCGGTTTCGGTCCACCACCCACAGCGTCCGTCGCATCATGCCCTCGACAATCGCTGCCGACTCGCTTGGACGCAGATAGATCGCCGTGGACTTGAGCAGCCATGGCAGCACCGCTTGCTCGAGCCGCTCCTCATAGGCGCGGCGCATCATGTCAAATGCCTGCAGGCCGGGTCCCGCCAGGATCACATGGTGTGGGCGCAGCAATGATATCGTTGCCGCGACCGCCTCGGCAAGCGCGCGACCTGCCTGCTGGAACACGTGGTCGAGACGGGGATCGCCGCCCCGCGCTCGCTCGCGCAGGAGGGCCATCTGCGCCTCGGAAGGCTGTTGCGCCGCCGCCGGCGGCAGGTCGAGGAAAGTGCGAGCGTCGCGATAGAGCGCGTAGTCTGCAAGATGGGCCTCGATACAGCCGCGCTGGCCGCAGCGGCATTGCGGCCCGTTCGATCCCAGTTTGATATGGCCGATCTCGCTGCCGGCGCCGGCGCCCCAGCGCGCTTCGCCGTCGACAACGACGCCCATGCCGACGCCGTGGCCGACCATGATCGTGGCCGAGAGGCCCTGCGCCAGTGATGGATCCGCGGCGGTGAGGGCGAGCGCAACCGCGACAGCGTCATTCGCCATCACGACTTCGGCGTTGAAGGCCTCGCGCACCGGCTTCACCAGATCGACATCGGTGACGGAGAGCGCCGGACTCCACAGGTGCCGGCCAGTATCCGCGTTCACGATCCCCTGCAGGGCAATCCCAATTCCCAACAGGCGATGCCGCGGTGTGGCCGTCGCCTCAAGCATCGCGTCGATCTGCGCTATCACGAGGTCGCACAGCGCACCCGCATCGAGAGCTCGCGTCGCGATTTCGAGCCGCGATTGTGCCAGGCCGGAGCCGCTGAAATCCGCGATCAGCGTTTCAATCAGATTCATGCGCAGCGAGACCGCAATGATGCGGCCGAACTCCGGGTTCAGGGTCAGCAGCACGGCGGGCCGGCCACGGCGGCGGCCGTTCAGCCCGTCCGCATCGTCTTCGTCCGTGTCGTCGGGCCATGAGGTTGCCGCTGTCTCGGTCTCGCACAGCAACTCTTCCGCGATCAGTCGCGACGTCAGGCCAGAAACGGCAGGGAAGCTCAATCCCGTGCTCCGAGCGAGCTCCACACGCGGCAACGGCCCCTGGCGTCGCAAGACTTCGACGAGGCGGCCGCGGTTCGAGCCGCGGACGGTGCTTGAAATGCGTCTCGTCGGCTCAATTTGGTCAGCCATGTTGTCTCTTTTATTCATTGTGTGAAGTTAATATGGGGGCGGTTGGGGATGTGATCGAAAAAGCACAACAAGAAGGCGACGTCTCCTGGCGATATTTACTAATAAAATGCGTCATGTACTATCTCCGCTTGAAGAAGGGGCCAGTACATCCCGATTCCGATGTTTTTGCTCTGCGACATTTCTTCTCTTCGTAAATAAAATAAGGCGCAAAAGCGGCCTGAAGCCCTCATCCGGGGTGTCAAAGGGAGGTGAACATGAACGGATCAATGAAGAAATTGCTAGTCCCGTTGCTCGCGACCGCCGCGCTCGCGATGGTGACGGGGATGGCGCAGGCCCAGCAGAAGAAGACCATCGCGCTGGTCACCAACGTTGCGGCCGACTTCTGGACCATCGCCGGCCGCGGGCTCGAAAAGGCGCAGAAAGAACACCCGGAATACAATATCGAACTGATCGTCACCAACGAAGGCACGGCCGCGGGCCAGCGGCGCGAGCTGGACGACCTCTTGGTGCGCGGAGTCGCCGGCATCTCCATCTCGGTCGACGATGCACCGCATGCGACCGAACAGCTCAACAAGGTTGCGGCCAAGACCGTGTTGATCACGACCGATAGCGACGCGCCGCAGAGCAATCGTCTCGCCTATATCGGCACCGACAACGTCGCGGCCGGGCGACAAGCAGGCGAAGAGATCAAGAAGGCGCTGCCGAACGGCGGCAAGATCGCGCTGTTCGTCGGCACGATGGACGCGGACAATGCCCGCGAGCGGGTACAGGGGATCAAGGACGCGATCGCCGGCACCAAGGTCGAGCTGGTCGACGTGTTCACCGACCAGGTGGACTTCGCCAAGGCCAAGGCGAACATCGAGAACGTGCTCGTCAAATATCCCGACATCGCGCTGTTGTCCGGCCTTTGGAGCTACGAGACACCGCTGATCTATGACGCGGTCAAGGCGGCGGGCAAGGCCGGCAAGGTGAAGATCGTCGGTTTCGACGAGGACCAGCGCACGCTGCGGGGAATATCCGACGGCACAATCGAATCCACTGTCGTGCAGCAGCCGTACGAATTCGGGTACCTGTCCGCCACCAACATCATCAAGACGCTGAACGGCGACAAGTCCTGGATTCCGGCTGACAGCAAGCTGATCGTGCCAACCCAAGTGATCAGCAAATCCAACGTCGCGGAATTCACCGCAAATCTGAAAGGCCTGTTGAAGAAGTGACTTTCAGCGCCTTTCGACGCCCGGTGGCACGGCCGCCGGGCGTCGAGGCGGGAGGAAATGAATGGCGGAAATCCTGTTCGAACTCGCCGGAATCAGCAAGTCCTATCCCGGGGTCATGGCCCTCGACGACGTCAGCCTGCGCGTGTACCGCGGCGAGGTGTTGGGCTTGATCGGCGAGAACGGTGCCGGCAAATCGACGCTGATGCGCGTGCTGGGAGGCGTGGTCGCGCCGAGCAAGGGCGTGATCCGCATTGGCGGCGTCGACCACGCCCGCATGACCGTGAACGAGGCGACGCAGGCCGGCATCGCCTTCGTGCATCAGGAGCTGAACCTTTTCGAAAATCTCGACGTCGCCGCGAACGTCTTCATTGGACGCGAGAGGCTTGTCGGCGGTCCGCTGAAGCTGGTGGACGACGCGGAGATGCGCGCCCGCGTCACTCCGCTGCTGGAGCGGCTGGGCGCCGATTTCACCCCGGACACGCTGGTCGACAACCTGTCGATCGCCGAGCGTCAGCTGGTGGAGATCGCCAAGGCGCTCTCGATCGACGCCCGCGTGATCATCATGGACGAGCCGACCTCCAGCCTGACGATTTCGGAGACTGAACGGCTGCTCGAGGTGATTGCCGACCTTAAGGCGCACGGTATCTCGGTGATCTACATCTCTCACCGGCTCTGCGAGATCATGACCTGCGCCGACCGCGTCGTGGTGCTCCGCGACGGGCGCACGGTGGGAGAGCTGCCGCGGGACAGGCTGAGCCATGCCGCCATGATCCGGCTGATGATCGGTCGCGACCTCAAAGCGCTGCATTCGCCGCCGAAACGGCCGCCGCAGCCGGGCGGCTGCGACATCGTCGGCCTCGTGACATCGGCCTTTCCCGACCGGCAGATCGATCTTTCCGTGCGGCATGGCGAAATCCTCGGGCTGGCAGGGCTCGTCGGTGCCGGTCGCACTTCCTTGGCTCGTGCGGCTTTCGGCATTGACCCGCCGCTCGGTGGCGAGATCAGGATCGACAACGCGCCGGTCGATGTCGCATCGCCGCAGGACGCGATCAGGCAAGGCATCTATCTGATGCCGGAGGACCGCAAGAAATCCGGGCTCGTGCTGGAGCTGCCGATCCGGGAGAACGTGACGCTCGCCAGCCTGCTGAATTATGCGCGGATGTGGCTGGTCAGTGGCCCGGCCGAGCGCAAGGTCGCGAAAGAGCAGGTGAGGCGCCTCTCCATCAAGGTGCCGAGCATCGATATGGAGGCCGTGACGCTCTCCGGCGGCAACCAGCAAAAGGTCGTCCTGGGCAAGTGGCTTTCGATGCAGCCGCGCGTGATGTTCTTCGACGAGCCGACCCGTGGCGTCGATGTCGGTGCCAAGAGCGAGATCTACGCGCTGATGCGCGAGCTTGCGGACCAGGGCGTTGCGATCGTGATGATTTCTTCGGACATGGAGGAAGTCATAGGCGTCTCCGATCGGATCGCGGTGATGCATGAAGGGAGCGTCAGCGGCGTGCTCGAGCGCCCGCAGTTCAGCGAATACAACGTGTTGCAGCTTGCAATCGGGCAGGCGCCGGACACCGTGGAAGCGGCCGCGCCATGAACAAGAAAGAACTCGGCCTGGGTCTGCTGCTCGTGGTGATCTCCGCCGTGACGGGCGCGATCAATCCGGCATTCCTGTCGCTGGTGAACTTGCTGAACATGGCCAACCTGATCGGCCTGTTCGGTGTATTTGCGCTTGGCGAGGGGCTGGTGATCATCACCGGCGGCATTGACCTCTCGCTTGGCTCGATGTTCGCGCTGCTCGGCGTCGTATTCATCGACCTTCTGACGACTTTTCAGGTCCCTTGGCCCTTGGCGCTGCTGGCCGTGTTGCTGGGCGGTCTGGCGCTGGGCGCAATTCAGGGGTTGCTCGTCACCCGGCTGAAGATGCAGCCCTTCATCGTGACGCTGTGCGGGTTGCTGATCTATCGCGGCGCCGCCCGCTACTACACGAGCGACTCGACACGCGGCTTCGGCTATGGCGACGAGGCCGGAACGCTGAGCAGCATTGCCTCCGGCAATGTGGCGGGCATCCCGAACACCTTCATCCTTCTGATCATCCTTGCGCTCGTCCTCGGTGTGGTGCTGCACCGCTCGGTCTACGGGCGCTGGCTCTATGCCGTCGGCAAGAACGAGGAAGCGGCTCGCTTCTCGGGCATCAACACGAATTTCGTGATCGCAACCGCCTACATCATCAGCGGCGGGCTCGCCGGAGTTTCCACAGTCTTGTTCGTGTTCTACACGAACTCGGTGTCGCCGAGCTCATTCGGCAATTTCTATGAGCTCTACGCGATCGCGGCCGCCGTCCTCGGCGGGTGCAGCCTGCGCGGCGGCGAAGGCTCCATTCTCGGCATCGTCCTGGGGACCGCGCTGCTGCAGGTGTTGCAGAACCTCGTGAATATCCTGGGCATTCCCAATTCCCTGAACTTCGCGGTGATGGGGACGGTGATTCTGATCGGCGTGCTGGCGGATCATCAGTTGCAGGCCCGACGGCGGCGCAACATGGCGCTGGCCGGCCTCGCCCGCATGGCGCCGAGATCGACACTTGAACGACAGCAGGGCGCAGCACCGCGCGGCGTGGACGCGCTGCCGGCGAGAACGGGCGACCAAGCATGAGGGATTCGGCTCCAGTTGACACAGAGCGGCTTCGTGGGCGCGGCTGCGACGGTGTGCTGGGGAAGGAGCGCGTTCCAGGCTCGAGGGCTTGGCGGGAACGTGAGGCACGAATGACAAAGCCTGAGACGGCGGGAGGAGAAAAATGTTGCCCAGGTTTGTGAACACCGCATGTGCGTGGGGTGTGGGGATTGCTTTGTCATCGCTGATTGGCGGTGCGGTACACGCGGCCGATTTTTCAACGAAAGCGCCGCCTGTTCCTTATGCTGAGACCGAAGATTTCTGGACAAGACCATACTTGTTTGGCGATCTCGGCAGGACCAGGCTCAAGGAGCAGGGCATCGATCTGGGCCTGACGCTGGGTAATGAAACCGTCGGCAACCTGTCGGGCGGAGACAGGAACACCGCGGCCAATGCTGGACAATTGTGGTTCGGTGCCAAGCTCGATATGGCGAAGCTTGCCGGCATCCCGGGCGGCACGGTCGGCCTCACGCTGGTCCAGCGTTTCGGCGACAACCTGAATACCGAGGCAGGCATTCCGGCCTTGCAGCTGACCAACGAAGTTTTCGGCCGCGGCAATATCTTTCGCCTGACCCAACTCTATTACTCGCAGAAGCTTTTCAATGATCAGCTTGAACTCAAGGGCGGCCGTCTACCAGTCGGCTCCGACTTCTTCTTCGGTCTGTGCGAGTTCATCAACCTGACCTTCTGCGGCGGTCAGCCCGGCAACATCCAGGGCGGCTACATCTATAACTGGCCGGTGAGCCAATGGGCCGGTGTCGTCCACTACAACTTCGCCCAGGATTTCCAATTGTCGGTCGGCGTCTACGACGCCAATCCGACTTATCTGACCACGTCGGATCCCAGCATCTACTTCTTGCCGGGCGTCCCTGGCTCGAACCGCGCCTCGGGTGTGATGGTGCCGGTGGAGTTGGTCTGGGCGCCGAAAGGTCCCCTCAACGGGACCTGGAGATTGGGCGGCTGGTATGACAGCGCGTCGACGATCGATGGTGGCCTTCCGGGTGTCATTCAGGTCATCCCTGGCGTCGGTGGTGTCCCGGACCAGTTTCTGGGAGACCAAAGAGGCCGCTACGGCGTCTATGAGTCGATCCTGCAGCGCTTGACCGTTGACGGACCCGGGGCGGTGGGTTGGTATACCTTCCTCAATACGACCGTCGCCGATCACAGGACAGCGTTCCAGGACTACCAGATCGCCTTGGGCTTCAGGCACACCGGAACGTTCTCCTGGCGTCCCCAGGACGAAGTTGGGTTCGCGGTAGGCACGACCCACGTCAATACGGCCGCCCTCAGTCCTAATGCGGGCGGAAACGAAGTTCCGATCGAAGTCTGGTACGGCTGGCAGGCAACCGGCTGGATGAACCTCAAGTTCGATGCGCAGTATGTCATCAATCCTGGCGGGCGCGGGTTTAATGCTGCCGGCGTGAAGACCGACAATGCCTGGGTCCTTGGCATGCGAACCGAGGTCCACTTCTGATGCTGTGCTAGCCGTCCGGGTCAAAAGCCTAGACGACTCTGACTCGAAAGGTGAGTGCATGCCCGGATACGGGCATGCCGAGCCCGGATTCGATCCGCAACCGGTTGGAGCTTGCGGGATCGACATTGCTGTCCCTTGCGCGATACGAACCTCATTTTAGTCGAACGGCGCGCGCGTTCAGGCCATGGATGCGTAGATCCGCGCGGGAAAGCGTGCAGCGGTCGAGCGACTTGCGGTGCTCCGGGCTTCCAGAAGCACGACAATTATACGCACATTGCGTCCGGAAAGGACTTGTCGGCCAGGATCAGCGCATCGGATGATCGGAGCCCAGCGGTGATCAAGAAGAGGAGAGATGTGAAGGACTTCACACGGCGGCCCCGAGCCTTGCACTAGTCAGGATTGAGACAGTCTCAATCGAGGTTCACATGAAACTCCTGATGATCTCAGGCCTGACCGCCCTCGCGCTCTTCTTGGCCGCAACGAGCATTCCGCGAGCACATCCGCCATCGGTGAGTCATACATCGGCAGCAGAGATGCCCACTGTGCAAGAGATGCAAAAGATGGCGCAACAAAGCAAACTGCCAGTTGAGGATTTCGAGGATCGATCACTGGTGTTTCCAAGGGGAACACAGCGGTAGAGAGAATGCTGCCATGGCATCTCGAACCAACCACGGTTCGAGCGTGCGTTGCGCAGCTCGCGTGCTATCGAACAGCTTGATGGGGCTGGCGGCTGGTCCGCTTGCGAGAGCAGCAATATCTCAAGTGTCTTCCTAAGGACTCATGAAGATCCTAAGGACTCATGAAGATCGGGTTGATCCCAACAGGATCCCCGGACAGTCCGAAGGATTGAAGCTCCGCACGGTGGAGGTCGATCTCAAGGACAGCCAATAGTAACCCGAGCGCGGCGACGATGTAGATGAGCACGGGCGACGCGGCCTGGCTGGCGGGATCGCGATTTCGCGGCAAAGTGCGAAAGTGCCACAACCGCGAGATAAGCTGCCGATATGCTTTCGGATGCAGTTGCATGTTCGGCCTCAATTGGTGAGGGGCCTTTGGCAAGCCTGCGACCACGCAGCTCGCCATTCAAGGCGCCGCTTGTCGCAGCCTGGAACCGGACATGAGCTCCCTTCGTTGAGCTGGATCAAGTGGGATGGTTTTCTCCCCGGGAGCCGAGCCTGCCGGGTGTTTCGCTGTGATCATCTCCGGCGGCAGTGGATTGGGACCTTGCGCCTCGCGACCCTGCTTTTGACAGCATCGCTGCTCCCGGCGCTGCAACCCGCGCAAGCGCAGTTGGCGGGACACGGCGGACCTGTCCGTGCGATCGCCGTCTCGGCCGATGGCAAGACTGTTTTGTCGGGTAGCTTCGACACTGCAGCGATCCGATGGTCGCTGGCGACCGAGTCCGCCGAGCAGGTCCTTCGCTTCCATTCGGATGCGGTGAATGCGGTTGCCTTCCTCGGAGATGGAAGAATGGCAACGGCTGGCGCGGACGGCCAGATTGCGATTTGGACGCCAGGCCGGCCGCAGCCCGACCGGGTTCTCGAAGGCCATACGGGGCCCATTGTCGGGCTCGCCGTTTCGCCCGATGCGTCGGAGCTTGCATCGGCCTCGTGGGACCATACCGTGCGGCTATGGTCTCTTTTGGATGGTACGTCGCGCGTGCTGGAGGGGCATTCGCAAAACGTCAATGCCGTTGCCTTTACGCCGGATCGACTATCGCTCGTGAGTGTCGGCTACGACCTGACGGCGCGGGTCTGGCATTTGGCGGATGGGACATCGGAGATTGCAACGTTGCCGGCGTCATTGAACGCAGTTGCGATAGCGCCGGATGGCGAAATCGTCGCGGGCGCGGCAGACGGCAAGCTGCGCATGATGACCTCGGATGGCAGGGAGAGCGGCGAGGTCATGGCCGCCGCTGCGCCGATCGTGTCCTTGGCGGTTTCGCATGACGGCGTCTTGATCGCCGCGGCCGGAATTGGCGGAACCGTGGCGATCGTCGATCGCAAGGCGCGCAGCGTGCTGCGCACGCTCGTTGGGCCCGGAATGCCGGTCTGGTCAGTTGCGTTCCTGCCCGATGGCGCAACGTTGCTGACCGGCGGCGCCGACGGCAAGATCAGGCGCTGGAATGTACTAACTGGCGAAGCCACCGGCTCTAACCTCCTGGGCACGCCGGCGGATCCGCTTGCCGCCTATGCCGGCGATCACGGCGCCGAAGTCTTCAGGGCCTGCGTCGCCTGCCACACGTTGTCGGAGACGGAGGTCCAGCGCGCCGGCCCGACGCTTGCCCGACTTTACGGTCGGAAGATCGCCTCGCTGCCGGGCTATCGCTTCTCCGAAGCGCTCAAGGCGATGGACATCGTCTGGACGCCGGAGACCGTCTCCAAGCTGTTCGAGATCGGGCCGAACGCCTATACGCCCGGCACGAAGATGCCGGAACAACACATCGGCTCGGCCGAGGATCGCCGGGCGCTCACGGATTTTCTCGGCCGCGCGGCATCGAAGTAGGGCGCTAATACGCCGGCCATTGCTCCACGGGAATGTTCGTTAACTCCGGGCGCTCCCTAAACATGCGGGCGACGTCGACGCTGGGATGCTCCTTGAGCGCCTCCACGACACACTGATTGACATATTTCCGGCGCGACAGCCACTTGATCTGCTTGCCCTTCGCCTCTGCCTTGCAGGCAACGATCGCCTGCTTGAGCGCAATCTTCTCGGCCTTGGTGAGGGCGGCAGCCTCTGCTGCACCGGCGGCAAGGACAGTGGCGACAAGGCACGGCAGCAGGAGCATCATGAAGCGTGGCATGCGGCTAATCCTTGTTCTCGCGTCGGCGCAGGTAATCATCAGTCGTCCGTGGCGGCGCGCGTTCCGGCACGCCCTGGAACGGATCGAACTGCTGTTCGCTCATCAGGATGACGCGACAGTCGGCGCACATTCGCAAGGCCTCGAGCCTCTTGTCGCCGGCAGGATACATCCAGTGCCGACCCTCGAGCTTTGCCGCAATCCGATCGATCGTGCTCTTCACGCCGAACGGGATGCCGCAACGGATACACAGCGCGGGCTCTTCTTCCTTGATCACGACCGTAGACGCGCGCGCTGCGCGGAAATCGATCTGCGGCTTCAGCGTGATGACCTTTTCGGGGCAGGTGCTCTGGCACAGGCCGCATTGCACGCAGGCGTCTTCGACGAACTTGAGCACAGGCCGCTCGGGATCGTCGCGAAGCGCGCCGGTCGGGCACGCCGAAACACAGGATAGGCACAGGGTGCAGCCATCCGTCTTGACGCTGATCGCGCCAATCGGAGCGCCCTGCGGCAAAGCGATCACATCGACCGGCTTTGGTGCCAGGCGGTGCAATTCGCTGAGGGCAAATCGCAGCAGATCGCGCCGCTTTCCGACAGTCCTAAAGGTCGCGGGCGGCTCGACCGTTGCAAGCATCTCGATTCCGCCCAGTTGCGCACCCAGCGCGTCGGGATCGTCCGTTTCGATCGTCGCGACACGGTGTCCATCGAATCCGAGGCCCGCAAGAATGGCTTCGGCCATCGCGATCGTCTGCAATAGTCCGGTCACCTCGTGACGCGGTCTTGCGCGCAGCAGAAAACGCACGGCTGACGCACCATAGGCAAATGCGCCGATCACCGCTTCGAGCCCGACCTGTGTCAGCTCGTTGACGGCGAGGGGAAGCACGTTAGCCGGCAATCCGTCGCCGTGACGGGCGAGCGCATCGATCAGCGGCGTACCGTGCTGGCTGTCATGCAGCATCACCACCGGATGCGCGCCGCCGGCCTCGTGATAAGTGAGCAACATGGCGCGCAGGATCTGTAACTGGGTATCGGCGGGCGGCAGCGCGTAGGATACGGCGCCCGTGGGGCAGGCGGCAGCGCATTGCCCGCAGCCTGCGCAGACTTCCGCGTTGACAGCGACATGGTCGCCAGCAGGCGTGATCGCGCCGGTCGGGCACAAATCGAGGCAGCGATGGCACCCGGTCAGCTTCGAGCGCGAATGTGCGCAAAGGCCGGGCGTGAAGTCGACATATCTCGGCTTGTCAAAGCTGCCGATGAGATCTCGCGCAGCAAGTACCGCACGCAGCACGGCGGCGGGATCCTTGGGATCTGCGCGCAAGTAGCCGTCGCGCAGATCATGCGCGGGAAACAGCGGCGGCTCGCCGGAGAGGTCAAGCATGAGATCGCAGCGCGAAGTTGCGGCGTTGCGTGGGGGTTCGAACACGAAGCGGTCGCGCGAGGAGGGGCGGGGCCGCGCATAGTCGTCGATCGTGAACTCGAAGGCGCCGAAATGTCCTTTCGCGTTGCGGATGGTTCCCTTCACGATCGGGAAGACCGTCGCTGCAGGCGGTGTGATGTCTGTCGGTTGCTTGAGCATGACCGTGACATCAAGATGGTCCGCAAGCAGCCGTCCGGCCTCGATTGCGGCCTCGTCGCGTCCATAGATCAGGATGACGCCGTCGCTCGACATCGTGACGAGCGGATAGTCCGGCCTCGGAATCGCAGCCGCCGCGAGCAGCGCGGACATCTTGGCACCCGTATCCGCGCCATCGCGCGACCAGCCCGCCGTCTCACGGATGTTGACGAAAGTGATCTCGTCAGGGCGTTCGCCGGCCTCATCGGAGAACTGAGCCGCCTGCTGCGTGCAGGCGACCGTCAGCGGGCCATCCGCTTTTGCGGCGGCGCGGAAATGACCGAGTTCCGCACCGCAGAGATGTCGAAAGCTTTTGATCTCACAATTGGGGCAGCCACGCCGGATCACCGCCGTGTCGAGGCGCATCGTGTCCTCACACGAGCAGATCAGGACGGTCTTCGCTGGTTGCTCCAGGTGAATCCCTCCGTCAGTGCGGCCCGGGCTTAGCGGACTCGCGCCGTTCCCTTGCCTCGTATAGATTTTCACTATCGGGAAGAAAAGGAAAGTGGAGGACGGCCGTGCCGTCGCGCCCTACCAGCCATGTTTCCCTGGCGGAACCGATCCATCTGCCGCCGCCGTTCGCGCTCGTCCGGTTGCGCGAGGCCGGGGACGCCTTTGCCCACGCTTGCCGCACTGCACCCGAAAACGGCGCTGGCACGCTGGTCTATGTCGGGCGGTTCGATCTTGCCGAGTTCGCCGTGGTGCTCGAGCCGGGCGAACCCTTGAGGACCGCGCGACGCGCCTTCTACGCCGGCATGGTCGCGCTCACCGACGCGCTCCGCGCCTATGCACCGCCGAACAAGACGGTGGCGATCGACTGGCCCGACGCGGTCAACATCGACGGCGGGCTGGTCGGCGGTGGGCGGATGGGGTGGCCGTCGACGGCGCGCGAGGACGAGCCGCCCGCCTGGCTGGTGTTTGGCGCCATGATCCGGACGGTCGCAATGGCCGACCAGGGGCCCGGCGTTCATCCGCTCGCATCCGCGCTCGACGAGGAGGGGTTTGGCGAAGCCGGAGCGGTGCAGGTGACCGAGAGCTTCGCGCGGCATCTGATGAGGGTCTTCGATGGTTGGCAGGTCGATGGCTTCGACAGCGTTGCGCGGGACTATCTCAGTCGCATGGCCCGCGAGCGGAAAATGGTATTGCGGATCGATGATTGCGGCGATCTCCTCACACGCCGTCTCAACACTGACCGGACTGAGAGGAGCGAACTCGTCAAAGCGCTAGCCACGCCGTCTTGGCTCGATCCGAAGCTCGGAGGGCCAAGGCTGTGAGACTCTTGCGCACCATCGCGCTCGATCCTTCCGACACCTTCGTGTTCGACGTGGCGTCCGTATCAGGCGAATGGGCCGTATCCGGCGCCTTCCGCTTCTGCGATCTGGATCCGGCGAGGCTGAGCGGCAAGGCACGCGCGGCGTTCCGCGGCGGGTTCCTTGGAGTGCAATCCTGGGGCTGGTCGACGCTGGTGCAGATTGTGCCGGCAACGGAGGACGATTGCCGGACGCTGATCGAGCTCCTCGCCGGGCAACTCATGGATCGTTTCGGTGCGCCGGATCTGGCAACCGCGCGGATGGCTGCGGAAGATGAGGTTGCCTTTGCGCAGGCCCTTTGCACGCATCCTGTCAGTTCGCTCATAGCCGTCCACCGCTCGGTGAGCGACGGCGAGGTCCGCGAGTCCTTCCGCAGGCTGCGACTGCGGGAAGGGCAGGGCCATGGCAAGGCATTCTCATTCATGGAGGTGGAGGACGACGTCGAGCTCGACCATGATCTTCACCCTGCCGATATGGGCCAGGAGCCGCGGAATCGATGAAGGATTTCTGGATCGCGTGTGGTCACCATCTGCTCGATCGCGACGAGAGCGGTGGACTCTGCGTCACGGATGAATTCCTGAAGGCTTATTTTGCCCGTCCCGAGCTGATGCCGCCGGACGACGCATGCCCGGTCGAAAGAAGGCTGCACCGCGAGTTACTCGCTGGTCCGCGCCAGCCAGTGGGCGATGACGAGATCGCTGCGATCGCCGATGCGGACGCACGCGAAAACTGGCGGTTCGTGCTCGCCTTTCGCGATCTCCTGCTGCGGCATCCGACGCTCGAGGCTGCTTACCTTGCTACGGTCCGGTCGCGGACCAACGATCTGCCGCCGCTATTCGTCAATCAGCTCGTGCACGTGATTCTGCGCAATGCGCTGGATGGCTGCGATGATCCATTCGTACCGCGTGCCGCCGAACTGTTCTTCCGGCCGCAGCGCGTCCTGCCGCATGAGCAGGCCTTGCTGCTCGGCGATGACGAGGTGGTCGGCGGCCAGAGCCCGACCCCAGTGCTCTCGCTGATGTCAATGCTGGGAGCCGTAACCGACGCCCAGCTTGACGTGCTGAACGAGGAGAATGCCGACGAGTATTGGCAGCGCAGCGACCATTTCGACATGGCGTTCGACCTCACCGCGGGTGACCGCGGCCCGCATGCGCTGGCGCAGGCGATGGGACGCTGGATTTCCCATCTGCTAGCGGTCGACGTCGCCATCGAGCCGTTGCGCGAGCTGCAGGATGAGCAACTCAGCTGGTATGTGGGGCTGGACACGGACGCCACGGCTCTCGGCGACCGTCTCTGGCATGGCGAGCAGCTCGACGAACTCAGCGCCGGACGCGTGCTCGCGTTGTTTCGCCTGACGTTTGCGGACAGCGGTGCAGCCATAGCGAATATGCAGGGCGAGCCGGTCCATCTCATCCTGGCGATGACGCCGGACCAGAAGCTCCGGATGAAGCCGCAGAATCTGCTCACGGGGCTGCCGATCAAACGCCTGGAGATGGTAACGTGACCCCCGCCGCGCTGCCGGTTATGTGCATTCCCGTCGGCATCGTGGTCGAGCGGCGCAAGGCGGACTCGCCGTGGGCTGACTTCGTCTGGCGCTGCGTCGCCGTGCTGCCAGATGAGCCCGAGACAAAGCCCTGGACGGTGCTCCGCGAAGAGGACGGCAAAATCCTGTTTTATGCCGGCAGCGCGGCGGTTGATCTCTATCCATCCGAGACTGCGCGCTACCGCGACAATCTGGCCTCGGGGGCGCCGAGCATCTGGACCGTGCTATCACCCGCGGAAGGCATCTGGCCTTATTCGGTGGCGGCCGCCACCGCCGATCCTGCGGAGGGCGAGGCGTTCACCGAGGCCGGCGCCAATCTCGTCGAGGCGGTGCCGATGCCGGAGGTGCTGCGCGCGGCGATTGAAAGGTTCGTGGCCGAGCACCACGTCGAACGTGAGTTCTTCAAGCGCAAGCGGCGGCAGGCCGATCCAGAGGCGCTGGCGCGCCGGCAGCACGAGGGCGGACACGAATGAGTGATGACAAGTTCCTGGCGCGCTGGTCCCGTCGTAAGCACGAGGCAAGCGCGAACGCCGCGCAGCCGGACCCGGCAGTGCGCGAGGACATGCAGTCGGCACCGGTGTCCGTCGCGAAAGCCGACGAAGCGGAGTTCGACCTGTCGAGCTTGCCCTCGATCGACTCGATCACGTCGGCAACTGACATCAAGGCCTTTCTGCACAAAGGCATTCCGCGGGAGCTGACGCGTGCGGCGCTTCGTCGCGCCTGGAGCGCCGATCCGGCCATTCGCGACTTCGTCGGGCTCGCGGAGAACGCCTGGGATTTCAACGATCCCTCTGCGATGCCGGGTTTTGGCCCGCTGGATTGTTCCGAGGCAGAGCTGGCCGCACTCGTGGACAGGATCGTCGGTGGCCTCAGCAAGTCGGCCGAGACGCTGTCTGAGGCTCCCGTTGAAGTCACGGATTCTTCGTCAGAATTGAGCCGAGCCGAGACGCCGCGCGATGACCTCGTCGCCGAAGAGGCGGCGACCACCGAACCCGTACCTCCTCCTGCTGCAACGCAACTAACGGGCGCCGAAAGCACTAAGACCGAACAGGCATCGGCTCGGCGCCGCGCGCATGGCGGCGCGCTGCCCTGCTAGGTCCCCCGACGAAAGGCCATAGCCTCGGACTATGGGGCAATTGACCCCCCGTCAGGCCGGGACTACGCTTCGCTAGCGCTTTGTAACAAAAGCAAAATCAGCACCTGGGACTTGGATGGGAGGTCCACGTGCGTGATGATGGCCTTGAGCGAGCCATTAACGCCGTTGGCGGCGTTGCTGAGCTTGCGCGCAAAATCGGCATCAGCCAGCCCTCCGTTTCGAACTGGAACAAAGTGCCCGCACAGCGGGTGATTGCGGTCGAAGCGGTCACAGGCGTATCGCGCAATCACCTGCGGCCGGATCTCTACAGCGAGCCGCTTTTGCTCGAAGAGACGATTGATCCCGTCGATGCGGCGCGTGCGCAGGAGTATCTATTGCTCGCGACGCTGTTGTCCGCAGCACCGTCAAGAAGGCTGCTCGATCAACTCTCCGCATTGACCGGCGATACGACGCCGCTCGGGCGCGCACATGTTGAGCTGGCCGAAGCGGCGGCCGGTGCGGTCGCAGCCAAGATCGAGCGCGAATATTTCGACCTGTTCGTCGGTCTCGGCCGCGGCGAGATCTTGCCCTATGCCTCCTACTACCTGACTGGGTTTCTCAACGAGCGGCCACTGTCGCGCCTGCGTGCCGACCTCGCAGCACTCGGGATCGAGCGCGTCGCGATCAATTCGGAGCCGGAGGACCACGCCGCGATCCTGTGCGAGATCATGGCCGGCTTTGCGGCAGGGCGCTTCGCGGCGTCATCAGATACGCAGCGCGCCTTCTTCGAGAAGCACCTCGCGCCCTGGATGGGACGACTGTTCGCCGACATCGAGCGCGCTGGGAACGCCACCTTCTATCGTGCGGTCGGCGCGCTCGGTCGCGCTTTCATGGAGATCGAGACAGAAGCATTCACATTCGCCAACTGACCCGCATGCGCGGGTCCAGGAGAGATGCGATGAGTGAAGACAGCAAAACCACGGTCGGGCGCCGCGACTTTCTGCGCAAGGTCGGCATCGGCACGGTGGGTGCCGGCGCGACCCTCGCGACACCGCTGGTCGGGTCCGCCGAGGCCGACAGCGAAACCAACGATGAGAAGCGCAAGGCGCGCTACAAGGAGACCGATCACGTCAAGGCCTTCTACCGCGTCAATCGCTATCCGGCTAAGGGAGGCTGACCGTGCTGATCAAGCGAACACACCAGCATTCCCCGCGCCACGGCTCCGTCGCAGAGTCCCTTGCAGGTCAGGGTGGCGGTCTCGACCGCCGTAGTTTCCTGCGCAAATCCGGTCTTGCCGGCGGCGCGCTCGCAGCGCTTGGCACCCTGCCAGTCGGCAACGTGCGCAGGGCGGAGGCAGCGATGGCCGGTCCGCTTACTGCCGGCGCGACCGTGCGCAAGACCATCTGCACGCATTGCTCGGTTGGGTGCACGGTGACGGCTGAGGTCCTGAACGGGGTATGGATCGGCCAGGAGCCAAGCTGGGATTCCCCGATCAATCGCGGCTCGCATTGCGCCAAGGGCGCCTCCGTGCGCGAACTCGTGCATAGCGAGCGGCGGCTGCGCTATCCGATGAAGCTGGTGGACGGGCAGTGGACCCGCGTGTCCTGGGACACTGCGATCAACGAGATCGGCGACAAACTTCAAGCAGTACGTGAGAAGTCGGGCCCCGATTCCGTCTATTGGCTCGGCTCGGCCAAGATGACCAATGAAGGCGCCTACCTGTTCCGCAAGCTGGGGGCGTTCTGGGGAACCAACAACACCGATCACCAGGCCCGCATCTGCCATTCAACGACCGTCACCGGAGTCGCCAATACCTGGGGCTACGGCGCGATGACCAACAGCTACAATGATATCCGCAATGCGAAGACACAGGTCATCTTGGGCGGCAATCCTGCCGAGGCTCATCCGGTCTCGTTGCAGCATCTGCTCGAGGGCAAGGAGCTGCAAAAGGCCAACTTTGTCGTCATCGACCCGCGTCTGACGCGCACGGCCGCACACGCGACCGACTATGTGCGCATGCGGCCGGGCACCGACATCCCGGTGCTCTACGGCCTGATGTGGCACATCCTCCAGAACGGTTGGGAGGACAAGGAATTCATCCGGCAGCGCGTCTACGGGTTCGACGACCTCAAGAAGGAGGTTGAGAAATGGCCTCCGGACGAGGTCGAACGCGTCACCGGCATTCCCGGCGAGCAGCTCAAGCGCGTCGCCAAGATGTTCGCCACCGAGAAGCCGGCAACGTTGATCTGGGCCATGGGCCAGACCCAGAAGACCGTCGGCACCGCCAATGTGCGCGCGAGCTGCATCGCGCTTCTGATGACCGGCAATGTCGGCGGAGCGGGCATGGGCGCCAACATCTTCCGTGGCCACGACAACGTGCAGGGCGCGACCGATGTCGGGCTCGATATCGTCACGCTGCCCTTCTACTACGGCCTGGCCGAGGGCGCCTGGAAGCACTGGTCGCGGGTATGGGAGGTCGACTACGAATTCCTGAAGTCGCGCTTCGATACCAAGCAGATCATGGAAACCCCCGGCATCCCGCTGACCCGCTGGTTCGAGGCGGTGACGCTGCCGAAGGATCAGGTCGCGCAGAAAGACAATGTGAAGGCGGTGTTCGTGCAGGGACACGCCTCCAACAGCATCACCCGCATCCCTGAATCCCTCAATGGCCTGAAGGCGCTCGAGCTGCTCGTCATCGCCGATCCGCATCCGACGACCTGGGCCTCGCTCTCCGTTGAGGCAGGACGCAAGGATGGCGTCTACATTCTGCCGGTCGCCACGCAGTTCGAGTGCAAGGGGTCGCGCGTCGCCTCCAACCGCTCGCTGCAATGGGGCGAGCAGATCGTGAAGCCGATCTTCGAGTCGAAGGATGATCTCGAAATCATCTATCGCTTGGGGAAGAAGTTCGGCTTCGCCGACCAAATGTTCAAGAATATCAAGGTCGAGAACAATCTTCCTGAAGCAGAGGATGTACTGCGCGAGATGAACCGCGGCAGCTGGTCGACCGGCTATTGCGGGCAATCACCCGAGCGCCTCAAGGCGCACATGAAGAACCAGGCGAAGTTCGACATGCTGACGATGCGGGCGCCGAAGGACGATCCCGAGGTCGGCGGCGATTATTACGGTCTGCCCTGGCCGTGCTGGGGATCACCGGAGGTCAAGCATCCCGGCACGCCGTTGCTCTACAACACCAATCTGCACGTGATGGATGGCGGCGGCACGTTCCGGCCGCGGTTTGGCATCGAGCGCGAGGAGAAGCTGCCGGACGGCACGACGCGGAAAGTCAGTCTGCTCGCGGACGGCTCGTACTCGCTGGGATCGGCAATCCAGGACGGCTACCCGGAATTCACGCTGGCGAGCCTGAAGAAGCTGGGCTGGGACACCGACCTCACTAAAGCGGAAATGGCCGTGATCAACAAGGTCAATCCCGCCAATCCGGACACAGTGTCGTGGTCGCTCGATCTGTCGGGCGGCATCCAGCGCGTTGCACTGGCGCATGGCTGTGTTCCCTACGGCAACGGCAAGGCGCGCATGAATGCGTTCGGCTTGCCCGATCCCATTCCGGTCCATCGTGAGCCGATCTACACGCCGCGCGTCGACCTCGTCGCCAAATATCCGACGCTGCCCGACGCCAAGCAATTCCGGATGCCCAATATCGGGTTCTCCGTGCAGAAGGCTGCGGTGGAGAAAGGCGTTGCGAAACAGTTCCCGCTCATCCTGTCGTCCGGCCGTCTGGTCGAGTATGAGGGGGGCGGCGAGGAGACGCGCACCAATCCGTGGCTCGCCGAATTGCAGCAGGACATGTTCATCGAGATCAATCCCGCCGACGCCGCCGAGCGCGGTGTCAAGGACGGCGGCTGGGTCTGGGTCACGGGTGCCGAGAACAATTCCAGGGCAAGGATGAAGGCGCTCGTCACCGAGCGGGTCGGCAAAGGTGTTGCCTGGATGCCCTTCCACTTCGGTGGCTGGCTTGCGGGCAAGGATCTTCGCGGCAACTACCCCAAGGGCACCGACCCGATCGTGCTCGGCGAAAGCGCGAACACGATCACCACCTACGGATACGACCCCGCGACGGGCATGCAGGAGCCGAAGGTCACTCTCTGCCAGATCGCGGCGGCATAAGGAGCAACGACGATGGCACGTATGAAATTTCTCTGCGACGCCGACCGTTGCATCGAGTGCAACGCCTGCGTCACGGCCTGCAAGAACGAGCACGAGGTGCCCTGGGGCATCAATCGGCGCCGGGTCGTCACCATCGCCGACGGCAAACCGGGCGAACGGTCGGTCTCGATGGCCTGTATGCACTGCACGGATGCGCCCTGTGCGGCAGTGTGTCCGGTGAACTGCTTCTACACCACCGCCGACGGCGTGGTGCTGCACTCCAAGGATCTCTGCATCGGCTGCGGTTATTGCTTCTACGCCTGTCCGTTCGGCGCGCCGCAATATCCGAAGGTCGGCAATTTCGGCTCGCGCGGCAAGATGGACAAATGTACCTATTGCGCCGGCGGCCCCGAGGCCGATGGCAGCAAGGAGGAATACGAGAAATACGGTGCGAACCGCCTCGCCGAAGGCAAGTTGCCGCTGTGCGCCGAGATGTGCTCGACCAAGTCGCTGCTCGCCGGCGACGGCGAGATCATCGCCCAGATCTATAAGGAGCGCGTGCTGAAGCGCGGCTACGGCTCAGGCGCGTGGGGCTGGAAGACTGCCTATCGTGAGACGATCGAGTCCTGAAAACAGGCCGCGTGCGACGCGGTACAAATGCCGGGAGGAGTTCATGTCCCCATTTGCAAGGTTCATTCGTCCAGCCGTCGGCGCGTGGGCGTTGCTTCTGTTGATCATGGCAGTTCCGGCGCCGTCAGTGGCCCAGCAGGTCAATCCGACGGCGAGCTCGGTCAACGAACGCCAGTTGCTCCAGGAGATGGATCGGATCCAGGGGCGCGTCAGCATTCCCGACCAGCGCTCCAGCGTGCTGATGCAACCGGCTGGCCGCGAGTGGCGTGAATTCCGCAACGTCGCGCTGCGGTGGATCGGCGGCGTTGCCGTGCTCGGCATGCTGGCGGCGCTCGTGATCTTCTATCTGGCGCGCGGCATGGTCCGCCTCGAAAGCGGACGATCGGGCCGCACCATCGTGCGGTTCAACGCATTTGAGCGTTTCGTGCACTGGATGACGGCGACCTGCTTCGTCATCCTGGCAATCTCGGGTCTGAACATCACGTTCGGGCGGCCGCTGCTGCTCCCGCTGATTGGATTCGACGCTTTCTCGGAATGGTCGCAATGGGCGAAATTTGCCCACAACTACCTGAGTTTCCCCTTCACGATTGGTGTCGTGCTGATCTTTCTGATGTGGATCGCCGGCAACATTCCGAACAAGGTGGACGTGGAGTGGGTCAAGCGCGGTGGCGGCCTTATTGGCCACGATCATCCGCCGGCACGACGCTTTAATGCCGGCCAGAAAGGGATCTACTGGATCGTCGTGATTGGCGGTGGCATCGTTGCGGCGACCGGGTATCTGCTCATGTTCCCGTTCTACCTGAATGGGATCGAGGGCATGCAGATCGCCCAGATCATCCACTCCATCGTGGCCGTGCTGTTTATCGCCGCGATGCTCGCTCACATCTACATCGGCACCATCGGAATGGAAGGGGCGTTCGAGGCGATGGGATCAGGCGAGGTGGATGTCAACTGGGCGCGCGAGCACCATAGCCTGTGGCTCGACCAGGAGTTGGCACGGAGCGGCCCGAACGATTCTCGGCCGCAGCCTCGCCATGCTGCGTCCGCAGCCGAATAGAGCTGACGGATCGTTGCCTAAAGACGTACGCCCGTCGTCGCAAAGGCTTCTGCGACCGGTTGCTGTACGCTGTTGAGCACCGCAACTCCAACCATTGCGATGACGATCGTCGCAATACAGGCAAGGATGAAAGCCTTCATCGCGATCCCTCCTTGCAGGCGTTATACAGGATGTCTGACCGCGAATAAACGCTTGGGGCAGGCCAATGTGGGCCGTAGCCAAGGTGCCGCTGTCACGGTCGTGGGCTTAGAATGCCGCTTACTTGTGCGGCTTTGCTGAAACCTGCTCAATTGGCCAGTGATGGATTGGAGTGAAAGCTCAATATCATCAATGAATTTGGGGCGGCGTGTGCGTCCGTCTTCCCCTGGCCGAACGAGATCAGTGATGTCACCGCGATCGACAGCACGGCGCTGGAGACGCCCATCGATTATCTCGCTGTCACCTTCATCGTCGCTAGTCGGTTTCGGCCGTGCCATCGAAAACGAATTGGGTTTTTCGCATCGCCGGCCGCCTCTCTGATCAGCTGTCGCGATGCTCTAGCCTGGCGGCGAGCGCGTCGGGAAGACCAATCGTCGGTTTGGCGGCGGGCCGGCGGTACGTGCCTGCGGTGGCCTTGCGCAGGCGCAGTGCCACCAGCGCCTCGGCCTGCTTCACGGCGGCGACGACCTGATCGACGACGGGGACGGGGATCCGGTCGGCGACGCGTTCGGCAAGGCCCGAGAGCGGCGCGCCTGCGAAGATCAGGACATCAGCCTCGTCTTCGACGATGGCGCGTTGCGCGAGGTCGACGAGCAGATCCTCCTTCTCGGTGCCGACCTCCGAAATCGCCTTGAATGGCGTATCGAGCATGCGGATGCCGGCGCAGCGCTCCCGCAGCCCGTGGTCGCGGACGCACTCTTCGTACCAGGGCCCGAGTGCCTGGGCGAAGGTGACAATGGCAAAGCGCCGTCCGGCCATACAGGCGGTCAGCATCGCGGCTTCAGCCATGCCCACCACGGGAATGTCAAAAGTCTCGCGCGCGGCGAACAGGCCGGGATCGCCGAAGGCTGCGATGATTGCAGCGTCGACCTTTGTGTGTTGCTCGGCCAGCATCTCCAGCGCAATGGCGCCGCCGATCTGCGCCTCGGTGCGCGTTGCGATATAGGGCACGCCGCGCGTGGCGGTGCAGGGGATGATCTCGGTGCCGGGCGCGGCCGCGCGCTGCCCGACCTCGGTCATCAATTGCGTGACCGCGGTGCTGGTGTTGGGGTTGAGCAGCAGCAGCTTCATGGTCAGGCCGCCGTCAGCTTGGGCTTGAGGGCGAGGGTCTCGAGCAATGCGATGCCGGTCTGACGGACATGGGCGCCGAGCAGGCGTCCCGCGGCCTCGCTGTCCCGCGCTTCGAGCGCGGCGAGAATATTGGCGTGCTCGTCGACCGAATTGCTCCAGCGCTTGTCGGCGCCCAGCGCGAGATAGCGTGCGCGCTCGGCGCGGGAGATCAACGTCTCGTGCGCTTCGCGGAGCGGCGTGTTGCGGGCCATGCGGACGATGGTGTTGTGGATCTCGCCGTTGATCGCAAAATAATCGTCGAGCTTGCCGTTGCGATGATGACCTTCCATGCGGGTCTGCAAGGTGCGCAGGCGAGCGAGATCGCGTTCGGTGGCGCGCTCCGCGGCCAGCTCTGCCGCGAGCCGCTCGATGCCGGCGAGGGCCTCGAATAGTTCCGAGATATCCTCGACCGCGATGTCGGCGATACGTGGGCTGCGATTGGGGCGAAGCTCGATCAGTCCTTCGGCCGCGAGCACCTTCATCGCCTCGCGCAGCGGGGTGCGCGACACGCCGAGCTCCTTCGACAGCTTTGTTTCCTGGGTCTGCGATCCCGGCGGGAGCTCGCCGCGAATGATCATCGTCCGCATCCGCGCGGCGGCGCGCTCATGCAGCCCCATCCTCTTGAGTTTGGGCGACTTTCGTCCCTTCGGGGTGTCCGGCTTCTGCTGCACGCGCGCCTCGTTGCTTCAGTTCATCCTAGCCGTTTCCGGCCCCTTGGCTTGCCCAAAATACCGACGCATGTAGCTGAAAACAATGGCATAGAGCGGAAATTGTATGCAGCATGCAAAAAGCGGATTGCGCTGCTGCGAAGGCCGACGGATGATCACCGCACGACGCGCGAGATCTCGCGCGCTTTCCGAAACGGAGTTGGCGATGCGGACGAGTTTGCGACTGGGCCTCGTGGTGATGGCGGCGATGTTCGGCAGTGACGATCTCGCCATGGCGCAGACCGCGAAGATCAAGCTCGGCTACGCCAAGTGCGCGCACTGCCTGCCGATGTCGCTGATTCCAGGAATGGCGAAGGGCGTCGAGGTCGAGGCCACCGGCTTCAACTCCGGCAATGACGTGCTCACCGCGTTGGTGTCGAAGAGCATTGACGTCGCGCAGGTCACTTACCTGCACTACATCACCGCGCTCGACAAGGGCTTCGATGTCGTCGCCGTCTCCGGTCAGATCAATGGCGGCTCGGAATGTCTGTCCTCGGCGAAGCTGAGCCTGCCCCCGGAAGACTGGGCTGCATTCAAGGCGACCGTCGCAAAGGCGAAGAGCGACGGCCAGCCGCTGAAGGTCGCGGCCTCCCGCGGCAATGCGCAGGACATCCACATGCGCGGCGCGTTCCTCAAGCAGGGCGTCGATCCCAACAAGGACATCCAGTTCATCAACATCCCCAACCCTTCCGACCATCTTGCAGCGCTCCAGCGCGGCGAGGTCGACATGATCTGCTCGGTCGAGCCGTTCGCCTCGCAGATCCGGCTCGCCGGCGCCGGCAAGCACTTTGTGTTGCCGTATGATCAGGCGGCTGGAAATCTCACCAACCTGATCGTCACCCGCTCCGACGTCATCGCCAGCCAGCGCGCCGGCGTGCAGGGTGTCGTCGGCGCTGTGGTCGAGCTCGACAACAAGCTGATCGCCGACAAGGGCCCGTGGATCGATGTCATCAACAAGCTCACCGGTCTCGACAAGGCGGTGGCGACCGAAGCGCTGAACAATGCTTCGCCCGATCCTGCGATCCATCGTTCGCAGACGCTCGCAATCGCCGCGATGATGCGCGACCTCAAATACATCTCGAAGGACGTCTCCGCGGAAGCGGAGAAGAATATGGATTATTCGTTCCTGGAGAAGGCCACGGGAAAAGCCAAGAATGACCTCGGTTACTGACGTTTCGCCCGCAAGGCCGGCGTTTCGGCTGACGCGGGCGTTCCAGGGGCTCGAACGCCTCATCGTGCCCGTGCTGCTGATTGCGGGCTGGGAAGCCTTTGCCCGCAGCGGCATGCTGCCGCCGGCGCTGCTTCCGGCGCCGAGCGCGGTGCTGCATGCGCTCGGCGACTGGGTGTTCGGCTTCGACGAGACCACGCAAACCTATTCCGGCCACTGGCTGCGCGATGCGCTCGCAAGCGCCTTGCGCGTGTTCGGCGGCTTTGCGCTGGCAAGCCTGCTCGGCATTCTCGCCGGCGTCGCGATCGGCTGGTCACGCCTGTTCGAGAAGACGCTGGAGCCGACGCTGCAGATGCTGCGTCCGATTCCACCGGTGTCCTGGATTCCGCTGGCCATCATCTGGTTCGGCATTGCCGACAAGCCGGCGATCTTCCTCGTCTTCCTCGGCGCCTTCTTTCCCGTGCTGATGAACAGCATCCACGGCGTGAAGACCGTGGATCATAATCTCGTCCGCGCCGGCGCGATGATGGGCGCCAATAGCCGCCAAATGCTGACCGACATCGTGCTGCCGGCGGCGCTGCCCTCGATCTTCGCCGGCCTGCGCATCGCCGTCGGCTCGGCCTGGATGTTGACGGTCACGGCCGAGATGGTTGCGGTGAAGAGCGGCCTCGGCTACGTGCTGTGGGATTCCTATTACTTTCTGCGCTATGACATCGTGCTCGCGGCGATGATCTCGATCGGGCTGCTCGGCTATCTCTCCGACCTTGGCCTCAAGGCGATCATGGCGCGCACGCTGCGCTGGCAGCAGGCAACCACCGTGCAGGGCAGGGCGGGCTGATGGCGGCAATCGAGCTTCGCAACATCGTCAAGGTGTTCTCCGACAAGCGGCGCGGCCGTGACCTCTTGACGCTGGACAACATCAATCTCGACATCGAGGCCAATGATTTCGTCTGCCTGCTCGGCCCGTCCGGCTGCGGCAAGTCGACACTCCTGAACATCATCGCCGGCTTCGAGCAGGCGACCTCCGGCCGCACGCTGGTCGACGGCAAGCAGGTGGCGCGGCCCGGCTCGGACCGCGGCGTGGTGTTCCAGCAGCCGACCCTGATGCCGTGGCTGACCGCGATCGACAACATCGCCTTCCATCTCAAGCTCAAGGGCGTCGCCAAGGCCGAACGCTACGACCGCGCCATGGAGTTCATCGATCTCGTGGGCCTGCGCGGCTTCGAGCACCATCATCCCTCTGAAATGTCCGGCGGCATGAACCAGCGCGTCGGCATCGCACGCGCGCTGCTCATGAACCCCAGCGTCATCCTGATGGACGAGCCGTTTGCGGCGCTGGACGCCCAGACCAAGCTCGAAATGCAGGAAGAGCTGGTCGCGATCTGGCAGAAGCGCCGCTGCACCATCGTGTTCGTCACCCACAGCGTCGACGAGGCGCTGGTGCTCGGCAACAAGATCGTGGTGATGACCAAGCGACCGGGCCGGATCCGCGAGGCCGTCAATTTCGACCTGCCGCGCCCGCGCGACATCACCAGCCCCGAATTCAACGACGCCAAGCGCCACATCCTGGCTTTGATCCGGGAGGAGTCGACGCGCCTTGCGCAGGCGTCGTAAGGTAACGCCATGCGCAAGCGTCTCGGCATGATCACGCCGTCTTCCAACTCGGTGCTCGAGCCCGTCACCAGTGCCATGCTGCATGGTGTGACTGATGTCACCGCGCATTTCTCGCGCTTTCGCGTCACCGAGATCGCGCTCGATGCCGCGGCGCTGAGCCAGTTCGACGCCTCGGCGATGTTGCCGGCGGCGGATCTGCTGGCCGACGCCAAGGTCGATGCCATCGCCTGGAACGGCACCTCGGCGAGTTGGCTCGGCATCGACCGCGACCGAACTCTTTGCGAGGCGATCACCGCACGCACCGGCAAGCCCGCGACGACGTCGACGCTCGCCTGCATCGATGCTGCCCGCGCGCTCGGCGCCAAGCGCGTCGGCCTCGTATCACCCTACACGGACGATGTGCAGCGGCGGATCGCCGACGTCTGGGCGACGGAAGGCATCGCGCCGCATGCCGAGCGGCATCTCGGCCTGCGTGACAATTTTTCCTTCGGCGAGGTCACGCCCGCGGCGATAGCGGGCATGATCCGCGCCGTCGCGGCGGAGGGGGGCGATGCCGCAATTGTGCTCTGCACCAATCTCGATGGCGCGGCGCTTGCGGCCTCGCTCGAGCGGGAATTGAACATTGCCGTGCTCGATTCGGTGGCGGTCACGCTGTGGCGAACGCTGGAGCTGGCCGGCGGCGACACCGCAGCCCTCGCGCAGTGGGGACGCATTTTTCAGACATCGGCGATCATCAAGTGACGGAGACGCACGTGACGCAGCTCGATCTCGCCATTCGCGGCGGAACTATCGTGACGGCTAGCGACGAGTTTCGCGCCGATATCGGCATTCGCGGCGGCCGCATCGTCAGCATCTCGGACCGCATCGAGGGCGCGGCCCGTGAGATCGACGCGACGGGCCTTCTGGCGCTGCCGGGCGGCATCGACAGCCACGTCCACATCTCGCAAGCTTCAGGCCCCGACGTGGTGATGGCCGACGACTTCGCCTCGGCCACGCGCGCGGCGGCGGCCGGCGGCAACACCATGGTGCTGCCCTTCGCGCTGCAGGAGAAAGGCACCTCGCTGCGCACCTGTGTCGAGAACTATCGCAAGCTCGCCGAGGGCGAGTGCTATATCGACACGGCGTTCCACCTTATCATCTCCGATCCGACTGCGGTCGTGCTCGGGCAGGAGCTCCCGGCCCTCGTCAAGGACGGCTATACCTCGTTCAAGGTGTTCATGACCTATGACGACCTCGTGCTCAGCGACAGGCAGCTGCTCGAGGTGTTCGAGGTTGCGCGCCGCGAGGAGGCGCTGGTCATGGTTCATTGCGAAGGCTACGACGCCATTCGCTTCCTCACCAGCAGGCTCGAGCGCGAGGGCCACATCGCGCCCTACTATCACGGCACGTCGCGGCCCCAGGCGGTCGAGCGCGAAGCGACACATCGCGCCATCAGCCATGCAGAGGTGATCGGCGTTCCCATCATGATCGTGCACGTCTCAGGGCGCGAGGCGATGGAGCAGGTGCGCTGGGCCCAGCAGCGCGGCTTGCCTGTTCATGCCGAGACCTGTCCGCAATACATCACGCTCACGGCCGACGACATGAAGGGCCTGAACATGGACATCACGGGCGCGAAGTATGTCTGCTCGCCGCCGCCGCGCGATGTCGAGAGCCAGCAGGCGATCTGGGAAGGCATCACGTCAGGCGTGTTCCAGACTTTCTCGTCCGATCACTGCCCGTTCCGCTACGATGATCCCAAGGGTAAGCTGACGCCGAACGCTCGCACCTCGTTCCGCTGGGTGCCGAACGGCATTCCCGGCGTCGAGACGCGGCTGCCGATCCTGTTCTCCGAGGGCGTCTCGAAGGGCCGCATCACCCTGCAAAAGTTCGTCGAGCTGACCGCGACCAACCACGCGAGGATCTACGGTCTCTATCCGCGCAAGGGCTCGATCGGCGTCGGGTTCGATGCCGATATCGCGCTGTGGGACCCCAGGCTGAAGAAGAAGATTCAGCAGGCCGATCTTCACCACGGCGCGGACTATACGCCCTGGGAAGGCTTTGATGTCACCGGTTGGCCCGTCACCACCATTGCCCGCGGCCGGGTCGTGTACGACCAGGGCGAGATCGTTGGCGACAAAGGCTCGGGCGAGGTGCTGAGCCGCGGCAAGTCGAGCCTGATCTGACCAGGCGCAGCTCGCGCGGCGCGCTCTAGCGAAGGACGCGGTCAGGCATGCGGGATTTTGCCAGGACGCAGTGGACGCCCTTGTTGCCGTCGACCATCTGCGTAACCCTGAGGTCGGCGGCGATCGAGCAAAGCGTATAGGCGTCCTGCGCGCTGAGGCCGCTCCTCTCGCGGATCAGCGCGATCATGTCGCGCAGCGCCGCCTTGGCCGCATCGTCGAGGTCTTCATCGAATCCCATCGTGATCCAGTCGACCGCGGTTTCCGCGCGCGGGGAGGCGATGCGGAGATCGCGCCGGACGTGGAATTCGAAGGTGCCGGTCAGCGCGGCCTCAATCGCCGTCAGGCAGACCTCGCCATCGCCCTGGAGCGCATGGCCGTCGCCGGCGGAGAACAGCGCGCCCGGCACGAAGACAGGAAAGTAAATCGTGCTGCCGGCGCCGAGCTCCTTGTTGTCCATGTTGCCGCCGAACGCCCGCGGCTCCTTGGAGGACAGACGGCCCCAGGCGAGCGGCGGCGCCACGCCGAAATTGCCGAAGAAGGGGGACAGCGGCAGCTCCTGTCCCCACGGCAGGCGCGCCACGTTGCGCGCGCGGTCGAGCGGAATGTGGATGCGACGGAATTCGGGAAAATCCTCGGGCAGCGTGCCGAGCATCGGCACCTGGAGGTTCCAGCCCCAATTGCAGCGTAGTTCGATATTCAGCACGCGCACTTCCAGCACGTCGCCGGGCTCGGCGCCCTCGACGTGGATCGGCCCGGTAAGAAGATGCGGCCCCGGACCGCGAACGGTGCTTGCCAGCACCTCCGCATGTCCGGGAACGATGTCAAAGCCGAGCGACGGATCAGGCAGATCGTCCGGCTCGCCCGAAAGCGTCTCGATGGTCACCCGGTCTCCGGATGCGATCCGGAGCACGGGCTTTAGCCGTCCATCCCAGAGTCCCCACTGGACGTTGCCGGGCGTGGAACGCAGAAGGTGGTCCATCGACTTGCTCGCTGCTAGCTGCCGGCGCTGCTCGCAACGATTGAGGAGGGCGACGTCACGAGCTTGCCCAATCCAAGATAGACAAGGCCTGCAACCCCGATGCCGAACAGCCAGCTCAGGTCGGCACCGCCGAGCAGGTTGATCGAGACCGGCCCCTGCAGCGCACCGACGAGGCCGTCTTCGACCAGCCATCCGGCAACGAGGCCCGCAAAGAAGGCGATCATGCCGGCCCAGTTGATGTCGCCATAGGCGCTGGTCTCCGGCGAGCGATAGAGCTCGGCGATGTCGATCTTGCCCTTGCGCTTGATGAAGAAGTCGGCCAGCACCACCCCGGCCCACGGGCTCATCCACAAGAGCAGGCTGACCATCCAGTTGTCGAACGCTTTCGCAAAGGACGGCGCGAAGATGAAGTACAGCGTGACCAGATAGCCGGCGACGCCGACGATGACGGTGAGCCAGAAGCGCGAGAACTTCAGCCCCGCGCTCAGCGCTGCCAAGGTCGCCGAATAGACGTTGAGGATGTTGGTGGCGATCGGGCCGTGCAACACCATCAGGAGGACCAGGATGCTGACGGGGCCTCCAAATACCGCGCTCACCATCTTGGCGGGATCGGTATCCAGCGTCGTCGAGGCGATGGTCGCGCCGAGGATGCCGAGCCAGACCGTCGGCACGAACATGCCGATATAGCTGTACCAGAACACGGACTTCGACGGCACACTTCGCGGCACGAAGCGCGAATAGTCGGAGGCCCAGGTCACCCAGGAAATGCCCCAGCCGACCCCGATCGCGGTCATCAGCAGCGTCAGCATCGCCAGATGCGCGCCCGGCGGCAGCGAGGTCGTCAAGTTCCAGTTGACGACGCCGGGACGCGTCCATGCCAAAACGCTCATCAGCACCATGATGGCGATGGTCGGCGGCACCGTGTACTTCTCGAAGGTACGTATCGCGTAGAAGCCGTAGATGCCGATCAGGACCTGTACGGCCATCACCAGCGTGATGACGGCGATCTCGATCGGCCAGGTGTCGGGAACGCCGAACTGCCCAAGGATGCCCATCGAGACCTTGACCGGGAAGTACGTGTTGACCCCAATCCAGCCCAGCGTCATCACGAACATCAGGATGCTCGGCAGGTAGGCGCCGCGGACTCCGAACGCGGACCGGCTCAGCACCATCTGGTTGACGCCGGTCTTGTGCCCCATCATCGTGAAGGTCGCGAAGATCGCGCAGCCGACGATATTGCCGAGCACGATGACCGCGATCGTCTCCATCAGGCCAAGCTTGAGGATGATGCCGAGCGCGCCGAGCGCCCAGTTCACCGGCGCGATGTTGGCGCCGGCCCAGATCCACATCTGCTGCGGCCCGGTTGAGTCCCGGTCCGCATCGGGAATTGGCTCGATGCTGTGAAGATCAGCGCGAAGTTCGGAATCCGTCATGACATCCCCCAATACGAAGCACGCTTCGCATCATCGCAGCATAAATCGTGCCATCGGTTGTGGCCGGCCGGAGCAGGGTCTGCATCGATGCCGGATACATCCTCGCTTGCGTCGGATTGCTGTTGGATTCTCAAGCGCGCTTCGACCTCGCGCATGAAATGGTCGCCGCAACCACGAGGTGGCGACCCCTCCGCGAGCCGGTGGGCGAGAGGCAAGGGACGTTGCATGACTGAGCAGCGGTACGATGATAAATTGAGCAGCCCAACCCAATAGCGCGGCAGCTCCGTCTAGTCGAATAGGGCAGTGGCACTGTCGCGACTGGGGTGGCCGGCCACGATGCGCTGCATCATTTCGATGAACTGCGCCTGTTCCCGCTCGCTGAGGTCTCCCAGCGTTGCGCGATGTGCCCGTCGCGCCGCGCCCTCGATCTTGACCAGCAAGGCTGCGCCGGCTGACGTCAATCGGCACAGGCGCGCCCGGCGATCGTCCTTGTTGACTGCGCGCTCGACCAGGTTTCGTGCCGCGAGACGTTTCAATGCGCCGGTCGTGGTGGTGCGATCGAGGGCGATATCGGCCGCCAAAGTGGTCTGATCGGCGGTTTCGCGCACCGCCAACGCCGAGAGGAGGCTGTATTGCAGCGGCGTGACCTCGAACGCGCCGCAGGCCTCCTGAAACAGCGCGACGTGAATCTGGTGCAACCGGCGGATCAGATATCCGGGACGTTGCGATAATGGCCAGGGGCGATGTTTGCCCCCGCTGCGACGTGTCTTCGCCTGCCGCAATGCACACTCTCCCAAGCCAAAACCCCGCCGCGCTTAGCTCGATTCGAGTGCGCCCGCCACCGCCGGATCATGGCACGAAGCTTGCTTTTGTCAAAATGCGAAGCATGCTTCGTAATTCGGGCGATGCGTCGCTCGTTCAAGAAGAGGAAAGCGCCCATGTCCGTTACTGCCAGCTTCGACCTTCTGCTGCGAGGCGGTCGCGTGATCTGTCCGGCCTCCGGCGTTGATGGCATCAAGGACATCGCCATTCGCAACGGCAGGATTGCAGCCGTCGCGCCCGACATTCTGCCGACCAGCGCCAAGGAGGTCGTCGACGTCAGCGGCAAGCTGGTGCTGCCCGGGCTGATCGACACCCACGCACATGTCTATCAATATGTCTCCGGCCGCTTCGGCATGAATCCGGACATGGTCGGCGTGCAGTCGGGCGTGACGACGCTGGTCGACCAGGGCGGCCCGTCCTGCATGACGCTGCCCGGCTTTCGTCACTTCATCGCGGAGCCTGCGGCCTCACGAGTTTATGCCTTTCTGTCCGCCTACCTCGTCGGCGGCCTCGAAGGACACTTCTATCCGCAGCTCTACAGTCCCGATGGCGTCGACATCGACGCCACGGTCAAGGCGGCGACGGCCAATCTCGACATTGTACGCGGCATCAAGGCGCATGCCGAGATCGGTGGTTTCGCGCGCTGGGGCATTCGCGTCATCGAGATGGCGGCTGAGATCGGCAAGCGCGCCGATCTTCCGGTCTACGTGCATTTCGGCCAGCTCTGGGGCCTGCCCGAGAGCGGCGCCAATGGCGAGGATGCCGACACCATTCTTACGCGCGTGATCCCGCTCTTGCGTGAAGGCGATGTTCTCGCTCATCCGTTCACGCGTCATCCCGGCGGCTTCGTCAACCGCGAGGGTGAGGTGCATCCGGTGATCCAGGCCGCGCTCGACCGCGGCCTGAAGGTCGATGTCGGTCACGGTAGCCACTTCTCTTACCGGCTCGCCAAGAAGGCGATTGCCGCCGGCATCATTCCGACCACGCTCGGCGCCGATATTCACGGCTACAACACGCATGTGCCCGCGCCGGCCGGAACGCCCGACCAGCACGAGGACGAGGAGAACCATCCGTTCGCAGGACAGGCCAAGTTCAGCCTGGTGCAGGCGATGAGCTCGATGATGGCGCTCGGTCTGTCGCTGGAGCAGGTGGTGCCGATGGTCACCTCCAATCCCGCAAAGATGCTCGGCCGCAGCGAAGAGATCGGCGCGCTCAAGGTCGGCATGGGTGCCGACGTCTCCGTGCTCACGGAGAAGAACGGCCGGTTCGTGCTGAAGGACAACGAGAAGAACGAGGTCATCGCCGAGCGCCTGCTGCAGCCGGCCTTCTGCCTCCGCGCCGGCACGCGCTTCGACGCGGTCGCACCGATCCTGCCGCAAGCCGTCGCGGCATAAGTCCGCGCGGTGAGGGAGAACGCCGGCGTGCGCAACGAACGAGAGTTTCCTTCTGGCAAGTCCGGGCAGGGCGTTGGCGCACGCCTGCCGCGGAAGGAGGATGACCGCCTGATGCGCGGCCGCGGCCAATACGTCGCCGACATCAGGCTCGCGGGCCTTCAGGATGTCGCCTTCGTGCGCAGCCCGATGGCGCATGCGCGCATCTGCGGCATCCACGTGCCCGAGCGTTATCGCGGCAGCGTGTTCACGGCGGCCGATCTCGTCGGGATCAAGCCGATCCGCGCGGTGTCAGGGCTGCCTGGCTTCAAGATATCCGAACAACCGGTGCTGGCGACCGGCAAGGTGCGCCAGGTCGGCGAGCTCGTTGCGATCTGCCTTGCGCCGACGCGCGCCGAGGCCGAGGACATCGCGGCCTCCGTGACGCTCGATCTGGAGGAGCTGCCCGCGGTCTACGACATGCTGAAGGCGCGCGAGCCCGGCTCGGCGCTGGTACACGAGCATTGGGGCGACAACGTCTTCCTCGAGACCAATTACGAGGTCGACATCTCCGCCGCGCTGGATGCGCCGATCAAGGTGACGCGCGAGATCTCGACGGCTCGGCAATGCATGTCGCCGCTGGAGGGCCGCGGCGTGGTTGCGACCTTCGACCGTCGGCTCGATCAGCTCACGCTGCATTCCGCGGCGCAGATGCCACACATCACCCGCAGCGGCCTTGCCGAATGCCTCGGCATGGAGGAGGGCCAGATCCGCGTCATCTCGCCCGATGTCGGTGGCGGCTTTGGCCACAAGGGTATTCTGCTGCCGGAAGAGGTCTGCCTGTCCTGGCTGACCATGCGTAATGGGCATCCCGTGCGCTGGCTCGAAGATCGCCGCGAGCATCTCGTCGCCAGCTCCAATTGCCGCGAGCATCATTACAAGATCACGGTCTATGCGGACCGTGACGGCACGCTGCGCGGCATCGATTGCGAGGCGACCGTGGATTCCGGGGCCTACTCGTCCTATCCGTTCTCGGCCTGTCTCGAGGCCGCGCAGGTCGCGAGTATTTTGCCCGGCCCTTACAAGATGCCGGCCTATCGCTGCCGCACCTTCTCGGTTGCGACCAACAAATGCCCGATCCTGCCGTATCGCGGCGTCGCGCGCACCGGCGTCTGCTTCGCGCTGGAGCTGATGCTTGATCTCGTGGCGGCCGAAGCCGGGCTTGAGCCCGGCGAGGTGCGGCTGCGCAACCTGGTGCTGCCGGAGCAGATGCCGTTCGATAACATCACCAGGAAGCACTTTGACAGCGGCGATTACCCGGAAGCGATGCGGCGCGCGCTCGCCGCCATCGACATCGAGTCCATTCGTGCCAAACAGAGCCTGGGCGAGGTTGACGGTCGCCGCATCGGCGTCGGCGTCTCGATCTATTGCGAGCAGGCGGCGCACGGCACCTCGGTCTATTCCGGCTGGGGCATCCCTATGGTGCCGGGTCATGAGCAGGCCTCGGCACGCTTGACGCCGGACGGCGGCCTTGAATTGCGCGTCGGTGTGCATTCGCACGGGCAAGGCATGGAAACGACGCTTGCCCAGGTCGCGCACGAGATCCTCGGCGTCGACGTTGCGAAGATCCGCATCATCCTCGGCGACACCGCGATGACGCCCTATTCGACGGGAACCTGGGGCTCACGCTCGATGGTGATGGCCGGCGGCGCGGTGGCGACGGCTTGCCGCGAGCTCGGCGAACGCGCAAGGCGCATCGGCGCCAAGCTGTTGCAGCACGATCCGGCCGCCGTGGTGTTGCAGAATGGCGAAGTGCGCGTCAATGGCAATGTCAGCCTGAGGGCGATCGCCCACACCTGGTATCGTCGCCCCCAGGATCTCCCGGCCGATGTCGATCCCGGCGGGCTTGAGGTGACGCAAGGCTACAAGCCCGTCCGCGACAGCGGGACCTTCAGCTATGCCGCGCACGCGGCCGTGGTCGCGGTCGATCCTGATCTCGGCCAGGTGGAAATCCTCGACTATGTGATCGTCGAGGACGGCGGCGTGCTGGTCAATCCGCTGGTGGTCGACGGCCAGATCTATGGCGGTCTGGCGCAAGGTATCGGCACCGCGCTCTACGAGGAGATGCCGTTCGATGCCTCCGGCCAGCCGCTGGCGACGACGCTCGCCGACTATCTGCTGCCAGGCCCGACCGAGGTTCCGGCGGCGCGGCTCGATCACATGGAAACGCCGTCGCCCTATACGCAGTTCGGCGTGAAGGGCATCGGGGAGGGCGGTGCGATTGCGCCGCCGGCCGCCATCGCCAACGCCGTCAACGACGCGCTGCGTCCGCTCGGCGTCGAGCTGATGCAATCGCCGATCACGCCGCATCGCGTCGTCGAAGCCGTTCTGGCTGCACGCGCGACTGAGAGGAGCGCGGCATGAAACCGGCGCCCTTCAGTTATGAGCGTCCGGGCGATCTAGCCGCCGCGCTGTCGATGCTGGCCGCAAGCGGCGGTTCGGCAAAGATCATCGCCGGCGGCCAGTCGCTTGGACCGATGCTCAATCTGCGGCTGGTGCAGCCGGAGCTGATCGTGGACATCTCCGGCCTGGCCGAGCTCAAGCGGGCCGAGGTTTCTCGTGGCGAACTCGTGCTCGGCGCCTTGGTCACCCATGCCGACATCGAGGACGGGCGCACGGCCGACGTGACCCGCGGCGCCATGCGCGGCGTCGCCGCCAACATCGCATACCGCGCGGTGCGCAACCGCGGCACGATCGGCGGCTCCCTCAGTCATGCCGATCCCGCCGCTGACTGGATCTCGTCGCTCGCGGCCCTGGGTGCGCGCGTGACGCTGCGCAGTCTTGCCGGCGCTCGCTCGATGGCGATCGAGGCCTTTGTTGTCGGCGCCCTGGAATCAGCGCTGCATGCGGGCGAAATCGTCGAGGCGATTCACGTCCCGTCACGCGCGGCCTCGGCCCATTGGGGCTATGCCAAGAGCTGCCGCAAGACCGGCGAGTTCGCCCACGCGATCGGCGCGGTGCTGATCGACCCAGTTGCGGCCTCGGCGCGTGTCGTGATCGGTGCGATTGACACGACGCCGATCGTTGTCACCGATGCCGCCGAGCTGTTCGGCGGGCGGATCGCGGCCGACTACAAGCAGCGCTTCGACGCTCGCGTCGCGGATGACCTTCTGATCAAAGCCGGCATCGAGGACGCCGCGCAGCGTCATATCCATGTCAGCGTGTTGAAGCGCGCCGTCCTGGAGGCCGCGGCATGACCACGATCGCACTACAGGTCAATCGCCGTGCGGTCGAAGTCTCGGCCGAGCCGCGGACCAGCTTGGCCGATTTCGTCCGCGATGAGCTGGACTTGACCGGCACCCATCTCGGTTGCGAGCACGGCGTCTGCGGCGCCTGCACCGTGCTGCTCGACGGCGTGCCGGCGCGCTCCTGCATCACCTATGCGGTGGCCTGCGCGGGCGCCGACATCACCACCATCGAAGGGCTCGATGAGGACGAGGTCACGACCGAGTTGCGCACAGCCTTCACCCGCGAGCATGCGCTTCAGTGCGGCTATTGCACTCCGGGGATGCTGGTCTCGGCGCGCGACCTGGTGTTGCGTCTGCCCGATGCCGATGAGCGGCGCATCCGTGTCGGCCTCAGCGGCAATCTCTGCCGCTGTACCGGCTATGTCGGAATTGTGCGGGCCGTCCAGTCCGTCATCGAGGCGAGGCGTGCGCGCAACATCGCGCCGCTTGCCGATGGCGGCCGGACCAGTCTCGGCCCCGCCGGATCGGGGCGAGCCGCGTTCAGCGGCGACGAGCCGAGGCCTGCGCGGCAGGTCCCAGTGCCGGCATCGGACGGCGCCGCACAGGTCAGAATTGCCGATTTCCTTCCGGCGACCGTTCTCGATCAGAGCTTCACGCTGCCGCACCCACCCACAAAGGTGTTCGCGATGTTCGATGACATCGCCGGTATTGCGTCCTGCCTGCCCGGCGTATCGCTGACGGCGCCGCCGACGCCGGCGCGCGTGGAGGGCATGATCAGCGTCAGGCTCGGACCGATCGCGGCGTCCTTCGAGGGCGCCGCGCGCGTCGAACGCGATCCCGCAACTATATCGGGACGCATCGTGGGCGTCGGCACCGACCAGCGTAGCCATTCGGCCACGCAAGGAGAGATCCGCTATCGCCTGCTTCCGCTCGAAGGCGGCGCGGCGACCGCCGTCGAGCTCTCGATCGGGTACACGCTCACGGGAATGCTGGCGCAGGTCGGCCGGCCTGGCCTGGTGCGGGATCTTGCCAAGCGGCTCGTTGCGGAGTTCGCGGGCAATCTCGACCGCCACATGTCCGGCGCGCCGTTGGGGCAGGCGGCCGCGGTAGAGCTCAGTGGCTGGTCGATTGCATCAGGCGTTTTACGCGCCCGGCTGGCGCGCATGTTTGGCCGCGTCTTCACTGGAAAAGGTGGCGCGGAATGATCGGCGTCCCGGCGCCGTGGAATGACGAAGCCTTGAACGACCTTGGATTGGACGACCCTGGATATCAACAGCGTGGGATTTGGAGAGACAACATGACACGAGCATTCGGACTGGTTCCGGCCATCGCGCTTGCGACGGCCTTGTTCGGCGGCACGGCAGGAGCGCAGACCATCAAGATCGGCGTCAATGAGCCGCTCACGGGCGCGTTCGCGGCCTCCGGGACCTATGTCGTCAACGGCGCGAAGATCGCCGCCGACGAGATCAATGCCAAGGGCGGCATCTTGGGCAAGAAGATCGAGCTCGTCATCGAGGACAACAAGAGCAACCCGACGGAGGCTGCCGCCGTCGCCGAAAAACTCATCACCAGCGACAAGGTGCCGGTGCTGATGGGCGCCTGGGGCTCGAGCCTGACGCTGGCGGTGATGCCCAAGCTGATGGAATACGAGACGCCGATGGTGGTGGAGACCTCGTCCTCCGGCAAGATCACGACGACGGGCAATCCCTTCATCTTCCGGATCTCGCCGCCCTCGGCAGTCGAGGCCGCCGCGTTCAAGGGCATCGTCGACAAGCTCGCGCTCAAGAAGGTCGATTTCCTCGTCATCAACAACGACTGGGGCCGGGGCACGGCCGAGGACTTCAGCAAGATGATGAAGGACAAGGGCATCAGCATCGGCCTGGTCGAGACCATGGACCAGGGCGCGCAGGACATGAGCGCGCAGCTCTCCAAGATCAAGAGCTCGGATTCCGAGACGGTGATCGTCACGACAGCGGTCGATCAGCTCACCCTGATCTTCAAGCAGGCGGCCGCGCTGGGCCTGAAGAAGCGCATCATCACCACCGGCGGCTCGCAGAACCCGGACCAGATCATCGCCCAGGCCGGTGCCGCCGCCAATGGCACCATGCATCTGACCACGTTCCTGCCGTGGTTCCCGGACAAGACGCCTAATCCGGAAGCCACCAATTATTTCATCACGGAATGGAAGAAGCGCGGTTTCGAGTTCGCCGGCTGCACCGAGAGTTTTCGCGGCTATGACGGCATCCGCACTGCGGCGGCGGCGATCGAGAAGGCCGGCAAGGCTGATCCAGCCGCAATCAAGGCGGCGCTCTGGGACATCAATATCAAGGGACTGAACGGCGATATCGTGTTCCGCAAGTCCGGTCCCGAGGGCAAGGAGAGCGGGCAGAGCCAGCCGAACGTCTATCTCATCGAGATCAACGACGGCAAGGTCGAGCTGAAGACGCTCTAGATCTAGAGCATGATCCGGAAAAGTGTGAAACGGTTTTCCGGCAAGATCGTGCTCAAACAATAACGCGCTTCGTCGACGACGAGGGCGGTGCATCACCGCCCTCGTCATGTGCGACTTATTCGGGAACGGCTTTGAGCGAATTCCTTCAGCATCTGGTCAATATGCTCGTGCTCGGCGGCACCTACGCGCTGCTGGGCATCGGGCTGACCTTGATCTTCGGCATCATGAACGTCGTGAACTTTACGCACGGCGTGCTCTACACGTTTGGCGCCTACATCATGTTCATCGTGGTGCAGCAGCTCGGGCTGAATTTCTTCCTGGCGTTGCCCGTTGCGGTGCTTGCCGGGTGGCTGCTCGGGGCAGCCATCGAACTGACATTGCTGCGACCGCTGCGCGGCTCCGACATCGATACCACGATGCTGGTCATGATCGGCGCCTGGATCGCGATGCAGTCCGGCACGCTGTGGATCTGGGGCGGTGTCGCCAAATCGGTGGCCACGCCATTCCCCGAGGCGCCGCTGGTGCTCGGGCCGGTGTCGGTCTCCTGGTTGCGCCTGTTTGTTCTGGCTGCGGCAGCGCTGCTCATCTTGGTCACCTATCTGCTGATCAACAAGACCAGCCTGGGACGTGCGATGCGGGCGACGTTCCAGGACCATGACACGGCGTCGCTGATGGGTGTCAACGTGGACATGATCTACACCTCGACCTTCGCGATCGGCTCCAGCCTTGCCGCCGCCGCCGGCGCTCTGCTTGGGCCTGTCTACGTGATCTTCCCGCAAATGGGCGATCTCGCCGCCGTCAAGGCCTTCGCCATCGTCATCCTTGGAGGCCTCGGCAACATCACGGGCGCAGTGATCGGTGGCTTCATCCTGGCGCTGGCCGAGGAATTGGGGGCGGGCTACGTCTCATCGGGTTACCGCGATGCCATGGGTTTCGTGATCATCATCGCAGTCCTGATCTTCCGGCCGACCGGCCTGTTTGCGCGCGCGGAGCGGGTTGGATGAGAGCCGCCGTCACCATTCTCGCCGTCGCGGCCCTGGCCTCAGTGCCGCTCTGGCTGCGCGATCCCTATCTCCTGAACGCGCTGATCACGACCGGCATCTTCGTCATCGGCGCGATGAGCCTCAATCTGCTGCTGGGCTTCACAGGCCAGCTCAGCCTCGGCCACATCGCTTTCTTCGGCATCGGTGCCTATGTCAGCGCGCTGACGTCGCTCGGCTTTGACGTCAGTTTGCCCGGAGACGTCCGCCTGGTTCACGCGCCTTGGCCACCGATTGCGGGCTTCTTGCTGGCAATCCTGGTCGCCGGATTGTGCGGTTATTTCGTCGGGTTGCTCTCCTTCCGCGTCCGCGGCGCCTATTTCGTCATCGTGACCATCTCCTTTGCCGAGGTCGTCCGGCTGGTCGCGCTGAACTGGGTCGAGCTGACGCAGGGGCCGCTCGCACTGACCAACATTCCATCCATCGCGCTGCCCTTGCCCTGGATTGGTGAGCTGACGCTGCGCACCAAGATGCAGAACTACTATCTGGTGCTGGTCGTGGCGCTGGTCGCCTATCTCTTGATCGCCCGCCTCGTTCATTCCCATTTCGGCCGTGCGATGCGGGGGCTGATGGAGAACGAGACGCTTGCCGTCTCTGTCGGCATCGACGTCACCAGGACGCTGACGCTTGCAGCCGTGATCTCGGCCGCGATCGCGGGCGCGGCCGGCAGCCTCTATGCGCACTACATCCGGATCATCGACCCCGAAGTGTTCGCCTTCATCAACACCGTCACCATGGTCATCATGGTGATCAGCGGCGGCAAGGGCTCGCTGGCCGGGCCCGTGGTCGGCGGCCTGATCTTCGGGCTGCTGCCGGTCGCGCTGCGGCCGGTCATGGCGCCGGAGGCGCAGTGGATCGCCTATGGCGGCGTGCTGATCGCAATCCTGTTCGTGTTGCCCCGCGGCATCGTGCCATCGCTCGCACAGCGCTTCATCCGACGGCGCAGCGGCGCGCCGCCGTTGGCATCAGTTGCGCTCACCGAAACCGGTGCCAAGGAGCCGGCGTGATGACCGCCCGCAGCATTGCCATGACCATCGAGCAGGTCGCCGTCCGCTTCGGCGGGCTGGTCGCGATCTCCGACATGAGTTTTACGGTCGGTGAGGGCGAGATCGTCAGCCTGATCGGGCCGAATGGCGCCGGCAAGACCACCGCCTTCAACGTTATGACTGGTTTCCTGACGCCGAGCGCAGGCCAGGTCACCTATCAGGGTACGACGCTGACCGGACTGAAGCCGCACCAGATCGCCGATCTCGGCCTGATACGCACCTTTCAGCGCACCAGCGTGTTTCCCAACGATACGGTCTACGACAACCTCCTGATTGGCTTGCATCGTCAGGGCCGGGTGCGGCTGCTCGATGCCATCCTCGGGCTGCCGGGCGCGCGCGCCTCGGAACGCAGGCTGCGGCAGCGCGCCAGCGAGTTGATCGAATGGGTCGGCCTCGAACGCCGCGCCCATGATGCGGCCGGCTCGCTGTCCTACGGTGAGCAGCGCCTTCTCGGTGTCGCGCTGGCGCTGGCGGCGGAGCCCTCGATGCTGCTGCTCGACGAGCCCGTCTCGGGCATGAACGCCTCGGAAACCCACCGCTTCGTCGAGCTGATCCGCAGCGTCCGCGACCGTGGCATCACCATCCTGCTGGTCGAGCACGACATGCCGATGGTGATGACCGTTTCGGACCGCATCGTGGTGCTGAACTATGGCCGCATCATTGCCGAGGGGACCCCGGATGTGATCCGCAACGATCCGGCCGTGATTGAGGCCTATCTCGGACATGGAGCGGGACGTGCTTGAGATCCGGGACATGGTGTGCGGCTATGGCGGCGTCACGGCGCTGCGCGGCATCTCGCTCGACGTGAAGGCCGGCCAGCTCGTCGCCCTGATTGGCGCCAACGGCGCCGGCAAGAGCACGACGCTGCGTGCGATTTCCGGCCTCGTGCCGCCGCGCGCAGGGCAAATGTGGTTCGAGGGCATCGACATCACCGGGGCGAGACCTCCGCGCGTGCTCGCCAGCGGAATTGCACATTGTCCGGAAGGCCGGCGCGTGTTTCCGCACATGAGCGTCGAGGAGAATCTCGACATGGGGGCTTACCTCCGCCGTGGTTCGGGCGAGATCGCGGCCGACCGCGACCGCATCTACGCGGAATTTCCGCGGCTCGCCGAGCGGCGCCGGCAGGCGGCGGGCACGCTGTCGGGCGGCGAGCAGCAGATGCTGGCGATCGGGCGCGCGCTGATGTCGCGACCGCGGCTGATCATGTTCGACGAGCCCTCGCTCGGCCTTGCGCCCAACATCGTCGAACGCACCTTCGCGATCATCCGCGCTATCCGCGATGCCGGCACCACGGTGCTGCTGGTCGAGCAGAATGCGTTCGCCGCGCTCGAGATGTGCGACCACGCCTATCTGCTCGAGAATGGCCGCATCGTGCTGTCAGGCGCAGGCTCCGAGCTGATCGAGAACGAGCATGTGCGGAAGGCCTATCTCGGTGGATGATGATGCCGCCGGTTCAGCTGGCTTCGGCTGGACGCCGGTCTGCAATCTCGACCGCCTGAGAGCGGAGACGATCGTTCCCGTACATGTTGCAGGCCTCGACTTGCTGGTCATCTGGAACGACGGCGATGCCGTCGCATGCGACCGCGCGTGTCCGCATGAACAGGCGGATCTGGCTTTCGGACAGGTGAGGGCCGGTCGGCTGTTCTGTCCGCGTCACGCGGCATCGTTCGATTTGCGCGACGGGGCGATCAATCCGGGATGGCCGAGCCCGCCGTTGCGGCTTTACCCGATAAGGATCACGGGCGACCAGATCTGCGTGGAAGCGCGACAGCAGCAAGCGCGGCGTCAGGCCCCTGTTTTGCCCGACGAGTCAAAATGATCGATGGTGTCGACGTGCCTGCAAAATTCGTCTTTGAAAACAACGGCATCTCTACTGTGCATGGGGTTGTTTTCGCGTTTTAGTCCAGCAACCGGCGGACGGCGTCGACGAGGACCCCGTCTGGCCGCCGTAGGGCCTCGAGAATGGTGAAATGGTCGGCGCCGTCGACCGGAATGAGCTTGCCGGGGGCCTTCGCCGCCGCGCGCTTGTCGTGGAGATCGATGGAATCGCACACGAGCGCCGGCAGCTCGTTGCTGCCATAGGCGATGTCGAGCCGCTTCGGTGTGACGGGCAGGCGTAACGGCGACAGCGCGGCGATTTCCTCGTCCGTCAGCTTCAGCGCGTTGTCGAGGCCGGTATCGCGGATTGGTGCGAGCTCGTACACGCCTGAGATCGCCAGTCCCGCATGGACACTCGGATGGTTCAGCGCCATCGCTGCGAGATGGGCTCCGGCGGACCAACCCGACAAGACGACCGGTCCGGCAACGCCATAGGACGCGCCGTTTGCGGCAAGCCAGTCGAGCGCGCGCGGGACTTCGGCGACGATGTCGGTGAGGGAAACCTCAGGCGCCAGCGAATAGCCGGGAATGGCAACCGACCAGCCATGGGCAGCGATGCCTTCGACGAGCAGGGCGAACAACTCGCGCGAATTGCGCTGCCAATAGCCGCCATGCAGGAACACCAGGCAGGGCGCCTCAGGCCTGGCGGCCGGGTAGAGATCGATCTTGTTGTTCGCCCGCTGACCGTAAGCCAGATCGAGATGGGATTTCAGCGTGCCTCGCAGCCGGCTGGAGGCTTCGTTCCGTTCGGCGATCAGGGCCGTGCTGTTCTTGACGGCCGCGTTGTTGTCGTAGGCGGCGTCGCGTTCTGCCTGGGATAGCCCGGACCATGCGGAACGGGGATCGAGCGGTCGACCTGTCGAATGAGCATTCTCAATCATAATCACTCCGATGCGCTTGTCCGCACCACTGTTGCGATTTTCCGTGGCACTGCGGATCGCCCGCGTGCTCTAACCTGCGAAGAACGGATTGGCGGGCCGTGCGAGGCCGAGATGTTCGCGCAATGTCGTGCCCTCATAGTCGCTCCGGAACAGCCCGCGCTCCTGCAGGATCGGCACGACGAGCTCAACGAAGTCCTCGAAGCCCTCGTGGAAGTAAGGCGGCATCACGTTGAAGCCGTCGGCGGCGTGCTCCTCGAACCATTGCTGGAGCGTGTCGGCGATGCGCTCGGCCGAGCCGCACAGCACCCAATGGCCGCGGGCGGCGGCGGTGAGATTGTAGAGATCGCGCAGCGTCATGTTCTCGCGGCGGCCCTTGGCTAGCATGACACTGGCAAAGCTGTGATAGCTGTCGGAGGGCGCGATGTCGGGGATCGGCCCGTCGAGATCGTAGGCTGACATGTCACGCCCGAACCGGTCGGAGAGAATCGCGAGCGCGTTGCTGCCGCTGACGAAGCTCTGGAGCACGTTGAGCTTCTCGAAGGCCTCCTTGTCGGTGCGGCCGACGACGGGCATCACACCTGGCAGCACCGTGACATCCTCCGCCTCGCGGCCGAACGCCGGCAGGCGGGTCTTCAGCGAGGCGTAGCCGGCCTTGGCTTCCTCGATATCCTGTACCACCGAGAACACGATGTCGGCGGTGCGCGCGGCAAGCGCCTGACCGGCCTCGGACCCGCCGGCCTGCAGCACGACGGGACGGCCTTGCGGGCTGCGGCCGATGTTGAGCGGGCCTTTCACCTTGAAGAACGCGCCGTCATGGTCGATCGGGCGAAGTTTTGCCGGATCGATGTAGAGGCCGCTGCTGCGGTCGGCGACGATGGCGTCATCGGCCCAGCCGTCCCACAGGCCCTTGACCACATCGAGGAATTCGCCGGCCATCTCGTAGCGGCGGGCGTGATCGGGATGGGTGGTGCCGAAATTCGCGGCCGTGGCCGGATTGGCCGTCGTCACGGCATTCCACGCGGCGCGGCCCTTAGAGATGTGATCGAGCGACGCGAAGATGCGAGCGACCGAGAACGGATCGCTGTAGGTGGTGGAGACGGTGGCGCCGAGGCCGATATGGCTGGTGGATGTCGAAAGCGCCGCCAGCATCGTCAGCGGCTCCAGCCGCAGCGTGTAGGATGGATGGGCCGCCGCATCGGCATAGAGATTATCGCCCATGAAGATCAGGTCGAACTTGCCGCGCTCGGCAGTGCGGCCGATCTCCTGGATCGCCGTAAAGTCTTGAAAACTGTCGACTGCGCCGGGATAACGCCAGCCCGCGACATGACTGCCGGTGCCGAGGATGAACAGGCCGAGATGCATCTGTCGTTTCATGGCGTCATGTCCAGAACAAGAATTTTCGCTCAAGGAAGCCGACCAGGCCGAAGAAGGCGAGGCTCGCCGCAGACGCCACGAAGATCGCCGACCAGACCTGGACGAAATCGATCTGGAGCACGGCCTGGTAGATCACCCAGCCGAGCCCGCCATGCGCGCCGAGCATCTCGGTGACGATCGCCACGATGACGCTGCGTACGGTGGAGACGCGCATGCCGGCGAGCAGCAGCGGCAGGGCGGTTGGCAGTCGCAATCGCCAGAGCACGCTGAGGCGGCTGGCACCAAAACTCTTCATGAGGTCGACGGCGCGGCGATCGACCCGGTCGAGCCCGGCCAGCATCGACAGCAGGATGGTGAAGCTCACCGCCATCGCCACCATCACGATCTTCGAGCTGACGCCGATGCCGAACCACAGCAGGATCAGCGGTGAATAGCCGACCACGGGCACCGAATTGATCGCAGTTGCAAGCGGTAGGATCGCACTGCGCAGTGCCGGGACCAATGCGATGGCGATGGCGAGGCCGATGCCGATCAGGCAGCCGAGCCCGTAGCCGACCAGCGCCTCGAAGAGAGTGTAGCCGGCGGCATCGGTCAGCGTTGCGCGCTTCGACCAGAGGCCCGCGACGATATCACTGACCGCGGGGAGCACATAGGCCGGCAGATGCAGTCCGCGCGCAGTGCCTTCCCAGCACGCGATCAGGAGGACGGCGCCCAAAAAGCCGCGCTGAACGGCGAGCGAGGGGGAGGCGATCGCGCGGCTCATTGCTCGGCGCTCCAGAACACCAGCCGCCGCTCGACCGCGGCGACCACCGCATAGAAGCCGGTGCCGAGCAGGGCCGCAGCGAGCAGGGCGCCCCAGATCGCCACGACGTTCTCGGTGAACATGGCCTGGAGCAGCAGAACGCCGAGGCCGGTGGTGTCGCCGAACCATTCGCCGACGATGGCGCCGACGAGGCTCAATGACGCTGCGAGCCGCAACGCCACGAAGATCTGCGGCAGCGCGGTCGGCAACTGCAGGCGCAGCAGGAGCTGGCGGTTGGAGGCGCCGAAGCTGCGCATCAGCGCCACCTGCTTGGGGTCGACCGTCTCGAGGCCCAGCAACGTGTTCACGGTTACCGGAAAGAAAGTCAGGTAGAATGCGATGATTGCCTTGGCGAGTAAGGTGTTGCCGAACCAGAGCACCACCAGCGCGCCGAAGGCGATGACCGGAATGGTCTGCGACACCACGAAGATCGGGAAGATCATCTCGCGCAGCGCCCGGATACGGAAGAACAGGATGCCCATGAGCACGCCGAAAGCGCCGCCGGAGGCGAAGCCGATCAGCGTCTCGGCAAGCGTCCGCAGGAAGCCGTCAACATAGGCGCGCGGCGTCGCCGCCATGGCCATCAGGATCGTGCTGAGGCGCGGCAGATAATAGGGGCGGATGCCGAACAGCAGCACCGCGCCTTCCCAGATCACCGCCGCAATGGCAAGGCCGAGCAGCAGCCGGATCACCTTGCGCAGCGGATCCGGCATGGTGATCGACCGTGCAGCCGCTCGCCCGTCATCAAGCGATGTCGCCGCAGGGCTGCTCACGGCAGCCGGTCCGCCTGCGGGACGCTCTGGATGAAGCTGGCGTCATAGGCCGCGGCGAGATCGACCGGCTTGGAGATCACGCCGTACTTCAGGAAGAAGTCGTGGGCGGTCTTGACCGCGTCCGCGTCGATCCAGAACATGCCGTTCTTGGCGGCCGCGCCAGATGTCATCAAGCGCTTCACCTCGGTGAGCATGAACTCCTGCTGCGCGCGGTCGAGCGTCGGGGCTGCGGCCATCACGGTGTCGACGGCGCCCTTGGGATCCGAGAACGCGTCCTTCCAGCCCTTCAGCGAAGCGCGCAGGAATGCCTTGACGAGCTCCGGCTTCTCCTTGGCGGTCGCCTCGGCGACGATCAGCGTGTCGCGCGGGAAGGTGATGCCGTAATCCTCGGCGACGAAGGTCTTCAGGCTGTCCTTCGGCATGCGCGACTGGATTGTGTAAAACTCGTTGTAATAGGTTGCGGTGACCACATCGACGCTGCCGTCGACGAAGGGCGTCACCGAAACCTGTTGCGGCTGGATCTTCAGCTCGTCCGGCTTGACGCCTTCCTTGGCCAGCATGCCGTTGAGCACGTGGTTGGCGCCGGTGAACCAGGTGGTGACGGTCTTGCCTTTGAAGTCCTGGATCGTCTTCACCGGCCCGTCCTTGCGGGTGACGAAGATGAAGGGAGTGATCTGGTGCGACACGCCGATGCAGACGATCGGCAGGCCCTTGTCGCGCGCCGCGAACACGCTGTCGGTGCCGCCGGACAAGCCAAATGTGTCGGCGCCAGTCGCGACCAGGTTCTCGGTGAGCAGATTGGGGCCGCCGGGATTGATGGTGAGGTCGATGCCTTCGGCCTTGTAGTAGCCTTTGGCGGCCGCGACGTAAAAACCTGCAAACTGCGCCTGCGGCAACCATTTCAGGCGCAGGCTCGCCTTCTGCAAGTCGGCTGCTGGCGCAGCCGTGACAAGGGAGCCGGTCGCCAGTGCGATGGCGGAGAGGACGGCGAAGGCGTGGCGTCGGCTCAACATGGTCATACTCCAGGCGGTGAAAATCAATTGCGGTAAGACGGATCGGTGCGGTCGAGCTGGCGCATCAGCGCCGGCCATTCGCGTTCGCCGGGCACGAGGATGTCGCCCTGCAATTGCCAGAACTGGCGAGCGGCCTTTTCGCAGATCTCGTGCGGCGGCATCACCAGCGTGGCGCCGGCTGCGGCCGCCGCCTGCATCTGAAGCTGGATCCGCGCGGCGCGCTCGAAATAATAGAGCAGCATGAAGGCCTCGCCCGGCGTCCGGCCGACGGTGAGGATGCCGTGATTGCGCATCAGCATCACCTTGTGCGGGCCGAGGTCGCGCACGAGGCGCGTCTGCTCGTCGAGGTCGATGGCGACGCCTTCGTAGTCGTGGAAGGCCTGGCGCTCGTAGAAGCGCATCGCGAACTGGCTCAGCGGCAGCAGGCCTTTCTCCTGGCCGGAGACCGCAACGCTCGCGTCGGAATGGGTGTGCAGCACGCAGGCCGCGTCATGGTTCGACGTGTGGATCGCAGCATGGATCACGAAGGCCGCGACGTTGACGGCCTGCGCACTGTCGTCGAGCTTGTTGCCCTTGGTGTCGATCTTGACGAGGCTCGACGCCGTGATCTCGTCGAACAGCAGCCCGTAGGGATTGATCAGGAACTGATCCTCGGTACCGGGTACGCGCAGGGAGATGTGATTGTAGATCAGATCGTCCATGCCGAGCTTTGCGACCATGCGATAACAGGCCGCGAGCTTGATGCGGGCATCCCACTCGGCGGGTTCGATGCCATGTGGCGCGTGCTCTCTGGCTGACATCGCGTTCACTGCGACTTCTCCTGAGCGATCGAGGACTGGAACGATTTCATGCTTTCCTCCTCGATCGCATCGAGCAGCGTGCGCTTGAGCCGCACGAATTCGGGAGAGGTGACGATCTCGGGCTTACGCGGTCGCGGCAGATCGACGATTTGTTCGAGCTTCACCGAGCCGGGACGCGCGGTCATGACCAGCACACGGTCGCCGAGGAAGATCGCTTCATCGACGTCATGGGTGATGAAGAGAATGGTGCGGCGGTATTTCTGCCAGACATCGAGCAGCCAGCGCTGCATCATCGCCCGCGTCAGCGCGTCGAGTGCGCCGAACGGCTCGTCGAGCAGCATCAGGTCGCGCTCGAACAAGAAGGTGCGCATCAAGGCGACGCGCTGGCGCATGCCGCCGGACAATTGATTGGGATATTGTTTCTCGAAGCCGGCGAGGCCGAACCCGGGCAGCATCTTCAGCGCCTTGGCGCGCGCCTGATCGCGCGGCATGCCCTCGACCTCGAGCGCGAGGATGGCGTTGTCCACGACGTTGCGCCAGGGAAACAGCAAATCGCGCTGCGGCATGAAGGAGACGCGGCCGAGCAGGTCGGCGGCGTGGCAGCTCTTGCCCTCGAAGCGCAGGATGCCGCCGACATCGGGCTCTTCGAGGCCGGCGACGATATTGAAGAGGGTGCTCTTGCCGCAGCCGCTCGGGCCGACGACCGTGACGAACTCGCCGGGGGCGATGCTCGCCTGAAGCCCCGAAAGGGCCGCGACAGCACCGAAGGTCTTGTTGATCGCGCGCAGCTCGAGCAGCGGCTCGGGCTTCGGGTGAGCCTGCGGGGCTTCGATAGTCGGTCCGGAATCGGGGAGGCGAGCGGCCTGCACCAGCATGTCCTTGTATAATGGCAGCGGCCATTCGCATACGAAAGCGGGCCGCGTTAAAATCTCTTAGCAACTCGTGTGCCAGTGCGATTTCCGGGCAAATCAGGCATAAGACTTGCGAGATGGACGATGGATCTGTCGGAGACACGTGCATCTCCGAGAGAAAACAGCTCGTTTCGTTGAGATGTGAGCGTCAATATGTATACCTATATTGGCATCGGAGAAACATGGTGGCGGATATTGGTGCACATGGCGGAGGCAGACGCGTGAAAAATGGGCACGAAACGCTTGCCGCGAGCCCCGGAATGACGCTCGCCGAGAGCCTGCGCCAGAAGCTCGAGGGGGCGATCGCGGCAGGCCATCTCGGGCCGGGTAGTCGCCTCGACGAGCAGGAGATCGCCCAGCGTTTTGGCGTCTCGCGCACACCGGTGCGGGAGGCGTTCCGCCTGATGGCCGCCAACAATCTGGTCGAGCTGCGCGGCCGACAGGGCGCGACGGTCCGCAGCATCAAGGCGCAGGCGCTGATCGAGATGTTTCAGGTGATGGCGGAGCTGGAGGGGCTGTGTGCAAGGCTCGCCGCCCGGCGGGTCTCTCAGGCTTGGGGCACAGAAATTAACGAGATTCACCAGCGGCTTGTGGCGGCGGGTGAAACTGGCGACATAGACGTTTTCTACGACATCAACCAGGAATTCCACGAAGCGATCTACGAGGCTTCGCGCAACAGCTTCCTGGCCGATCAGACCCGCAAGCTGCGCAATCAGGTGGCTGCCTATCGCCGCCGGGTGACGCGCATGCCGAACCGGATTGCCGACACCGTCCGCGAGCATGAGGCGATCATGCAGGCGATCCTGGCCCACGATCCCGAGCGGGCGCACAGCGCCATGAGGGACCACGTCAATCTGCTCGGCGACAACCTCTTGGACTTCCTCGCCGCCTTCGAATGACCTCTCGGCCTCTTGGTATGCAAATTGCTAGACATTGTATATCTAGCACGCATCCTGGAGACCCGGAGTGGACCTGAAGCTGACGAAGAAGACCGCCTTGATTACCGGCGCGTCGAAAGGGATTGGACTTGCGGTGGCCGAACTCTTCGCCGCGGAGGGTTGCCATTTGCATCTCGCCGCCCGCAACGGCGAGGCGATGCTCGAGGCCAAGAAGCAGCTCGAGGCCCGTCATGGTGTGAAGATCACCATCCATGCGCTGGATCTGTCGAGCACGGCTGCGATGGAGAAGCTCGCGGCCGAGGTCGGCGACATCGACATCCTGATCAACAATGCCGGCGACATCCCCGCAGGCTCGCTGGAAATTCTCGACGACGCCGCCTGGCGGCGCGGCTTCGATCTCAAGGTGTTCGGCTACATCACGCTGTCGCGTCTCTATTATCCGCGCATGAAGGGCAAGGACGGCGTCATCATCAACATCATCGGCAATTCCGGCGAGAACTGGGACGCAAGCTACATCGCAGGCTCGACCGGCAATGCCGCGCTGATGTCCTTCACCAAGGCGCTCGGCGGCCGCAGCCTCGACCACGGCGTGCGCGTCGTCGCGGTCAATCCGGGGCCGGTTGCCACCGACCGTATGCTCAAGATCATGAAGCGCAAGGCGATCGACATGCTCGGCGACGAAAGCCGGTGGGAGGAGCTGTTCGACAAATATCCGGGCAAACGACCTGCGACATCGGAAGAGGTCGCCGATCTCGTCGCCTTCCTGTCGTCGCCGCGGTCCGGCTACATCACCGGCACCGTGGTGACGATCGACGGCGGCATCGCCGCACGTGGCTCGGTGATCTGAGGCGTCGATGTCGAAGCCTCAATCCGCTGCACTGGTCCGCAACCGCTATTTCGACGAGCTCTCGGCGACGCCTGGACTCTATTGGCTCGGCCAGAACACCAACCATATCGAGAGCCACCCCGCTGTGCGCGAGGCGATGCTGCGCTCGATCGAGGCGGGCGAGTTCAACGCCTATGCCCCGCCGCTCGGCTTCGAGGCGTTGCGCGAGGCGATCGTCGCCGATCTCGGCACACCGGGTGCGGAAGCGCTGGTGACCGAGGGCGGTGTCAACGCACTGGCGATGATCTGCCGTGCACGCTGCAAGCCCGGCACCACGCTTGTCACCACCGATCCGACCTGGAAATGGCCATGCCTGTTCGCGCGTCAGCAGGGCGCCGAGGTGATCGAGATCCCCATCTACGATCCCGCCTGCAATTACCGCCTGACGCCGGAAGCCTTGAAGGCGAATGTGGACGAGCGCACTGCGATCATCTATCTCGTCGATCCCAACAATCCGCTCGGCATCCGCTATACAAGAGAGGAGATCGAGAGCTTTGCCGTGATCGCGCGCGATTGCGGCGCGCTGCTGGTGCACGACTGCACCTACCGCGATTTCGCCGACGGCCACACGCCGGCGCTCCACGTGGCGCCGCAAGGCTCGGTGGTCTCGACCAGCTTTTCCAAATGGCTCGGGCTTGCCGGCCTTCGGATCGGCGCGCTCGTCGCAGCGCCTGATCTGTTCGAGGAACTGGCGCAGACCTCCACCAGCGTGCTCGGTGCGAGCGTCATCGCCCAGCGCGCGGCGCAGGCGGGGCTGTCGGTCAAGGCCGAGTGGATGAAGAAGGTCCGCAGCATCGACCGCGCCAACAAGGCGATGGTCCAGGAGGCGGCGGCCGCAATCGACGGGCTGGCCCTGCCGATCATGCCCTCGCACGGCAACTTCCTCGTACTGGAAACGATCGCGGCCGGCATCCGCCCCGAAGCGCTGGTCGAATGCTATCGCCGTCAGGGCATCATGATCCGCCAGGGCACCTATCACACTCAGCGCTTCGGCGACCGTTTCGTGAAGATCAGCACCTCGGTGCCGCAGGCCTGGGTCGAAAAGCTCTGCACGCTACTGCCGGACATGGTCGCGCAGGCGCGCACGCTCAACGACCTGCCGCCGCAATTTTAGGGACGATGCCGATGACGATGATTACGACGAAGGACGGCGTGAAGCTCCATGTGGAAGAGGCGGGCGAGGGCACGCCGATCCTCTTCATCCACGAATTCGGCGGCAATCACGACAGCTGGGAGCCGCAGCTGCGCTATTTCAGCCGGCGTCATCGCTGCGTCACTTACGCCGCGCGCGGCTATTCGCCGTCGGACGTGCCCGACAGCGTAGAGGCCTATTCGCAGGCGATCGCCGCCGATGATGCGGTCGCTGTGCTCGACGCACTGAAGATCGATAAGGCGCATATCGTCGGCCTTTCCATGGGGGGCTTCTGCACGGTGCATTTCGGCCTGCGCACGCCGGAGCGCGCGCTGTCGCTCACCGTGGCTGGCGCCGGCTATGGCTGCGAGAAGGAATTCGAGGGGCATTTTCGCGGCGTCTCGCTCGAAGTCGCCGACAATTTCGAGAAGCAGGGCGCGAAGGAGTTTTCCAAGATCTATGCGCTCGGCGCGAGCCGGGTGCAGTTCCAGAACAAGGATCCGCGCGGCTGGCAGGAATTTGCCGATCGCCTCGCCACCCATTCCGATCGCGGCGCCGCCAACACCATGCGCGGCGTGCAGGCGCGGCGGCCGTCGTTCTATGATCTCGAAGACGGCCTGAAAAAGATGATAGTGCCGACGCTGGTCGTGGTCGGTGACGAGGACGACCACTGTCTCCAGCCCGGCATCTTCCTGAAGAAGACCATTCCCGCCTGCGGCCTCTCGGTCTTCCCCAAGACCGGCCACACGCTCAATCTCGAAGAACCGGCGGCGTTCAACGCGCTGCTCGCCGAGTTCATCGCCCAGGTCGAGGCGGGACGTTGGCTGCCGCGCGATCCGCGCGCGCTGCCGGGCCAGATCATGCGCACGAAGTAGTCGATGACGAGCGAGCCTCTGATCAACGCCGACCGGCTCTGGACTCGCTTGATGTCGCTCGCCGAGATCGGTGCGACGCCGGCCGGTGGTGTCAACCGCCAGGCGCTGAGCGACGGTGAGATCGCCGCCTGGCGCCGTGTCATCGGCTGGGCGCTGGAAGCAAGACTGACGCCGTCGACGGACGCTGCGGGAAATTTGTTCCTGACGCTGGCGGGCCGCGATCGCGCCGCGCCGCCGCTGCTGCTCGGCAGTCATCTCGACAGCCAGCCGACCGGCGGCAAGTTCGACGGCGCGGCCGGTGTGATGGCGGCCTTGGAGGCGGTGGTCTCGTTGGCCGGGAAAGGCGAGACGCCCGTGCGCGACGTCGTCGTCGTCGCCTGGATGAACGAGGAGGGCTCGCGCTTTGCGCCGGGCATGATGGGCTCGGAGGCCTTTACCGGCGAGCGGGGCATGGACGCGATCCGCGCCGCGCGCGACGCGGATGGCATCAGCGTCGGCGAGGCGCTCGACGGCCTCCACCAGGCTTTCCCCGATATCCCGCACAGGCCCCTCGGCTTTGCCGCCGGGGCCTATCTCGAACTGCACATCGAGCAGGGACCGCTGCTGGAAGCGGCCGGCTGCACCATCGGTGTCGTCACCGGCATCCAGGGCAAGAAGACCTTTCAGGTGGTGGTCGAGGGTGCCGAGGGCCATGCCGGCACGCTGGCGCAGCAGGAACGGCGCGATGCGCTCGCGGCCTTTGCGGAGGTCGCGAGCGCACTTCATGCCGAGATCGGCGCCATCGATGCCGACATCAAGTTCACCATTGGCCGGGTCGCCGTCGTGCCTAACGCGCCGTCCGTGGTGCCGTCGCGCGTCAGCTTCAGCATCGATCTGCGCCATCCTGACAATGTCGTGCTCGATGCGGCGGCTGCGCGCATCAAAACTCTATGCCAGGAGAAGGCCCCGCCGTGCTCGGTTACGGTGACGCCGCTCGTGGATGCGCCGTCGAACGTCTTCGATCCGCGCCTGCGCGCGAGCATCGCGAAGGCTGCGCGGGAGCGGGGGCATTCCGCCATGGCGATCCTTTCTGCCGCGGGTCACGATGCCCGTCATCTGGCCAAGGTCTGCCCGGCTGCGATGATCTTCATCCCGTGCCGCAACGGCGCGAGCCATGTGGAGCATGAATGGGCTGAACCCGATCATGTCGCGGCCGGTACCGCCGTGCTGGCACAGGTGCTGCGCGAACTCGCCTTCGCGCCTGCCATCGAGGCGTGAGGACACCGATGCAAGATGTGGCTCCTCGGGAGTACCGCGACGCGATGGCCTGTCTCGGCGCGGCCGTCACCATCGTCGCGACCGACGGGGCTGCGGGCCGCGCCGGGTTCACCGCATCTGCGATCTGCAGCGTCACTGACGATCCGCCGACGCTTCTGGTCTGCATCAACCGCGGCTCCTCCGCCTATGACAGCGTGACCCGCAATAAGGTGGTATGCGTTAACGTGCTCTCGGCGCGTCACGAGCGACTATCCCGCCTGTTCGGCGGCAAGGTGCCCGCGGAGGAACGCTTTGCCGCTGCGGCGTGGTCGACACTCGCAACCGGCGCGCCCGTGCTGGCCGACTGCGCCGCGGCGTTCGACTGCCGGATTGCGGACGTCGTCAATGTCGGCACGCACGATGTGCTGTTCTGCCGGGTCGTCGCGCTGCAAAGATCTGGCTGCGCCGACAATCTGATCTATTTCGGCCGCGCCTACCACACGATCGGGGTGATCAATCCGGCCGAGGCTGGACCCGAATCCGCTCTTGGCCGATCCGCCGGCGGCTATCGCCAGCCGTTGCCCGCTGTAGATATCTCAGCGAAGTTTGCACCAACATCGATGCGGGAGCGGTGGCTACAATCTCCGGCGCCCTCTCTCGCTGCTCGCGAAGTACATCACATCGGTGTCCTGTGCCGCCGAGCTTGCCGGCGGCTACGCAACAGTGGGCGTAGCGCAGCCACACCCAAGTCAAGCGCTTGCTCCAGCACGTTGCTCACTGGTTGATGCCATTCATCTAAAGCAATCATGCTCACCATCATCACCTGGACCTGGTGATCGCCCGTGCTCCGTCGACGCTCCGCCTTGTCCGCAACAGCGATCAGCTCGTGACGAGAAAATTGCAATCGGCCGAGCGGACGACCAGCCAAACTGCACTTGCAATGTTTAGTAAACCGTGCATTACTAAACAAATCGAGCCTACCGGGCCTATAGAATCCGGGTGGCGCGAGGAAACGCCAGTTTAGTTGTTCAGCTCGTCATGGACTGTGTCGCTCTGCTCGAAGCATTCGAGCGGGTAGGAAAGCCGCGCCATGTCGATGGCCGGCCCACTCGGAGGGAACGTGCAATGAAACGAACGATGAAGACGCTTGTAGTGGCATGCGGGGCTGTTGGCGCCGCGTTCGGCGTCGGAGCGGGCACCACGCCTGCGCAGGCGCAAGGCAAGACCATCACGTTGTGCTGGGCCGCATGGGATCCCGCCAACGCGCTGGTCGAATTGTCGAAGGGCTTCACCGCCAAATCGGGTATCGGTATGAAGTTCGAATTCGTGCCGTGGACCAATTACGCCGATCGATTCCTGAACGAACTCAATTCGCACGGCTCGCTGTGCGACCTCATCATCGGCGATTCACAATGGATCGGCGGCGCTGCGGAGAACGGCCAGTACGTCAAGCTCAACGATTTCTTCAAGAAGGAAGGAATCAGCATGGACGACTACATGCCGGCCACGGTGGTCGGCTATTCCGAGTGGCCGAAGAACACACCGAACTACTGGGCGCTGCCGGCAATGGGCGATGCGGTGGGCTGGACCTATCGCAAGGACTGGTTCGCGCGGCCGGACGTGCAGAAGGACTTCAAGGCCAAGTACGGCCGCGAGATCGGCGTGCCGAAGACGCTCGATGAGCTCAAGGACATCGCGCAGTTCTTCCAGGGCCGCGAGATCGACGGCAAGAAGGTCTACGGCGCCTCGATCTATACCGAGCGCGGCTCGGAAGGCATCACCATGGGCGTCTCGAACTACCTCTACGACTACGGCTTCAAATACGACGATCCGAAGAAGCCCTATGCGATGGATGGGTTCGTGAACTCGGCCAGCGCGGTGAAGGGGCTCGAGGCCTACAAGGAGCTCTACAAGTGCTGCACGCCGCCCGGCGCCTCCAACTCCTACATGTCGGAAGGGCTTGATGCCTTCAAGTCCGGCCAGGTCGCGCTGCAGATGAATTTCTTCGCGTTTTTCCCGGGCCTCTACAAGGATCCGAATGTCGGCGGCGACAAGATCGGCTTCTTCGTCAATCCGGCCGGTCCCGCAGCGCAAGCGACGCAGCTGGGCGGACAGGGCATCTCGGTGGTCTCCTACTCCAAGAACCAGGCCGAGGCCCTGCAATACATCAAGTGGTTCTCCGGCGGCGACGTCCAGAAGAAGTGGTGGGCGCTCGGCGGCTATTCCTGCGCCAAGTCCGTGCTGAACGACCCGGGCTTCCCGAACAGCGCGCCCTTCGCCAAGGAGTTCCTGCAGTCGATGGGAATGGTCGTCGACTTCTGGGCCGAGCCCTCCTACGCCCAGTTGCTGCAAGCCGAGCAGAAGCGCGTGCATGACTATGTGGTTGCCGACAAGGGCACCGCTCAGGAAGCGCTCGACGGTCTGGTGAAGGACTGGAAGGCGATCTTCAAGGAAGAAGGCAAGAAGTTCTGATGCGAGCTGCCCGGAGCGCGTGCGCTCGCGCTCCGGGTTTCCTTCGAGATGACCGGAATTCGTCGCAGTATCGACGCCGGGTGCCTGGATCGGTTCACGCAATGAACGAATTGAGTGCCTCTTCGCGGATCACCTATCGGGCCGTCATGGTCCGGCCAGGCGTGGCGCGCCGTATCCGGGGCCTGTCGGACAGGACGCTCGCCTGGCTCTTCATCACGCCGACGATCGTGCTGCTGCTGGCGATCAATATCTTCCCGCTGATCTGGACGATCTATCTGTCGTTCACGAACTACCGCGCGAACAGGGCCAACGTGCCGACGATCTGGCTGGGCGCTGACTGGTACCAGTCGATCCTGACCGATCCTGACATCTGGGCGGCGATGCAGGTGACCGCGCATTTCGTGATCTGGACCGTGGTGATCGAGACCGTCCTCGGATTTGGCCTGGCCTACCTCATCGACAAGAAATTCCGCGGCCACGGCATGTGGACAACGATCATCCTGCTGCCGATGATGCTCTCGCCGGCCGTCGTCGGCAATTTCTGGACGTTTCTGTACCAGCCCCAGATCGGCCTGTTCAATTACGTCGTCGCCTTCTTCACCGGACGCGCAGCCTCCTCCTTCCAGATGCTGGGCGACGTCACGCTGAGCCCCTGGGCCATCGTCATCGTCGATGCGTGGATGTGGACGCCGTATGTGATGCTGATTTGTCTCGCCGGCCTGCGTTCGATCCCCGATTACATCTACGAGGCGGCCGAGGTCGACCGCGCGTCGAAGTGGCGGCAGTTCTGGTCGATCACGCTGCCGATGGCGCTGCCGTTCATCATGCTGGCCGTGCTCTTCCGCGGCATCGAGAATTTCAAGATGTTCGACATGGTCAATCTGCTCACCGGCGGCGGGCCGGGATCGACCACGGAAGTCGCCTCGATCACGCTCAAGCGGGCGGCGTTCGAGAGCTGGCGCACCGGCTATTCCTCGGCCTTCGCGATCATACTGTTCGTGACGGTCTTCGGACTCGCCAACATCTATGTGAAGGCGCTGAACAAGGTGAAAAGCCGATGACATCAGCCACCACGGCCCATTCAGTCGTCGAGCCGTCGGCCACGACGCGGCGCTTTGCCGGCTCGCTCGTCGTGCTCTACGCGATCATCACCATGATCCCGCTGGTCTGGATCATGCTCACCGCATTCAAGTCGCCTGACGATGCGATCTCCTATCCGCCGAAGGTGATGTTCAAGCCGTCGCTCGAAGGCTTCTGCAACCTGTTCACGACCCGCTCGCGCCAGACACCGGAATTCATCCGATCGCTGGGGCCGCCGCAAGGGCTGTGCGATGACATCGCGCGCAGCCGCAACATGGTCGTTGCCGGTCCCTCGAACTATGTGCCGCGCTTCGTCAATTCGTTGATCATTGCGTTTGGTTCGACTGTGCTCGCCGTTGCTTTGGGTACCCTCTCGGCCTACGGCTTCTCCCGGTTCCGCGTGCCGCTGAAAGATGACCTGCTGTTCTTCATCCTGTCGACCCGGATGATGCCGCCGATCGCGGTCGCGATCCCGATCTATCTGATGTACCGCACCGTCGGCTTGTCGGACACCAGGCTCGGGATGATCCTGCTCTACACCTCGGTCAATGTCTCGCTGGCGGTCTGGCTGCTCAAGGGTTTCATCGACGAAATCCCGCGTGAGTACGAGGAGGCCGCGATGATCGACGGATACACCCGCTTCCAGGCGTTCGTGAAGGTGGTGCTGCCGCAGGCCACCACGGGAATCGCGGCGACCGCAATCTTCTGCCTGATCTTCGCCTGGAACGAATACGCTTTCGCGGTGCTTCTCACCTCGGGTAACGCACAGACGGCGCCGCCGTTCATTCCGATCATCATCGGCGAGGGGGGGCAAGACTGGCCCGCAGTGGCCGCCGGCACGACTCTGTTTCTGGTGCCGATCGTGGTGTTCACGGTCTTGCTTCGTAAGCATCTGCTGCGCGGCATCACTTTTGGAGCTGTCCGCAAATGAACATCGATGCCATCCCATCCATTGCGCGTCGCGGTGTTGCGGACCGTCTTCTGCGCCGCGGCCCGCTCGAAGCCGTCGCGACGACGATCATCGCCGCCGGCGTCGTGATGCTGATGCAGCCATTGTCTCTGACACTGTACTCCTGGTCGTTTGCGACGACCCTGTTCGGCACGGTGATGTTCACCATCGTGTCCAAAGTGCGGGAGTAGCGCGCGATGGCACAGATCAAGGTCGAGGCGCTCGACAAATCCTTTGGTAGCTTTCATGCGGTCAGGTCCGCCAGCTTCACGGTGGAGGACGGCCAGTTCCTTTGCTTGCTCGGACCGTCCGGCTGCGGCAAGACCACGACGCTCCGCATGATCGCCGGCCTGGAGCTGCCGACGGCGGGCACGATCCGGCTCGATGGCGAGGACGTGACGATGAACCGCGCATCGGCGCGCGACATTGCCTTCGTGTTCCAGCTCTTCGCGCTCTATCCGCACATGAATGTCCGGCGTAACATCGGCTTTCCCCTGAAATGCGAGGGCATCGGCGCGGCCGAGCGTGATCGGCGGGTCGTCGAGGCTGCGCGCATCCTGCGGATCTCGCACCTTCTCGACCGCTCCGTCTCCGGCCTTGCCGGCGGCGACCGGCAGCGTGTCGCGCTGGGGCGGGCGATCGTGCGCAAGCCAAAGTGTTTTCTGATGGACGAGCCGCTCGGCGCGCTCGATACCGAGATGCGGGACGCCATGATTCATGAATTGCGGGCCCTGCACGACCGGCTGGGCGCGACGACTGTCTATGTCACCCATGACCAGCTCGAGGCCATGGCGATGGCCGACAGGATCGCGGTGATGAACAACGGCGTCGTCGAGCAGGTGGCGAGCCCGCGCGACATCTATGACCGGCCGGCGTCGCTGTTCGTCGCCGACTTCATCGGATCGCCGCCCATGAACTTCCTGCCGTTCCGCGGCGGCCTGCAGACCGGCGCGGAGGCGATCCGGCTCGGCGAGCGTGACGTTGCAATTCCCGCCGCGCGCGAGGCGATGGCGGAAAGCGAGCTCGTGCTCGGGGTACGGCCCGAGCATGTGCGTTTTACCGATCGTGGCATGGTGCGCGGCGAAGTCTATGGCACGGAATATCTGGGCACGACGCAGATCGTGACCGTGACGACGCATTACGGTGCGCTCAAGGCCCGCTCACCCAGCAGCAGATCGTTTCGGACCGGCGAGACCGTCGGGCTCGATTTCCGGCCCGATACGCTGTCGATCTTCGACAAGGCATCGGGCCGGGCAATTCGCACCGCGCTGCATGAAGGAGGCGCGCATGGCTGAGGTCGAGATCAATGCCGTCTCCAAGGCCTTCGGAAAGACTCAAGCCTTGAGTGATCTATCGCTGACCGTCGGCGACGGTGAGTTCGTGGCATTGCTCGGGCCGACCGGCGCCGGCAAGACCACCGCATTGCGCTTGATCGCCGGATTGGAACAGCCGGATTCTGGCTCGATCCGCATCGACGGGCGCAGCGTGACCGGCGATGCGCCGGCGGATCGCGATGTTGCGTTTGTCTTCCAGCAATATTCGCTGTATCCGCACCTCACCGTGTTCGAGAACATGGCCTTCGCGTTGCGTGCGCCGACCCGCCGCGTGCCCGAAGCCGATATCCACGCGAAGGTGCGGGAGGTGGCGCGCCTGCTTCATATCGAGACCAAGCTGGACAACAAGGCGACGCAGCTGTCAGGCGGGCAGATGCAGCGCGTCGCGATCGGCCGGGCGCTGGTCCGCTCACCCTCGATCTATCTGATGGACGAGCCGCTGTCCTCGCTGGATGCCAAGCTTCGCGGCGAGCTCCGCCTCGAGCTTAAGCGGATCCAGGTCGATCTCGGCGCGACGATCCTCTATGTCACCCACGATCAGACCGAGGCAATGACCATGGCGTCGCGCATTGGCGTGATCGAAGGCGGGCGGCTGATGCAGATCGGCACGCCGCGGGAGATCTACGAGAACCCGATCAACGCGCATGTCGCGGCGAGGCTGGGCCAGCCGACGATCAATCTGCTGCCGGCGACGCTGTTCGCGGGGGCGCCCGTCGGCGTCGAGACGATTGGCGCGCGGACCGAGCATCTGACGATTGCTCGCGGCGGCGGCGACATATCGGCAACCGTCAAGCGGGTCGAGCACCTCGGCGACCAGAGCCACCTTCATCTCGATCTCGCGGGCCGGCCGGTTGTGACCCTGGCAGATCCCGAGGCGGGTTTTGGGGCCGGAGACGTCGTGTCGCTCCGTTTGAATAAGCCGCTGTTTTTCGATGCGAAGGGCTGGAGGGTAGCGGCATGAGCCTTGATCGCGTAGCCAGGGAAAGATTGGTGCGAGCGCTGGCAGCGTCTGTAATCGAGCATGCGGACGAGTTGACGAGCCTCGACCAGGCGATTGGTGATGGGGATCACGGGCTGAACATGAAACGAGGTTTCGAAGCTGTGCTCGCCGCATTGCCGGGCCTTGCTGACAAGTCGCTCCCCGAAATGCTGAAGGCGATCGGAATGACATTGGTCATGAAGGTCGGCGGTGCGTCGGGGCCGCTGGTCGGAACTTTCTTCATGGAACTGGGCAAGGCCCTTCCGGAGCAGCCGAGCCGGGCCGATCTGGTCGCTGCGACGGAGAAGGCCATCGAGGCCGTCAAGGCACGCGGCCGTTCGGAGGCAGGACAGAAGACGCTGCTGGATGTCCTGGTGCCGGTGCACGCGGTTCTCGCGGGAGGCGGTGATGCCAAGGCAATCGCGGCCGAGGCTGTGCAAGCGGCCGATCGCACCACGCCCATGCAGGCCATCCGCGGCCGCGCATCGTTCCTTGGCGAACGTTCCATCGGTCATATGGACCCGGGCTCGCGCTCGGCGTCCCTTCTGATCGGCGCAGCAGTTGAGACACTGGAGCTCGAGGTCAGAACATGAGCAACGTCGGAATAGTCATCGTGTCGCATTCGCCGAAGATCGCGGAAGGCGCGGCCGACATGGTGCGCCAGATGGTCGGGGACGCAGTGCCGCTGGCCTGGACCGGTGGCGATGTCGATGGCGGCCTAGGTACGAATGTTGCGGGAATCCTCGAGGCGATCGAGATGGCCTGGTCACCGGCGGGTGTTGCGATCCTCGTCGATCTCGGCGGTGCCGAGACTAATTCAGAGATGGCGGTCGAGATGCTCCCGGAAGACCGGCGCGCGCGCGTGCTCGTCTGTAATGCCCCGGTGGTCGAAGGGGCCGTGATCGCTGCGACCGAATCTTCGGGCGGCTCATCGCTTGCCGCCGTCAAGCGCAGTGCGGAGGAATTCTATGCATGATGCCAACGCCAACCGGGCGGCCCAGACGTTTGTGCCGCTGACCGCCTCGGCGGTCCTCGTCAATCCGGTCGGCCTGCACGCGCGGCCGTCAGTGAAGCTCACGCAGTGCGCGAAAGGCTTTGTCGCCAAGATCGAAATTGCGCTTGCAGCCGAGGGGCCCTGGACCGACGCCAAGAGTCCGGTGAAGGTGATGCGTGTGAAAGCGCCGCAAGGCGCAACGCTGCATTTCCGCGTCAATGGTCCTGATGGCGAGGCGGCGCTCGCGGCCATGCTGGCGCTCGTGCATGACGGTTTCGGCGAGGCGTAGAATCGTGGGCGAGATCCAACTCACCGGCCATCCCGCTTCGCCAGGCCTCGCCATCGGCCCGGTCGCTGTGCTGACGACCAAAGTCGCCAGCAGGGCGACGAAGGGCGATTCGGCGCAGGAGGCGGCAGCGCTGAAGGCGGCGATCGAGGGGGCCGCGGTGGAGCTCGCCGACCTGATCGCGACGGTTCACGGCGAGGCCGCGGAGATCCTGGAGTTCCAGGTCGCGATGCTCGGCGACGATGCGCTTGCCGAGGGAGCCTACGAAGCCATTGCGGGCGGTACGGCCGCCGATGAGGCCTGGCGCGCAGCACTCGACGCGGAGATCGCCGGCTATCGCGCGGCGGATGAGGAGTATTTCCGCGCCCGAGCCGCCGATCTGGTCGACATTCGCGATCGAGTGCTCGCCGGGCTGAACGGCGCAAACGCGATCGCAACAATCTCCGGAGATTCCGTCGTCACGGGTGACGATATTTCGCCGTCGACGTTTCTCGCCGTCGACTGGACCCGCGGCGGTGCCATTGCGCTCGCTAGTGGATCGCCATCGTCGCATGTCGCAATGCTCGCGCGATCGCGCGGCGCCCCCATGGTGGTTGGACTGGGTCCATTACCGTGGAACGGACAGCCGCCCTCATTGGCTCTGGTCGACGGCGATACCGGCAGCGTGATCTTCGATCCCAAGCCGGAAACGCGCCGCCTGTTCGAGCAGCGCATGGCGGCGGCGCGTGCCGCACAGATCGCTGCCGATGCGGGCCGCCTCAAGCCGGCGCTGACGGCTGATGGAAGGCGCATCGCCGTCCTTCTCAATGTCGCCGCACCCGAAGAGCTCGCGGGTCTCGATCCCGCAATCTGCGACGGCATCGGCCTCGTGCGCACCGAGTTTCTGTTCGAGGGATCGCGGGGCCTGCCCGGCGAGGACGCGCAATACGCCGTCTACCGTCGCATCCTCGAGTGGGCCGCAGGACGGCCGGTGACGATCCGCACCCTCGATGCTGGCGGCGACAAGCCAATCCCCGGCGTGACGGTCGATGGTGAGCGCAATCCATTCCTGGGCGTGCGCGGGATCCGGCTCTCGCTGGCGCGGCCGGAGGTGTTTCGCGTGCAGTTGCGGGCGCTGTGCCGGGCGGCCGTGCATGGGGCGCTGAAGGTGATGCTGCCGATGGTCGCTATCCCTTCGGAGCTCGACCGGGCCAATGCTATGCTGGACGTCGAATTTGCGGCCCTCAGCGCAGAGGGCATCGCTTGTGCCCGGCCGCCGCTCGGCATCATGGTCGAGATCCCGGCCGCAGCGCTGTGCGCCGAGGATTTCGGCGCGGCGTTCTATTCCATCGGGTCGAACGACCTGACACAATACACAATGGCTGCGGCACGCGATATCGGCGCTGTTGCCGACCTCAACGATGCCGGCCATCCGGCGGTGCTGGCGCTGATCGCGCGGGCGGTCGAGGCCGGGCGCAAGCGCGGTGTCGAGGTCTCGCTCTGCGGCGATGCCGCGGCGGACACGCGCCTGACGAAGGCGCTTCTGGCGACAGGCTTGACGAGTCTCTCGGTCTCGCCGATTGCGGTGGCGCGGCTCAAGGCCGCCATTGCCAGGGTGACCGCATGAGTGACGACGCAGACGAAGACACAAGCCGGCCGGGCGACAGCAATGTTGCGGATTACAAGCTCATCCTGCGACGGGCGCTCGACAACCGGCCATCCGGGACGCGGTTGAAGCTTGCGGCGGCGCTCGGCAAGAACCGGTCATTCGTCAGCCAGATCACCAATCCGGCCTATCTGGTGCCGATCCCGGCCAAGCATGTCCCGATTATCTTCGAGGTCTGCCATCTCGCAGGTGCCGAGCGTGCGGCTTTCCTCGAAGCCTATGGGCGCGCGCATCCGGGGCGGCTGCGCGGCGCCCACCGCGAGGCGCGCACGCGCGTTGTGACTGTGACCGTGCCCGATCTCGGCGACGACAAGAAAAATCGCGCGCTGGAGCAGCTCATCGTCGACTTCGCTGCCCAGCTCGCGCGCTACGCCGAAAGCATCGGCTGACCAATTCGAAACGAAAAAAAGTGACAACCGGGAGGACGCGATGAAAAAGCTGATCAACAGCGCCGACACGGTGCTCGAAGAGAGTCTCGACGGATTGGCGGCTGCACATGCCGATATTCTGCTGCTCGGCGCCGAGCGGAAATTCGTGCGCCGCCGCAGTCTGAAGCCGGGCAAGGTCGCGCTGATCTCGGGCGGCGGCTCCGGCCATGAGCCGCTCCATGCCGGCTTCGTCGGCCATGGCATGCTCGATGCCGCCTGTCCGGGCCAGGTCTTCACCTCACCGACGCCGGATCAGATGATCGAGGCGGCGGAGGCCGTCGATACCGGAGCAGGCGTGCTCTTCATCGTCAAGAATTACGAAGGCGATGTGATGAACTTCACCATGGCCGCCGAGATGGCCGGGCGCGAAGTCGCGAGCGTCGTAACCAACGACGACGTCGCGGTCGAGAAGTCGACCTACACCACTGGTCGTCGTGGTGTCGCGGGCACGTTGATCGTGGAGAAGATGGTCGGCGCTGCGGCCGAACAGGGCATGCCGCTCGCCGCGCTCAAGACGCTCGGCGATGGCGTCAACAGGCGCACCCGCTCGATGGGCGTGGCGCTGCTGCCGTGCACCGTTCCGGCGGCGGGGCGGCCTAATTTCACCCTGGCCGACAACGAAATGGAAATGGGTGTCGGCATTCATGGCGAGCCGGGACGCCGCAGGGTGCCGCTGGGCTCTGCCGATGCGATTGCCGCCGAGATGCTCAACGCGATTTTGGGCGATCTCGCGCCGAGCAAGGGCAGTGAAGTGCTTCTTCTGATCAACGGGTTTGGCGCGACGCCGCTGATCGAGCTCTATCTGATGGCCAACAGCGCCAAGCGCATTCTGGACGGAGCGGGGATCTCGACCACGCGTTTCCTGACCGGTTCCTACGTGACGTCCCTCGACATGGCTGGTGCTTCGATCACCGTCTCCGTGCTGGACAACCAGTCAAAGGAATTGTGGGATGCACCGGTGCATACCGCCGCGCTACGCTGGGGCATCTGATGGACGGGAACGCAGAATCGACAATGAACGACAAAGCGATACGCCTGAGGTGCAGATGTTCGGGACTTTCGCTCTCGGCATGATCGCGATGGCCGCAGCGACGCTATTGCTGGCGCAGCCTGCGTTCGCCGGCGCATCCGTGATTGGAGCAAGCGTTCAAGCGTTTCAATCAGTTAGAAGGCGGCGTGTGCACGACGTGTCCACCGGTGGATCAAGAGAAATCTGTCGTCGGCAAGTTGGGCCGTCGTTCTTTGGTGCGATGCCGGCGTTTGAGTACTGAACGGGTTGGGGAGTACGAACCAAGGCGATCGCGTTGGTCGGTCCGAGAACGCGCACAAGCGCCGGCCGTGGCGGCCAAGGTATTCGTTTAACGTGAGCCCGGATCGCGTGTCGCTCGGTGTCGATCCAGCCATGCTCCCGGGCTTTGGTCACCATCTCTGCGTAGCGTTGATCCCAGTTCGCATCGTCAGGACGGCCCGGCAGGGTAGGGACCAGATCGATCGAGACGAGCGCATCGCGATCGTCAAGAAGTGTGATCCCGTTCCAGCGCTGCGTTTCGGGTCGCGCCTCGGCATGCAGGATCAGCTTGAACCTGCAGAAGTCAAACGGCTCAGTCAGCCTGACAGTGTCGCCGTCCAGGCATTCGATGATCATAGTGCCGCTCCCTCGTACGCATCCGGCCGGTGTGGTGATGATGTCAGTTTAGGCGCTAAAGCCTCACCTAGGCCTGAGGCAGCGCGCGCAGCGCTCCCTGGAAGTTGACCAGAGGATCACCGTTGCCGCCGCGGGTGGCCACGATTCTGCCGATGAAGAGACCGTGTGTACCGACCATTTGGTGATGATGCAGTACGCACTCCAATCCGCCGAGCGCGGGTTCGAGCATCGGCACATCGAGGACGCCTTGCTGCCATGGTGCCGTCGCGAAGCGGTCCATGCCCTTCGCTCCGCCAGCGAAACGAAGTGCCAGATCCTCCTGTCCCCGGCCGAGCAGGCTGACTCCAAAGCGGCCGTTGGCGAGGATAGCGGCATGCGTTTCGGAGCTCGAATTGACTCCGACGAGGAGACAGGGCGGATCCATGCACAGCGAGGTGACGGAGCTGACCGTCAATCCACGCCGTGCGCTCTCCGATCCCGTTGCTACGATCGCGATGCCGCTTGCGAGATTGCGCATGGCTAGCCGAAACGCCGCGGCATCGACTGAGCGGAAATCGGTCAGTTGAGACATCTGGCATCCCATGACGTACCTCGGAACCTCGCTCCTCGCCGGGTGGGCTAAGCCGAGACCGCTTCGCTTGCGACCTTGCCGCGGCCGGATTTCAGTTCTTTCCGGATCGCGGGGATGATCCTGCTGCCCCACAGTTCGATCTGGCGCAGCATCGTGCGCTGATCGAAATCGCCGAGCTGAGTCTGCAGCGCGATGTGGGTCGGCTTGAGGATGCTGATTTCCTCCAGCATGCGGTCGATCACCTGGTTGACGCTGCCGACGGGCAGATTGCTCCGCATCGTCTCCAGGCTCATGTCGTTCGGCCCGGCTTCTTCCTTGATCAGGTAGCCGTCATCGCTCTGGGCGCGCCGGAACTTCAGGCTTTCGGACAGCCGGCGCTGGAAGCGGGCGTTATCGAGATACGACTGGATCTCGCTGTCATTGTCGCTGGCATAGGCACAGCGCAGGAAGCCGAAATGCGTATCGTCGATGGACCGACCTTCCTTGGCTGCGATCCCCTCGAGGCGTTCGCGCAGGGCCTTGATCGCGTCGAGGCCGTTCAAGAGCGCGGTTACGAACAGGTTATGATTGTCGCGAATGGCGCGGCCGAGCGTCTCGCCGTGGCCGGACGTGACCCAGATCGGCGGCATCGGTTTCTGCACCGTGCGCACCGCGATCGCAGTCGGCGGCATCTTCAGATGCTCGCCGGAATAGGAGAAGATGCGCTCTCGCATGCCGGCGTGGAGCACACCGTAGAATTCGGCGAACAGCGCGTGCGACTGGTCAAGGTCGACGCCAAAGCGGTCGAACTCGAACTTCTGGTAGCCCGAGCCGATGCCGAGATCGAGGCGCCCGTTCGAGACAATGTCGGTAAAGCCGATCTCGCCAAGCAGTCGCGCCGGGTTGTACAGCGGCAGCACGCAGACGGCCGATCCGAGCCGGATCCGCTTGGTCAGGCCGGCGCAATGCGCGACCATCATCAGCGGCGAAGGACACAGGCTGTAATTGTTGAAATGGTGCTCGGCATACCAGGCCGTGTCGAAGCCGGCCTGCTCGGCGGCGACGGTCTGCTCGACGGCGTTGTTGATCACCTGCTGCGAGGTCTGATGATAGCCGCGCTGCTGCGCCAGAATGAATACGCCGAATTCCATCGGTTGCTTCCTCCACCCTATCGCGGTCGCGTTTGCGATCCGCCGCGGTCGCTCTTGCGACGCGTTCTCATGAGTCTATGGCCTTGAGCTTTTTCGAACAATTGGCGTAATCTGAGCATGTCCTTTGCAAAATCTGAAAAGATCGATGAATCGCCTCCAGGCCATGGAATTGTTCGTCAGCGCCGTCCGCGAAGGCAGCTTTTCCGCGGCCGGGCGCCGCGTCGGGCTCTCGCCGGCGTCGGTGTCGCGCTACATCGGCGAGCTCGAGGCACAGCTCGGCGTGCAGCTTTTGAACCGGAGCACGCGCCATCTCGGCTTGACCGATGCCGGCAAGATTTTCTTCCAGCGCACCGAGCAGGTGCTGCACGGCATCGAGGATGCCGAGGCTGCGGCGCTCTCGCTCCAGACCGCGCCGCGCGGAACGCTGCGCGTGCACTCGCGGACGCTGTTCGGCATCAAGGTGCTCTCGCCCCTGATCCCGGGATTTCAAAAGCTCTATCCGGAGCTGAAGGTGGAGCTGCGTCTGTCCGAGCGGCGTCCTCAGCTTCGCGAAGATGAATTCGACGTCGACTTCCAGATCCAGGCGGCGAAAGACCCGGGCCTCATGCAGCGAAGGCTGCTGCGAAGCGAGCGGATCCTCGTGGCCTCACCGGACTATGTCGGCCGGATGCCGAAGTTGCGCGAACCGGAGGACATCACTCGCCATCATTGCCTGACCTATTGGATGGGCCCGGATGATGTGGTGTGGAAGTTCATGCGCAGGAACAATTTGCGCGAGATCGTCGTGCCGTCGTCGCTCAGCAGCAACAACGGCGTGGTGCTGTGCGATCTCGCCGTCACCGGGCACGGTATCGCGCTGCTCGATGACTACACGGTGGCGGAGGAATTGAAGAGCAGGCGCCTGGTCCGTCTGTTGCCCGGCTTCCGGGTGACGAATTCCACCTTCGACGAAGGGATTTATGCGACGTTTCTCCAGAGCAGCTATCTGCCGGAGAAGATCAGGGTGTTCGTGGACTACATGGTGGAGAACGTGCCGAAGCAGATCAAGAGATCGGCGCAGTAGCGGAAGCGTCGGTTCCGTACGGACCAAACCTGTGCGCCGGCAGGCCGCGGACGCCGAGGCCTTCGACCGCGAACAGCCCGCCGGCATCGGGGTGATCGTCACCGAGCGCGTGGCTGCGCGAGATCGACGTCACGTAGAGAATGTCGAGCTCGGCTCCGCCGAAGGCCACGCTGGTCGGATGACGGACCGGCATGTCGATCGTCCGCACCATCGTTCCGTCAGGTGCGAACCGCGCGATCTTGCCGATGCGCACCAGCACCGACCAGAGGCAGCCTTCCGCATCGACGGTTGCACCGTCGCAGCCCGACCCTTGCGCCTCGGTGTCGACGAAGACGCGCTTGTTCGCGAGCGGGTCGTCCCGACTGTAGTCATAGGCCCAGATGATCCGCCTGGCGCTGTCGGCGAGGTAGAAGGTCCGGCCGTCCGGGCTGAAGCACGGTCCGTTGCTGACGGCGAGATCGGTGTCCAGCAGCTGCAGCGCGCCTGATGCGTCCAGGCGATAGAGACCGCCCAGCGGCGCCTCGTCCGGGGCGCGCTCGCTATGCATCGTGCCTGCCAGGAAGCGTCCATGAGGATCGGCCTTGCCGTCGTTCAGCCGCACCTTGGTGTGGTCGAGCCCGATCGAGGGACCTTCGGTCAGCGCGCGCGTGCCGAAATCAAGGTGCGCAAATCCATGGCGCAGCGCCAGCACCGCACGACCGTCGCCTCGCAATGCCAATGAGCCGATTGGCGCGGGCACGCTGAGTTCGTCGGCCGCACCTGTGACGGGATCGAGCGTGTGGATCAGTCCGGCGCGGGAGTCGATCCAGAACAGGCGCTGCCTGCGCTCGTCCCACACCGGGCTCTCGCCGAGCTGGTTCCTGGTCGTGCCGACGCGCGTGATCCGTGCCATGCTCATGGTTCCTCGCACGGGAATCGCCGGGCTTGACCGATCGGTCGGTGAAAACCTAGTTTCATTCTAAAGACTCGCTGGCTGACGAATGGATTGCGGAGTTCATGACTGAACTGTCAACGATGAAGGATGGCGTTGCGAACCAGGCCGAGGCGTCGGACCGCGTGCTGCAGATCCTCGCCGAGGCCGGACGGCTGTTCGCCAGCAAGGGATTCGAGGGAACCTCGATGCGCGACATCGCGCTTGCCTGCGGCATCTCCAAGTCGCTGCTCTATCATCACTTCTCCAACAAGGACGAGATCTACGCGCGCGTCGCGGTCGGCTCGACGCTCGAGCTCTATCTGTTCGTGCGGGACCGGATTCCCGACGGGCCGCCGTCGCAAAAAATCCGCGCTTTCATGGTCGCCACGGCGGAATATTTCCGCCGCTACCGCTGGGCCTGGATCGCCTCGACGACCGCCTTCTGGAACGATCCCGATCGCCAGCGGCACAAGGAACGGCTGACGCGCCGCGACCGCTTCGAGAATTTTCTGCGCGGCCTGATCCAGGAAGCCATCGATGCCGGCGAGATTCGCAAGGTCGATGTTCCCATGACCGGCCGGCTGATCCTGTCCTCGCTCAACTGGATGCATCGCTGGTACAATCCCAACAAGTCCGCGACCCCCGAGCAGATCGCCGACGCCTTCTTCGACATGATCTTCAACGGCCTGCGCAGTGGCGAGCTTGTCGAACTTCCGACGGCGGAGCCGCCCAAGGCTGGCCGGCGCAAATCGCGCTGATCGGCGGGCGGCTGCCCGCGCCTCATTCCAGAACGATGTTCTGCGCCTTGATCACCGGTCCCCAGAGCGCGGCATCCTTGGTCAGTTGGGCGTCGAGCCGTTCCGGCGCGCCGGTGTCGACCATCAGGCCGTCGGTATCGAGCTGCTTTGCGATCTCCGGCTTCTGCATTGCGGCGTTCGCGGCCGCGTTCAACCGCGCGATGACGTCGCGCGGCGTGCCGGCGGGCGCGTGCAGCGCGGTCCAGAACGAGGCCGTGAGGTCGGGATGGCCGGATTCGGCCAGCGTCGGTATCTCGGGAAAGCTCGCCATGCGCTTTTCCGAGGACACCGCGAGGATGCGAAGCTGACCGGCCCGAGCGTGCTCGATGACGGCGGCGGGCGTTGCGAAATTGAGATCGCACTCTCCCGACAGCGTCTCCATGATGGAGGCCGGATTGTTGCGATAGGCAACCTCGGTGACGGAAAATCCCATCGACTTGCCCATCATGATCCCGAACAGATGCGTGACGCTGCCCGGGCCTAGCGTCGCGTAGAACAGCGGCTTGTCGCGGCCCTTGGCGTAGGCGACGAAGCTCTTGACGTCGGTGGCTGGCGTGCGCGCATTCACGGTCAGCGACAGCGGTCCGTTGCAGAGCATGGCGACGGAGGCGAAGTCCTCGAGCTTGTAGGGCAGGTTCTTGCGTAGCAGGACGTTCAGCGAAATCGGTCCCGTGCCGCCGGCGAGCAGGACGGATCCGTCCTTCGGCGCGCGCGCCACATATTGCGATCCGACGATGCCGTTGGCGCCGGGCTTGTTGTCGACCAGAACCGGCTGGTCCAGGTTTTCCGCCATCGCCTTTGCGATCGAGCGCATCAGGCTGTCGATCGAACCGCCGGGCGCATAGGGCACGATGATGAAAATTTGCGACGCACGCGCCCTGACGATTGCGGGCGCGCCGAGCGGCGCGGCGAGGGCGCCGGCGATCAGAGCTGTCGCCTGGCGTCGGCTGATCCTGGGCACGGAAATCCTCCTCAAGGTCGTTCTTGCTTGCTGTGAAGCTAGCGGCTGACCGATCGGTCGGTCAATAGGGACGCGAGAGGATATTGCAAGCAACTGCGGTTGGTGTTATCAGCACGAAAAGCTGACCGATCGGTCAGGCATCGCGATGCGACCCAAGCAAGACGAACAGAAGCCAGGAGGAAGCCCATGTCAGGAGATATCGTCACCCTAGAAGTGTCCGACAACATCGCGCTGGTGACGCTGAACCGTCCTCCGGTGAACGCGCTCGATCGCGCCATGCGCGACCGCATCGTGGCGGTGTTCGACGAGATTTCCGAGCGCCAGGACGTCAGGGTCGCGATCCTGACCGGCGCCGGCAAGGTGTTCTGCAGCGGCGCGGATCTGAAGGATCGCCCGGATCCGGCGAAGATCGGCGCGTTTCACAGTCACAACCGGATCACGCGCGAGACCGGCAATTGCATCCGTGAATGTGCCAAGCCCGTCATCGCGGCGATCAACGGCGTTGCGCTCGGCGCGGGTGTCGGCCTGATGGCCTCCTGCGACATCTTCTACGCCTGCGAGGAGGCCGTCTTCGGCATGCCCGAGATCAATGTCGGTCTCGCCGGCGGTGCCGCGATGCTGAACACGATATTCGGTCGCTCGCTGATGCGCCGGATGTTCTTCACCGGCTATCGCGTGCCGGCTGCCGAGCTCTACCGCCTTGGCATCATCGAGGCCTGCACGACCAAGGAAAACCTGATTCCGGAGGCGATGAAGCTTGCACGCGAGATCGCCTCGAAGAGCCCGATCGCGATGGAATACGCCAAGAACGCGGCGAACATGGTCGAGCTGATGCCGCCGCGCGATGCCTATCGCTTCGAGCAGAACATCACCATGGCCCTGTCCAAGACCGAGGACGCCAAGGAGGCGCGCATGGCGTTCCTCGAGAAGCGCGCGCCGGTGTTCAAGGGGCGCTGAGATGCGGCCGGGACAGGGTCTCGACGCGCTGATGTCGCCGCGCTCGATCGCGATCATCGGCGCTTCGCAGGAGGCGACGAAGATCGGCGGGCGGCCGGTCGATCTGTTGCGCCGCCACGGCTATGCGGGCCGGATCTATCCGGTCAATCCCAAGGCTGCGACGGTGCAGGGACTGCAAGCCTACGGCTCCGTCGCCGACCTGCCGGAAGCGCCCGACCTCGCCATCGTCGCGGTCGATGCGGAACGCGCGGGCGAAGCCGTCGAGCAGTGCGTCGCCCGCGGCGTCCGCAGCGTCGTCGTCTTCTCCTCGGGCTTTGCCGAGCTCGGCGAGCAGGGGCGCGCCATGCAGGACCGGCTGCGCGTCGCCGCGCGGGGCAGCGGCATGCGCCTGCTTGGGCCGAATTGCCTTGGCGCGGTCAGCGTCGCCGAGAGGAGCATCGCGACCTTCTCGATCGTGCTCGAGCACGGCATGCCGGCTGCGGGTTCGCTCGGCATCGTGTCGCAGAGCGGCAATCTCGGCAGCTACACCATGCGCCTTGCCAGCGAGCGCGGCGTCGGCGTCAGCCGCTTCATCACCACCGGCAACGAGTGCGACATCGACATTGCCGATGGCATTGCCTGGATGGCACGTGACCCCGCCACCAAGGTGATCCTGTGCTGTCTCGAAGCGTGCCGCGACGCCGGCCGCCTGATCTCCGCACTGGAGGAGGCGCGTGATGCCGGCAAACCCGTCATCGCCATGAAGATCGGGACGTCGTCGGCAGGCCAGGCCGCCGCGGCCTCGCACACCGGCGCGATGGCGGGATCTGATGCTGTGTTCGACGCGCTGTTTGCCCGTTGCGGCGCGGTGCGGGTGCGCAGCATCGATGAGCTGATCGATCTCGGCCATGCCGCGTCGATCCTGCTGCCGGACCGGCTGCCGAAGGGGCCGGACATCGCGATCCTCACGGCGTCGGGCGGCTTCGGCGTACTGCTTGCGGACGCCGCCCAGTCGGTCGGACTGACGTTGCCGGAGCTCGGCGAGGAGACGCAACGCCAGATTCTGGAGCTGGTGCCCTTTGCGTCGGCCCGCAATCCGGTCGACGCCACCGCGCAGATGTCGAGCCGGCCTGATCTCCTGGAGAAGATCATGACCGCCGTCGTGGCGGACGAACGGACCGACACGGTGATCCTGCCGCTGCCATTCTCGCTGCATCTGCCGCGCCTGCGCTCCATCTACATGGACAGCTTGCGCAACATGCGCGCGCAATTTCCCCACCGCCCGATCGTCCTGTGCGTGGACGGCCCGGATGATGCGCTGGCCGAGCTGCACGCGCTGGGTTTTCCGACCATCGCGAGCTTCGACGGTTGCTGCGCAACCGTTGCCGCGTTGGTGCGGTTGCAGGCCGCATCGCAACGTTCGCAGGACGCGCCCGCGACAATCGCGCAGGCGAAGCCGCTTCCGGCAGACGCTTTCCGCCATGAGCTTGGCGCCAAGCGGGCGCTTGCCGACGCCGGCGTTCCGGTGCTGGTCGAACATCTCGTGCAGGATGCGGATGCAGCAGTGCGCGCCGCCACCGAGATCGGTTATCCCGTGGTGCTGAAGATCGCCTCGCCCGACCTGCCGCACAAGACGGAGGCCGGCGGCGTTGTGGTGGGCGTCGGTTCGGAAGCCGATGTCCGGCGCGCCTATGCCCAGATGCGCGATCGCGTCGCCACCCGCGCGCCCAAGGCAACAATCGACGGCGTGATCGTGGCGCCGATGGCCAAGGGCGTTGCGGAACTGATCCTCGGCAGCCGCATCGACCCCGTGTTCGGACCGGTGGTGATGGTCGGCCTCGGCGGCATCTTTGCAGAGATTCTCCAGGATTCCGCGGTGCAGATGGCTCCGGTCAGCGAAGCGCAGGCGATGGCGATGCTGACATCGCTCAAGGCATTCGCGGTGCTCGACGGCGCGCGCGGCCGGCCGCGCGCCGACCTCGACGCCGCGGCCCGGGCCGTTGCCGCGCTGTCGCGTTTTGCCGCAGCGCATGCCGACACCGTCGCCGAGATCGACGTCAACCCGCTGCTGCTCCGCACCGAGGGCGAGGGGGCGGTGGCGCTCGACGCGCTGCTGATTCTGACCGGCGCGCAGGCACGGCACTGAATTCAAGACCACAAGAGGCCGCACAAGCCGGCCCAGAGGAAACGCGAAAGGCAGGAGGAAACGGTGAAGAGATCGACGATCACTGCGCTCGGCATGATGGCGTTGCTGTTCACGAATGCGCCCCTGCACGCGCAGGGCATTTCCGGCGATGTCGTCAAGATCGGCATCATGAACGACCAGAACGGTCCCTATGCCGACAATTGCGGCCTTGGTTCGGTCGCTGCGGCCAAGCTCGCGGTCGCCGATTTCGGCGGAACGGTCGGCGGCAAGAAGATCGAGCTCGTGATCGCCGACGACCAGAACAAGCCCGATGTCGGCGTCGCCATCGCCATGCGCTGGGTCGACAATGAGGGCGTCGATGCCATCGTCGGCTGCTCGGCGTCCTCGATCGCGCTTGCGGTGCAGGAGATCATGAAGAACCGCAAGAGGCCCTACATGCTGGCCGGCACGGCGGGCTCGTTCTTCACCAACGACAAATGCTCGCCGATGACGACGCAATGGGTGGTCGATACCTATGCCCAGCCCAAGGCCACGGTGAAGGCGCTGCTCGCGCAGGGCGTCGACAGTTGGTTCTTCCTGACCGTCGACTACGCTTTCGGCAAGGCCTGGCAGACCGACGCGACCAACTTCATCAAGGCCGGCGGCGGCAAGGTGGTCGGCTCGGTGCTGCATCCGCTGAATGCGTCGGATCTCTCCTCGTTCCTGCTGACGGCGCAGGCCAGTGGCGCCAAGGCGATCGCACTCGCTAATTCGGGCTCTGATTTCGCCAATGCGATCAAGCAGGCCCAGGAGTTCGGGCTGACCAAGTCGCAGCTGCTCGTTCCGCTCGGCCTCATGATCAGCCAAACTCACGGGATTGGCCTGAAAGACCTCCAGAACGTGCGGCTGACGACTCCGTTCTACTGGGACATGACGCCGGAGAGCCGGGCCTTTGCCAAGCGCTACGCCGAGGCGACGGGCGGCCAGCTGCTCAACGAGGGCAAGTCGGCCACCTACAGCGCCATCACGCATTATTTGAAGGCGGTCGCCGCCGCGGGCGCCGACGACGGCGAGGCCGTGATGCGGCAGATGAAGAACACGCCGGTCAACGATTTCGAGATGAAGAACGTCAGCATCCGGGCCGACGGCCAGGTGATGCGCCCGCTCTATGTCGCACGGATCAAGACGCCGGCGGAATCCAAATACACCTACGATTATTACGAGATCACCGGCACGATCGCGCCCGAGGACGCGTGGCGGCCGGCGCCGGAGAGCGCCTGCGACCTTCTCAAGTCGCAGTGAGCAACAGGCAGCCGGACAGGCCGGCATGGATGGCGAAAGCGGGAAGCAGGCGATGAGTGTACTAGAAGCGGTATCGATGCAAGCCGTCGCAGGCGAGAACCTGACGGGCGAAGCCTATCGCGATGCGATGCATCGTTGGCTGCATGCCAATCTGCCCGCCAGCTTCCGCAGCGACAGCGCTGCGTTCGCCGCGCCTACGCTGCAGCAGTCCGTCGCCTGGGAGGCGGCGATGTACCGCGCCGGCCTCACCGGCATCACCTGGCCGCAGGCCTATGGCGGGCACGGCCGCTCCTTGCGCGAACACCTCATCGCCAATCAGGAGATCGGCCGGCTTGCGATGCCGGAGAGCGTCAACTCGATCGGCAAGGAGCTTGCCGGTCCGATTATCCTGGCCGTCGGCACCGAGGAGCAAAAGCGGCGCTTCCTGCCGGCGATCCTCGAGATGCGCAACATCTGGTGCCAAGGCTTCTCCGAGCCCGAGGCCGGCTCCGACCTTGCGGGCCTGCGGACGCGCGCGACGCGGGATGGCGACGGTTGGCGCATCAACGGCCAGAAGATCTGGACCAGCGGCGCCTATCGCGCCCAGCGCTGCCTGGTGCTCGCGCGCACCGGACCGCTGGAGGACCGCCATCGCGGCCTTGCCATGTTCGCGGTGCCGCTCGATGCCAAGGGCGTACGCGTGCGTACCATCAAATCGATCGACGGCCGCGAGAGCTTTTGCGAGGTGTTCTTCGACGAGGTCGAAGTTGCCCAGACGGATGCGATCGGCGCGCCCGACGAGGGCTGGGCTGCGGCCATCCGCGTACTCGAGATCGAGCGCGCGACCAACCGCATGTATCGCGCTTGGCGATTTGAGAACGAGCTGCGCCATTTGATCGCCGCCAGCAAGACCGATCCGGCGCTGTCGGCGATGGTCGCGGACCGGCACTATGCGGTCCGGCTCGGCGAGGTCGCAGTCGAGATCGAGGTGTTGAAGGCGCATGTCGAGACCGCCGTCGAGGCGCTCGCGAGCGGCGACAAGATCGGGGCGCGCGGCAGTCTTGCGAAGCTACACTGGAGTGAATCGCATCAGCGCTTCGCTGCGCTCGCGATCGAGCTGCTGTCGCAGGCCTCACTGCCGCAGAACCCGGCGATCAAGGTGGCACGGCGACGCTTCGAGACCATCTATCTCCAGGCGCGTGCCGAGACGATCTACGCCGGCACCACCGAGATTCAGCTCGGTATCATCGCCGACCGGATCCTCCAGCTGTCGCGAGGCAAATAATGGCTGCGCAGGGTCAGGTCGCGGGCCTGCTGCACGATCGCCGCGTCGTGGTGACGGGGGCGGGGGCGGGGATCGGACGTGCAATCGCGCTCGGCATCGCCGCTGCCGGCGCGAAGGTGGTCGTGACCGATCTGCGGCAGGACCGGGCAGAGTCCGCCGCGCGCGACATCAGGGACGTGGGCAAGGAGGCGCTCGCCTGCGCGCTCGATGTGACCGATGCTGCGGCCTGCAGCGAGTTGGCGAAGCGTGTGGACGAGGAGATCGGCCCCGCCGACGTCGTCGTCAACAATGCCGGGATCATCATCCGCGAGCCGATCGACAGTCCGCGCGCTCATGAGAACTGGCGCCAGGTCTTCGACGTCAACGTCAACGGCACCTTCAACGTGGTTCATGCCTTCATCCCCGCGTTGCGCAAGACGCACGGGTCCATCATTAACGTTGCCTCGGTCGCGGCCTTTGGCGGCATGAATGGTGCGCTCGGCTATTCGCCGTCCAAGGGGGCGGTGCGGCTGTTCACGCAGGCACTTGCCCGCGATCTCGCGCCCGACGGCATCCGGGTCAACGCCGTTGCGCCCGGCATCATCGCGACCGAGATGAGCGAAAGTACGCGCGACAATCCGGCGCGGCTCTCCGGCCTGATGGCGCGCACCCCGATGAAGCGCGTAGGGCAGCCCGACGAGATCGCAGGACCCGTGATCTTTCTGGCATCAGCGATGGCATCCTATGTCAACGGCGTCATCCTGCCGGTCGACGGCGGGTATCTCGCCTAGTGAACGATTGTAGTCGCAAGGTTTCTAGAAGAGGACGACGATGAGCATGGTCGAAGGACTTCAGCCCGCCGAGTTCGCGGCAACCGCGGCACGCGCAGTGACCGCATGCGCGGGCCTGGACGTTCGCGAACAGGCGCGCAATCTCGCCGGCGACGGTCTGCTCGGCGTCATCGCGGATGAGGAGGTGGGCGGGCTCGCCCTCCCGCTCGGCTTCGCGGTGCCGGTGATCGCGGCTGCGCATTCGGGATTGCTCGGCTTTCCGCTGCTGGAGACCATTCTCGTCAGCCGGCTGCTCCAGTCGTCGCTGACGCGTCTTGCCGCCGCGATCGTGTCCGGCGAGAGACTGGCGACGATCGCCTGGCAGGGCGAGGCGATCGCCGACCGGGAGGGCGGATTGCTGACGCTGAGCGGCACGATCGCGCGCGCGCCGTGCGCGGCGACCGTCGACCACATCCTGGTACGGATGGGTGGCGGTGCCGCGGCGCTGATCCCGGCCAAGGCCAAAGGCGTCCTGGTGGAGGACGCGGCTGGCCTCGACCTGACGGTGCCGGAGCATGTGGTGCGGCTCGAGAAAGTCGAAGTTCCCATCGGCTCCGTCCTGCCGGTCGGCACATGGGACGGGCTCAACTCCGACGCCAATTTGCTCCGCGCCGCCGCCATCCTGGGATCGGCCGAGGCGTGCCTGGCGCTCGCGCAGGAGCATGCCTCGACGCGCCGCCAGTTCGGTCACGCCTTGTCCTATAATCAGGCGATCCGTCATGCGCTGGCGCGCCAGAAACTCGGATTAGAGAGCATCCGTCATGCGATCACGCGCGGCCTGTCCGAGGGCGGTGGCCCGGTTCAGCGCGACGCGGCGTTCCTGGCTGCGGCGACCTATGGCAGCTCGATCAGCGAAGGCGCGTTGCAGATCCATGGCGGCATGGGCTTCACATGGGACGTGCCGGTGCATCGCCATCTGCGCCGCATCCGCACACTCCAGGCACAGGGTGATGCCAGCGGCCTGATCAGCGCATTCGGCCGCCGTTACGTGTCGGAAATTGCACCGTTCGCAGAGACGGGAGCGTGAGGAGATAGTCATGACCGAGACCAAGGATCAAACCCTCGCAGGCCGCGTCGCTCTCGTCACCGGCGCCGGCAACGGCATCGGCCGCGCGACCGCGCTCAAGCTCGCCGCGCGCGGCGCGATCGTCGGCGTCAACGACCTGAAGCCGGAGTTCGTGAACGGAACGGTCGATGCGATCAAGACAGCGGGCGGCAACGCGGTTGCCGTCACGCAGGACGTCTCCAGCCGCGACGGTATGCGGCAGACGGTTCTCGGATTGGCGGAGAGTCAGAGGCGTTTCGACATCCTCGTCAACAACGCGGCGTGGGTGCGCTATCAATCCGTTCCGGACATCGCTCCGGAAACCGTCGATCGCATGCTCAACATCGGCTTCAAGGCGATCATCTGGGGAATCCAGGCCGCCGCGGAGGTCATGGATGCGGAGCGCGGCGGCGCCATCGTCAACGTCGCCTCGGTGGCCGGCCTGATCTCGGCCAAGAACAGCATCGTCTACAGCGGCATCAAGGCCGGTGTCATGGGCATCACGCGCGCTGCCGCGGCGGAGCTCGGCGCGCGCAACATCCGCGTCAACGCGGTCGCGCCCTCGGCGATTCCGACCGAGGGCACGATGCGCAACCGCAACGCCGAGCTCGATGCGCGCCGGGTCGCGCGGACGCCGCTCGGGCGGCTCGGCACCGTCGACGACATCGCCAAGGCGATCTGCTTCCTCGCCGGCGACGAGAGCGGCTTCATCTCGGCGCAGGTGCTCACCGTCGACGGCGGCATCACCCTGACCAACATTGCTTGACGGGACGATCGCGATGTCCAACCTGACGCCGGAACAGCAGGCGCTGAAGGACGCCTACGTCAAGGCCCGTGGCTATTGGCGGCCCTGGACGGAAGGCCTGTTGCGCCTCGATCCCGAGTTTCTCCAGACCTACGGCAGATATGCGGGCTATGCCGCGGAGAACGGGCCGCTGTCGTCCAAGATGCGGGAGCTGATCTACGTCGCGCTCGACGGCTCGGCAACGCATCTGTTCCGCTCCGGCCTCGCGCTGCATCTCGTTCTTGCGCTTCAGACGGGAGCGTCGGCGCAGGAGATCATCGACGTGCTCCGGCTCGCAACGGCGCAGGGGCTCGACGGCAGCAACGTCGGCATCAATATCCTCGCCGAGGAATTGGCAAGCGCGGGCCTCGCGGTCGATCAGCCCGAGCCGACGGACGAGCAGAGGGCGCTCCGGAGCGCCTATGTGGCGAAATTCGGAGATTGGCCTGACTTCTGTGAGCAATGGCTGCGGCACGATCCCGGCTATTTCGCCGTTATGCTGGATCTGCTTGCGGGCAGCCACGCCGAAGGTGGTCTCGACCAGCGCTCGCGGTGTCTGATCTCGATCGCATTGAACGCCTGTTTCACGGCGCTCGATCCGCACGGGCTGCGTGTGCAGATCAAGCGCGCCCTGCGGCTCGGCATCGACCAGCGCGAGATCGTGCAGGTTCTCCAGATGACCGCGCATCTCGGCGTGCACGCATGCGCCATTGGCGTGCCGGTTCTGATGGAAGCCCTCGACGAGCGCTCCAGGGCCGGCGCAGGAGGAGCGGAATGAAGGGATTGGCGATCCGCAACCAGCGGGCGTTCGCGTCTGGCGCGCTGTTCCTCGCCATTGCGATCTTTTTTTTCGTGGTCGCGCTGCAATACCCCGCCGGCACGGCCGCGAAGATGGGGCCGGGCTATTTCCCGCGCATGCTCGCGATCGGGCTCGCCGCCATCGGTCTCGTCGTGATGCTCGGGGCGATCAAGCCGGGCGCAAGCCGGGAGGCGCTGCGCCAATGGGATCTCAAAGGGCTCGCCTGGATCACCGGATCGGTGGTGCTGTTCGGAGCCCTGCTGTTTCCGCTCGGTCTGGTCGGCGCCTTGTTCGCCCTGATCATGGTGTCGAGCAGAGCCAGTCCCGAATTCACCTGGACGGGCGCGCTGACCAATGCGGCGGTGCTGATCGCGCTGTGCCTGGCCGTCTTCGTCTACGGCCTCGGACTGCAACTGCCCGTCTGGCCTTCACTCCTCAACTGACCGAGCGGGTCGATGGATCTCTTCCACAATCTGGCGATCGGCTTTGCGACGGCAGCCCAGCCCGCCAATCTGCTCTACGCTTTTCTCGGCTGCCTGCTCGGCACGTTGATCGGCGTGCTTCCGGGCCTTGGGCCGCTCGCGACCATCGCGATGCTGCTGCCGATCACCTATGCGCTGCAACCGGACGCCGCGCTGATCATGCTCGCCGGAATCTATTACGGCGCGCAGTATGGCGGCTCGACCACGGCCATCGTGGTCAATCTTCCCGGCGAGTCCTCCTCCGTTGTCACCACGATCGACGGTTACCAGATGGCGAAGCAAGGCCGCGCGGGCGTGGCGCTCGCGACCGCGGCGATCGGCTCCTTCTTCGCTGGCTGTGTGGCGACGCTCGCTCTTGCGGCGCTCGCGGGCCCGCTGACCGCGACTGCGCTGCTGTTCGGCCCCAAGGAATTCTTTGCGCTGATGATCCTGGGCCTCATCCTTGCCTCGGTGCTTTCGAGCGGACCGTTCATCGAGGGCATCGGCATGGTCGTGCTCGGCATGCTCCTCAGCCTCGTCGGCACTGACCTCAACAGCGGCAGCCAGCGCTTTGCCTTCGGCATTCCCCAGCTGTTCGACGGCCTCGATTTCGTACCGCTGGCGATGGGCATCTTCGGCTTCGCCGAGATCGTCAAGAATCTCGAGCAGGATGACAAGCTGTCGCTGGTGACGCAGAAGATCACCAACCTGTTTCCGACCCGCGACGACTTCCGCCGCATGGTGCCGGCGATGCTGCGCGGCACGACGCTCGGCACGCTGCTCGGCGTTCTGCCCGGCGGCGGCGCGGTGCTGTCGTCCTTTGCGTCCTATACGCTGGAGAAGAAGCTGTCGCGCCATCCCGAGCAGTTCGGCAAGGGTGCCATCGAGGGCGTTGCCGGCCCGGAATCCGCCAACAATGCCGGAGCCCAGACTTCGTTCATTCCGCTGCTGACGCTGGGCGTGCCGTCAAACGTCGTGATGGCCCTGATGGTCGGTGCCATGAACATCCACAACATCCATCCGGGCCCAGAGGTGATGACGAAGAACCCGACCCTGTTCTGGGGCCTGATCGCCTCGATGTGGGTCGGCAATCTGATGCTGCTGATCCTCAACCTTCCGCTGGTCGGATTGTGGGTGAAGCTGCTCACCATTCCCTATCGCTTTCTCTTTCCTGCGATCATGGTGTTCTGCTCGATCGGCGTCTATTCCATCAACAGCGGAACGTTCGAGGTCTATGAGGCCGCAATGTTCTGCGTGTTCGGCTACATCCTGATCAAGCTGCAACTGCCTGCGGCGCCGCTGCTGCTGGGCCTGGTGCTGGGTCCGGCCATCGAGGAGAACTTCCGCCGCGCCATGGTGCTGTCGCGGGGCGATGCCACCGTGCTGCTCACGTCTCCGCTCTCGGCGAGCCTGCTGGCCGCCGCTGCCATCGCGGTCCTTCTGATCATGCTGCCGACGATCCGCGCCCGGCGCGAGGAGGCGCTCCAGGAATGAGATGCATGAGACGCCCCGGGAAATCTCTGCCGTGATCCGTGAACCTGCTGCCTTCGAAGCCCTGCTGGAGCGTGTCCGCCGCTTCGTCCGCGACATCGCCATTCCGGCCGAGGCGCGTGTCGAAAGCGGCGATGAGGTCCCAGCGGACATAGTCGCCACCATGCGCGAGGAGGGTTTCTTCGGCTGGAGCATCCCCGAGGCCTATGGCGGAGCCGGGCTCACCACGGAGGAGCTCGTCCTTGCCGCGTTCGAGCTGTCGCAATGTTCGGTCGCCTTTCGCGCCCGCGTCGGCACCAACACAGGCATCGGTTCGGAGGGAATTGTCGCCGATGGCACCGAGCAGCAGAAGCAGGCTTATCTGGCGCGCCTTGCCAGCGGGGAATGGACCGGCTGCCTCGCGGTGACCGAGCCCGATGCCGGCTCGGAGGCTTCGAACGTACGGACCGTCGCTCGCCGCGAGGGCGATCACTACGTTCTCGATGGCGAGAAGTGCTTCATCACCAACGCACCCGTCGCCGACGTCTTCACCGTCACCGCGCGAACCGATCCGCAGTCGAAAGGCGCTGCCGGCGTCTCGGCCTTCATCGTCGAGCGCAGTAGCCCAGGCCTTGCGACCGGCGCGCCCTATCGCAAAATGGGGCAGGCGGGCTCGCCCGTGAGCGCGGTCTATTTCAACCAGTGCCGCGTGCCCGCGGCCAATCTCATCGGCGGCCGCGAAGGCGCGGGCTTCAAGACCATCATGAAGGTGCTGAACAAGCAGCGCATTCATCTGGCCGCCTTGTCGACCGGGCCGGCGATCCGAATGCTCGACATGGCCATCCGCCATACCACCAGCCGGGTTCAGTTCGGCGAGGCGGTCGCGAACTACCAGCTGGTGCAGGCGATGATCGCGGACTGCCGGACCGAGATCTTCGCGGCGCAGTCGATGATCCTCGAGACCGCGCGCAAACGCGATCGTGGCGAGGACGTCGCGCTCGAAGCATCGATGTGCAAATATTTCGCAACAGAGATGTGCGGCCGCGTGGCAGATCGCTGCCTGCAGATGTTCGGTGGCGCCGGCTATATCGCCGATCACTCGTCGATCGAGCGCTGGTACAGGGACGTCCGGCTGTTCCGGCTTTACGAAGGCACCAGCCAGATCCACCAGCTCAACATCGCGCGCCTGCTGCTGCGGGACGCGGTGTGAGAAGCAGGTTCAAATTTTCGAGGAATTGAGACGAGCGGCCCGCTCAAAGGACTGAAGGTCCTGGACATCACGACCATCGTGGCTGCGCCGCTCGCCGCGACGCTGCTGGCGGACTACGGCGCCGAGGTGCTCGAGATCGAGATGCCGGGGCAGGGCGACGGCGTGCGCGCCTTTCCACCGTTCAAGGACGGCAAGCCGTTTTGGCAAACAAGAAGTTCGCAACGCTCGACCTGCGCAAGCCGGAAGGTGTCGCGCTGTTCAAGCGGATGCTGCCGCAATTCGACGTGCTGATCGAGAATTTTCCGCCCCGGCACGCTCGACCCTTGGGGCTGTCGAAAGAGGTGCTGTGGCAGATCCCGCCGCGTCTCGTCATCCTGCGCGCGACCGCGTTTGACCAGGATCGGCCGTATCGCGACAGGCCTAGCTTCGCGCGGATTTTCGAGGCGATGGGCCGTCAGCTCATATATCCCCGCTTACTGGACGGTTCCCCGAGCGCCTTGAGCGCAGCTGTCGCCGCTTGAACGACCGTCAGGCGGGCCGCCCCCTTAGCAGAGGCGACGCCCTCAAGCTGTTCCGAAAGGACGTGCTGCGCGGCTTCCGTGTCGCCTCGCGCGCTCCAGAGCCGCGCGAGGCAGGTTGCCGCGCTCAGGGCGGCGAGCTGCGCTCCCTGACGCTGCGCCAGCTCGAGGGAACGGGCGAACAGTGCCTCCGCAATCTCGGCGTCTGCCGGGCGCTCTTGTCGCGCCAGCAGCAGCTCTCCCTTCACGCGGTGGATACTTGCTGAATCAAAATTTCTATCGCCCTGAGATTCGCTTATCGCGATGCTCTCCTCGATCGATCGCAGCGCATCGGCTTGGCGCCCCAGCGCGCCATACGCGCGCGCCAGCAACCGCAACCATAGGACGCTGCCCTGCTCGGACCCGGTCACGCGAACACCGTTGATGCCCTGCAGGAGCAGTTCAAGGCCTTCCGACGGACGACCTTGCTCGGTGAGCGCTCCGCCAAGAAAGTTGGTGGCCATCGCGCGCCAAAATGGGAAACCATATTTGGTGGAGACTGAGATCGCGGTCTCGGCGCAAGACTGCGTGCGCGGCGCGTGGCCGCAAACGCTATAGAACCACGCAGCGAACGTCCACGAGAATGCAAGGCTGAAGGGATGATTTGCCTTCTCGGCGATTGCCAGGGCGGCCCGCAGCTTTTGCTGACCGTCGGCCGGTTGTCCCATGTAAGCCATAGTGCAGGCCTGATACGCCAAACAGGCCATTCCAGGCTCCTGTCCATAGAGATAGGCATGAGCACCGTGGCGATCGGCATCATAGAACGTTTCCATGCGCCGGAACTCCTGAAGCGCCAACGGAAAGTCGCCTATGTAGTAAATGGCCGCACCCAGCGCGTAGTACGCCTCGACAAGGAGGTCGGGGTCGCTCACACGTTCAGCGAGCTCTACGAGTTCTTTGCCGAGGTCGTAAGCGGTCTGGCTGTCTCCCTTCACGAGGTGAAAGGATCGTAGCCTGAATAAGACCGGGAAAAGGTCGCCAGTCGCCTGTAGAACACCGCACAGCTCTCGCGCGCGCGTGAATATCCCTTGCACTTCCGCCGAGGCGAAGCCCTTGGCCGCGATCAATGGCGCGCCAAGCGCTACTTGGAGAGAAAGCTCTTTGGAGTCGCGAGACGCCGATGGAGGAAGCTTGCGTAGCAGCTCCAGGCCTGCCTGCAGGTGATTGACCGCTTCAGCATTGGCCGACCTGCGCACGGCCTGTTCGCCTGCTTTTTGCCAGTAGTCGATCGCGATCTCCGGCATTTGGCCTTCTGCGAAGTGATGCGCCAACAGCTCAGGATGGCTCTGCTCGACTCCCTCTCTGGTCCTGAGAACCTCGGCCACCTTACGGTGCACCAGGCGCTTGCGACTTCTAAGCAGAGAGTTGTAGGCAGCGTCTCGAATCAACGCGTGCCGGAACGTGTACCGCGATGAGGGCGGCACCCCGTGTTCGCGGAGTAGGTCTGTGTCACAGAGTCGCCTAAGTTCGCGCTCGAGCGTCGGATCGTCGTATTCGCCTACCTCGCGGATAAGCGCATAGGTAAATTCCCGACCGATGGTCGCGCCTACCTGGGCGACCGTTTTCGCGCTCTCGAGCCGGTCCAGTCGTGCCATGAGGGAGTCTTGCAAAGTCGATGGGACGTCAGTATCCGCGAGGTCACCGCTCGCCTCATGAATGGCCGTGGCTTGCTGCAGAGCCCCGGTTTCCAGCAGCATCTTTGTCAGTTCCTCGACGAACAGGGGCACGCCATCCGTCTTCGTGACGATGCGCCTCACTGCAAGTGGCGGCAAATGGCGAACCTGGGCGAGCACACGGACCATCGACTCCACGTCCGAGTCGTCGAGCCGATCCACCACAAGCTCGGTGACGTGCGGCGGTTTCGACCAAGGGGGAGCAAACGTGCCGCGATAGGTAAAGGCTGCCATAATCGAGGCCTTGGGAAGGCGCTCGATCAGCAAGCCGAGCAACTCCAGGGTCGACGGATCAGCCCAGTGGAGATCCTCCCAGATGCTCAGCAGGGGATCCTCCGCTGCTCTTTCGCAAAGCCACGCAACCAACCCGTCGAAAGTGCGGCGCTTCAGCAGGGCGGGGCTGCCGGCGGGGGTGGGGTATTTCTCGCTGACGGGCAGGGACAGCAGATTTGCCATCAGAGATACGTCTTCGGGCTCGCAAAATTTGTAACCCGCCAAGGAGGCTTCCAGGCGCGCAAGTCTCTCCTCCGGCGAACTGCACTCGTGAAATCGCATGAGACGCCGAAGAAAATCGACAACGGGGTAGAGTGCGGTGCTTCGGTGCTCGGGCGAGCACTGAAACTCGCTGCACGCTGCAGCCTCCGCCCGCGCGCGCTGCTTCAGCACTTCCACCAGCCGAGTCTTTCCGATGCCGGGTTCACCGGAGAGAAGCACGAGTTGACCCTGACCCTCTTTTGCTTTTTCCCAGAGGTGGGTGAGCAATTCGGTCTCCCTGTCGCGTCCGACAAGCGGGGTCAGCGTCCCACGCATCGCCTTGAAGCGACTTTCGACGGACTGGGCGCGAACTACCTGAAAGGCTCTTGTCCCTCCTGATAGACCCTTCAGGTCCTGCAAGCCCAAGTCATTCAACTGGAAGAGGTTGCCGATCAGACGGCGCGTCGATGCAGCAATTACGACACTGTCCGGTTTCGCTATGGCTTGCAGACGAGCAGCCAAGTTCGGCGTGTCGCCAACAACATCGCGCTCACGCGACTCGCCCGCCTCGGTGATGTCCCCGACGACCACAATTCCGGTTGCGATACCAACTCGCACATGCAACGTTTCGCCGAACGCATTCTCGAGTGTGGGCGCGACTTCCGTGACGGCTAGTCCAGCTCGCACCGCATTTTCGGCGTCATGCTCATGCGCCTGTGGGTAGCCGAAATAGACGAGAATGCCATCTCCCATAAATCTCGCAATAAACCCATCGTGATCTTGAACGGCCTTTGCGGCAGCCTTGCGGTAGATACCGATAATGGCACGCATGTCCTCGGGATCGAGCCGCGCGGACAGCGCCGTCGACCCGACGAGATCGCAAAACATGACGGTCAGCTGACGCCTTTCCGGGTCGTTCCTCACAGCTTCGAGCGACACGTTTTGACGATCCACGTCGACGGATGCCCCGCATCGAGAGCAAAACAGCGCCGTCCGAGTCAATCCATGTCCGCATTGAGAACACCTCTGGTGCAACTGCGCGCCGCATCGCTCGCAGAACCGGGCTCCGTGCTCCGCGTCACTTCCGCAGGCGGTGCAGAACAAGCCGCTCATGGTTGGACGGAGTCCGCGTGCACTGCCGTCGAGTCGAATTTGGGGGGCAAACACGTGATGTTTCGCGACCGCGGCACGGGCAGTTCGAGCGGGGTGAGGCCGAGAGCTTCGACCGTTCGGTTTCCCTCGCGGAACGACCAGCGCGGATCCGCGCTCACTCGCTGCAGAAGCGCCTCTTCGCGCAGGGTCCCATCCTCGTCGTAGAGGCCGCTCTCTATCTCTTGCAGAAATGGGAGATACTCCACCATCCCCTTTCTGACCCTTTGCCAAGAGTACCAATGCAGAAATTTTCCTCGTGCCGAAGGCAAATCACTCCGCCTGATCGCCCGCGCGATCTCCATAGGTCCATACAGTTCGTCGTAAGCGTCGATCACGAGCTGCTGCAGACGGGACGGGGACATATGCAGCGGATAGTGAGTGACGAAGTTGCCGTCGCTGTGCTTCCAGCTGTGAAAGATGCTGCGATACCACGGCACGATTGTTCGGTATCCGTTCATCTGCTCGGGGTAGTGCCCCCAAATCGGAAAGAAGTATGCGTAGGTCAACTTCTGACGACGCACGAATTCGAGGGTCTCACGAAGGCTTTCGAGCGTATCTGTATCGGCTCCGACGACGAAGGAGCCGAGGATCTGAAACCCGTAGCCATGAAGAGTAGAAATGGCCGTCTCGATCTGCTCGAGCGTTTGATGCTTATCGTAAGCGTCGAGCGTGTCGGCGCGGATGGACTCGTAACCCTGATAGACGCAGGTAACGCCTGCCTCCCGCATGAGTTCGAGCAGCTCTTTGTCGCGAGCGATTTCCGTCCGCGCGAAAACGACGAATTTGTATCCGAGCTGTTCCTCGATGATGCGGCGCAAGAGTTGCTTGGTCGCTTTTCGCTTCATGGTGAAATCGTTGTCTACGAACATCAAGTTGGAGCCGTACCGCCGCTTGTCCCGAAGGTCCGCAATCACACTCTCGATGTCTCGCTTCCGGTACCCGGTCGGGAACATCGTGTTTACAATGCAAAACGTACATTTGAATTGGCACCCTCGAGACGATTGCGCCGTCAACAGAGGCCGCCGCCGCTGGCGCAGCATGTCCAGCATCGTCATTTGTTTGTACCCTTCGATCAGCCGAAAGTCGGGGCCGGTGTCGAATCGCTCGGGTCCCGGTCGGCTCGGCGTGCGGTGCGTACGCTCCCCATTGCGAAAGGCGATGCCGCGCACGCCGGCAGGGTCTCCCTTTGCGCTCAGCGTCGCCACCAGTTCAATGATCGTCTCATCGCCCTCTCCGAAGACGACATAGTCGCAGTGCTCTAATGCAGCTTCCGGGTAATAGCTCGCGTTCGTCCCGCCCAGCACCGTAGGGATCCCTAACTCCGCGCGGATTCTATCAGCCAGCTTGTAAACCTTGTCGGCTCCAGCGTTCAAAGTGGAGAAGCAAACCAGATCCGACTCTCGGATGGCGTCCCAATTCGGCGGCTGTACGTGTTCGATAAAGATGCGTAGATCGTAGCCCTCCTTGGCGAGGAGCGTTCCAATCAAGGGCAAACCGTAGTCAGGCATCACCAATCGATGCGTGAAATCGGGAAACTCGCCGTTCATCTGAATGCAGACAATTTTTCGGATCACGGGCGCCTCGCTGCTTTTGATTTGGTCGATGCAATGACTGCTTTCTGGAATGCCTCACACCTTTGGTTCAGACGGTACCGCCGTGCCTGGCGCGAAATCGCCGGCTCGCGCGAGAGAGAACGTCGGAAGAGCCATTTCATCTGAAACGGGCTCGAATTGCACCTGCAAAGGGATATCGAGAGCCAGGACGTCCGGCTCGTCCATCTTGGAGAGGCGGGCTATCAATCTCACACCCTCCTCCATCTCGCCGAGAACAATGGCGTAAGGAACGTCGGCAGCGAACCCCGGATGAAACGCCTGGTGGACGATGGTCCAGCTGTGAACGCGCCCACGGCCAGTCGCGGCTGACCATTCCCAACGCTCCGAATGGCACAGCGGACACATCGGGCGCGGTGGGTGACGCCAGCCGGTGCACTGCCGGCAGCGCTGGAAGCGAAGCTCCCCGCGCGCGCAATACGCATAGAAGGCGACCCACATCGCGTCTTCGAAGGCCGGTACTGGGCGTGCGAGGAGGGTCATGCGGTTCACCCGTTTCCCAGGACCGCCACGCTGCCGTCGCCGAAATCGCCCCAACCCGTCACCAGCGCGAGCTGCGCGTCTGAGACCTGCGCGCCACCCGCTTCCTGCCGAAGCTGGCGAACCGCCTCAACCACGTGGTTGAGGCCCCAGGCGTGACCTTGAGACAATAGACCACCGTGAGTATTGATCGGGCAGCGTCCGCCGAGTTCAATGCGGCCGCCCTTCACGAATTCTCCGCACTCGCCCGGGCCACACAACCCGAGCGCCTCGATTTGGAGCAGCACCACGTACGTGAAGCAATCGTAGATCTCGAACACGTCGATATCGCTCACCTTCACGCCCGACTTTGCCAGTGCGCGCGGCGCGGCGGAGGCAAGGCCGATGTTCAGCAAATCTGCCCGGGATCCGATGTCGTCAGCGGGGGTAGGGCGTCCTTGCGCTGCCCCCAGAATGATCACCGGTTTGGTACGGAGGTCGCGCGCGCGCTCCTCGGCGCTTACGATGATTGCGCATGCCCCATCGGTCTCCAAGCAGCAGTCGAACAGGCGGAACGGCTCCGAGATCCAGCGGGAGGCAAGGTACGTTTGCATATCGAGGGGCCGCCCCCGCATCAGAGCGCGGCTGTTTTGCTGGGCGTGTTTGCGCGCGGCAATGGCGACGGCGCCCGTGGCCTCGTCTGAAATTCCGTAGAGCTGCTTGTGACGCATGGCGAGCCACGCGTACCACTGGGCCGGCGCGGTTGCGCCCTGGGGATTATAGTACTCCCGAAGTGTGGTGGTGAGCGCCGCCAAGCCTTCGCCCACCTTGAGCGGAGACGCTTTACTGCCTTGCTTCGGACGAATGGCCGAGTACCCGTTCCAGCCCATCACGATCAGTACGTTTCGGGCCACGCCATGGGTCACGATGAGGGCCGCCGTTTCCAGCGCGGCGGTGGGGCTCGCGCCGCCTTGTTGGTGCGTGACGGTGTAGCCCATCTCGACACCGAAATTTGCCGCGAGTTCGTCCGCGGTCACGAATGCCGGGGGCGGAAGGATCGCATCGATGTCGCGGAGCGAAAGCCCGGCATCCTCGGCCGCCCGTTTCGACGCGGCGAGCATCAGCTCCAGCGGTGTATCGTCGGTGCCCCTGGTGTAGGCGGTCTCGCCGACGCCAACAATCGCAGCCATTTTTGCCATAGTTCCTCGCGCAATCTTTTCTCGAGCGTCCTACAGCGTCTCCCTTTCGCGACTTGCGCAATCTTTTCTCATACTGCTGGCTCTTCAAACGCAGAAGGATCAGGATCTTGGCTAAGAATCTGCGCAGGCAAAATGTGGTTGCTAGCCGGGTTGCGCGCCAAAGCCTCCTGCATTTCCGAAAGCAAGGGCGAGAGCGTGCGCACGAAATCATGCAGATGGACGTGCCAGATCGCCAGGGACACGGCGACGCCTAAGCGACTGGGTTTGTAGATCAGCGCCGCTGCCAATAATGAAATGCTCAAGGCGGCGCGCGACTTGTCGGCTCCGAGAATGCAATACCAGAGATACCGAAAAAATACGTCGACGTCTCGCAAGCTAAACCGCGCGCCCCCTCCGCCGATGTGGCGGATGAGTTTCAGCGCCCTTCGCCGGAAGAGCTTGTGGTTGTAGAGGTCCTCCAACAACTCGCGGTAACCCCGATAGAGCTCCAGCCGGGTCATCCCAGCAGGCATGATGTTGGTGAACACAAATTGATCACCGGTCGTGGTTCCGAGCAGTCTGCCTTCTCGCTCAAGCCGCTTGTAAAGCGGGGTCTTGGGAAGGGCGTTGAGGAGGCCCGTCATCGAGATCGGTATTCGTGCCTCTTCGAGGAATCGGAAGTGTTCCTCAAATATGCTCGGATCGTCGGCATCGAAGCCGACGATCATGCCGGCCTGTACTTCAATGCCAAATGATTGGATCTTGTGAACCGCAACGACCATGTCCTCGCGGGCGTTCTGGACTTTGCGGGTCTCCTTGAGAGAGACTTTGCGAGGACTCTCGATCCCTATGAAGACCGACCTAAAGTGGGCGGCACGCATCAACCCGAGCAACTCGTCATCGCGAGCCAAATTGATGGAGGCCTCGGTCTGAAACGTGATCGGGTAGCCGCGCTCCTGTTGCCATTCGGCGAGGGCGCGCAGGAAATCCTTGGCCCGCGCGCGGTTACCGATGAAATTGTCGTCGACGAGAAACACGCTGCTCGCACCTAGCCGGTACAGCGCATCGACCTCCGCCATGGCGGAGGTCACCGATTTCGTCCGGGGCTTCCGCCCGTACATCACGATGATGTCGCAGAACTCGCACTCGAACGGACACCCACGCGCAAACTGCATGAGCATCGTGCGATACCGTTTCGTGCGCAGCAGATCGAATCTCGGGATCGGTCGGGACGCGATGTCGGGAAGTTGTGGTGCGCGGTAGATCGGCTTCAAATCCCCTCGCGAAAAGTCTTCCAGAAAGCGCGGCCACGTTTCCTCCGCTTCCCCTGCGAACAGCACGTCAACTTTGCCTTCGAAGTCTTCGGGACAGAGCGTCGCATAAGATCCGCCGACAGCTACGCGCTTGCCTTCCGCTTTGAATCCGGCAATCAGCTCGAACATGCGCTCTTTGTGAACGATGAACCCAGTTATTCCAATCAGGTCCGCATCGACGCGAAAATCCACGTCTTCGACATTCTCGTCCACGAGCTCAACAGTGTGCGGCTGGGGGGTGAGTGCCGCAATGGTCGGTAGCGCGAGATTAGGTAGTACGCATGGCTTTCCCAGCACGGGGAGCGATCCGTCCAGGGTCCAGAAACTCCGCGGGTTTCTCGGGGAGATAAGCACGATGTGCATGCAAACTGTCCCCTCCCAAAGGATACGCGAGTTGGGGCGACGCTTTGGTAGCCTAGCATCGTATTTGGAGGCGAGCCACATTGTTGGACCAAAAATTAAGGGATTGCGGCAAAGGGCGTCAGCTCGAGGGCGCCCGAGAGTCGCTCGACGGAATTCGGGTGCCTGGACATGACGTATCCGCGAGGGTACGCGCCGGACTCCTTCGCCTCGCGGCCCTAGGCGGGAATTGACCGCGTCGCCTCTGCGTTCGCCCGTTTTCGCGCCTTCGCGCCGCTCACCAGAATGGAAGAATCAATTCTTCGGCTCGACATCAGAAACCAGCTTTTGCTGGAGGCGAGGAGTTCGCGACGTAAGTGGTGATTGCCTTCCACTCAGCCGTAGAAGCGACGGATGCAAACACGTCAGCACTTTCAGATCATGAGGCGGCACCTCGCCGTTAGGCCGAACTCGAGGTTTTGCAACGTTGGATCTTTCGCTGAGGCAGTAAGCCTGACATATTGAAACCCTAAGTGTTCCAAGGTATCCTGCTACTTTAGGTTCGCTATTGCTCTGAAGCGGTCCCTGTCGTGCTTTTTGTACTGTGGGGGACATTCATGCGAAGCTCTCGCGGAATGCTTTATGCCCAACGAGTTAGCGAACTCAGTCTCAGATTTGGAAGATCTTCGACGTCTAGTTGAAGATGCAGAGCGAAGCGCCCGCAGCGCGTCGGGATACGTTACACATGCGTCGCGCAGCCTTCGAAGTCGAGAACCCGGCGCCCTCTCGGTCCGCCTCCGTCGCTACGCGGAGCCAAGCCGCGAGCGCTTGATCGCCCCCCGTTGATGACGGGCACGACAGAACTGGCGCCGCCGATCACATCGTTGATCCATTGGCCGCTGACATCGATCAGGGCGTTGTGGTGTTGACCGTCAGCGCACCGCCGGACCCCGCCGCATAGGCGCGCATATCGAGCCTGGCGATCTGGGCTGCGCCGACAAAGATATTGTCGCTGCGCAATGGCGGCGCCCTCGACGTCAATGTCGGCGGCGCCGTCCGCGGCGGCCAGCTCTATGTCGGCCGTGGCGACGGCAGCATCTTTGCCGGAGAATTCGCCGTCGGGCGCAGCGTGACCATTACCGATACAGCTAACGCGGCGACCACCTTCACCTATTCGCTGGCGCCGGTATTGGCACTTGGCGACGCAACGATGTCGGTGACGACGGCCGGCGATTTGCGGCTGCAGACCGTGCTCGACCCGCTGATGGCGGGTACGACGTCCATGAGCGGCTATACCGAGCGCACCGCGCTCGATCTGACCTCGGTCGGCGGCAATGCCATCCTGGTCAATCAGGGAAAATATATTTCCAAAGCGCTGAGCATTTCGGTCCTTGACCATTGCTGTGTCACCGCGGACGAAAGCTATCAATGGTTCACGACCAAGGCCGCCAACCTCTATCCGTCAAATACGCGGATCACGGCGCTGAACGGCAATGTGCAGATTCCCGTGCTGGTCAGTCCATCCATCAACGTGATGTCCAATCGTCTGTCGGTGATGCCGGGCAGTCATCCCGAACTGCAAATCCTCGCCGGCGGCAGCGTCCTGCTCAACGGCGCTGTACTCATGGCGCACGCGACGGCGGCGATGCTGCCGTCGCCGTTCCTGCCGACCGCCGGTGGCACCCAGAACGCGGATTTTCAGGCGGGTCTGGTCACAGACGGGGCCACTACTGGGATCGATGATACTGAACCGAGCCGGATTTACGCGCGCACCGGTTCGATCCTTGCCGTCAGTCAGATCGTGACCAGCGAGCAAACCTGGTTCCGGGCTGGCACCGACATCCGCAACAACAGTCTCCTGCTGCGCAATCTCAATCGCACCGACGTGTCGATGCTTGAGGCCGGTAATGATATCATTCCCAACGGCATCTCGATCCAGGGACCAGGTGCGCTGCTGCTGTCGGCAGGCCGCGACGTCTATGGGGTGGCCCCCAGCATTCAAAGTACCGGACTTGCCACCAATCAGGTGATTGCCGGCCAATCCACTGAAGGCGCCGGCATCTCGATCCTGGCCGGCTTGCGCGGCAAGCAGCCCGCTTATGGCGCCTTGATTGCTGCCTATCTCGATCCTGCCAATGTCGCAGACATGCCCGACTATCTGAAAGCAAGTGTCGGCGGCGCGATGCTGCCGATCTACCTGCTGCCAAACGTTGAGACCCGAAAGAACGGTAACATCCACATTCTGCACGAGGGCGTCGCCGGCTTCGTCGCCAGGGTCACCGGCGAGGTTCTTTCGCCGCTCGATGCTTGGGTGCGCTTCAAGACTTTGCCGGCGCTGACCCAGCAGCGCTTCCTGCGCGAGGTCTACATGGAGGAGCTGCGCGCCGCCGGCAACGACCAGAACACGCTGAATGCGAGTGGCCAGCCGGTCAATGGCGGCTACAATCGCGGTTACGCCGCGATCGCGACGCTGTTTCCGGGGTCTGGTTGGAGCGGCGATGCCAAGTTCGGCAACGTGGTCCTGCGCACCAATTTCGGCGGTGACATCGACATCCTGACGCCGGGCGGCGGCTTTCAGGCCGCCTCGCTCACCGCCACGGTGGGCAACGGTAACGGCGTTGTCACGCTCGGCTTTGGCAATATCAATATCTTTGCACGCAACGACGTGGTCGTGAACCAGTCGCGCATTCTGACCTTCGGCGGCGGCGACGATATCATCTGGTCGACGCTTGGCGACATCGACGCCGGCCGTGGCGCCAAGACGGCTCGTTCAGTCTCTGCGCCAATCGTCACCACCGATGTCAACGCCAATACCATGGTCACCGAGCGCGCCGACATCTCCGGTAGTGGCATCGGCACTGTCGTCGCCTATGCCGGTGTGACCGAAGGTGACGTGGATCTGATCGCGCCGAAGGGCACCGTCAACGCAGGAGACGCCGGCATTCGCGCCAGCGGCAATTTGAACGTCGCTGCCCTGTTCGTTCTGAATGTGGACAACATCAAGGTCGGCGGCGAAACCAAGGGTGTGCCGAAACCGGTGAGCGTAGTTGCGCCGCTGACGGTTGAAACCAAGGACAGGGCCGCCGCCGACGCTGCCAAGGACGCGACCCAGCAGTCATCGAGCGGCCGGCCGTCGGTGATCATCGTCGAGGTGCTCGGCTATGGCGGCGCGTCGGGCGATAGCGAAGGTGAGCGACGGGAGGAACAGCCAAAGCGTAACGACAAGCGGAGCTCGATCTATGATGTGAACAGCTCATTCCAGGTGCTGGGGAACGGTGCCTTGAGCGAAGAGAAAAAGCGATATCTTACCGACGAAGAAAGGCGCGGTCTGCCATAGCGTTAACGGCCGACGCATGGAGCGGACGACTGGTAAATCGAAACCGCACCCATCGATTATCGTGCATCCGGATAGGGGGTCGAAATCCGTTTCGCGACTGATCGACACTCCTCTTTCGATTGTCGTTCCTCCATAATGACATCAATGCGCGGGGAGTGATCCCTCGCAGATGCATCGCGAATGGCGATGCGCCCGGCGACGTTTCTCAGGAGTTGGCTTGATGGCCTAGGAGTTCTCTTTGGAGCATATTGCCGCCATTATGGGCGGCTTGGCGATCACGCGCGCCCCGGCGGCTATACTATTTTCGCGGAATTAGTATAGCGGCATGGATGTTGAAGGGCGTACGTGAGCCGGCTTGTGGCGCATGTGCGGGACTTAAACACGAAAGCATCGATTGCTTCTAACGCAATCGCTGCCCCGCTCGAAGGACGCCGGTGCGCGAAGTTGAAGCCGGCGATCATCACGAGGCGTCAACCGGGTAGGCCGGAACTGTGAACTGAAAAATCGCACCACGCGGCAGGTTGTGGGTCACCCACAAGCGTCCGGCATGAGCTTCGATGATCGAGCGGCAAATCGACAGTCCGACCCCGAGGCCGCCTGGCTTCGTCGTGTAGAAGGGATCGAAGACGCGCTCGAGATTTTCGACGATCAATCCCGGTCCGGAGTCCTTCACCTCGACGAGAATACATTCAGGCGCAGCCTGCGCCGTGGTGATGAGCACCCTTCTGGACCCGTCCGCGACCGTGCCTGTTGCCTGGACGGCATTGATAATCAGATTGAGTATCACCTGCTGCAATTGGACGCGATCGCCCTCGACAAGCGGCAAGCTGTCTGCAAGTTCCGTCTGCACCGAGACGCCGTTCTTCATCGCTTCGCCGCGGGCAAGCTCAATCACGTCCCGGATCGCTTCGTTGATGTCCAAGCGATCCTTCCGGGGCGGTGCTTTCTTGATGAGATCACGAATTCGTTGGATGATGTCGCCGGCCCTCGCGGTGTCGTTGATAATCCACCCCAGTGATTGCCGGACGCGCTCGAGGTCAGGCGGGTTTCTGTCAAGGAATCGCTCGGCCGCACCAGCATTCATGGATGCCCCGGCAATCGGCTGGCTCACCTCGTGGGCGATCGAGGCGGTGAGTTCGCCCATGGTGGCGAGGCGGTTGGCATGCGCCAACTCCCTCTGCATCTCGCGCAGGGCCTCCGCGGCCCGCTTCTGTTCGGTGATGTGCCGTCCGACGCCGCGATAACCGGTGAACTGCCCGGACTGGTCGAAAACCGGCATCCCGGAGACGGCTACATAGCGCTTGCGGCCGTCGGGCGTAGGGCGCGCGAGTTCGAAATCGCGGAACGGCAGGTGGGCATCGAGGGTCTCCCGATGCTTGCGCCAAGCCTCCTCGTCGGGCTCCAAGTAGGGCACCTCCCAGCGGGTTTTACCAAGTTCAGAGCCCGAGGCGGGCGCGTCAACCGTGCTTTCGGCGAACTCCTGGCGGGTGAAGCGATGGTCCGCATCGGATTCCCAGTACACATCGAAAGAGAACTGTACGAGAGTACGAAAACGCTCCTCGCTCTCTCGCAGAGCTTCCTCGGACCGTTTGCGCTCCGTCAGGTCGACGACAAAGGAGACGCCTTGGTCCCGTTGATCGTCGAACGCAGCCATTCCGATCAACACCGGCACGCGGCTTCCGTCCTTGCGAAAATACTCTTTCTCGAACGGCTGCACGCTTCCAGCCTTCTTCAGTTCCGGGATCCACCATCGCTCGTGGCGGTCGAGCCATTCCGGCGGTGTCAGCTTAGTCCAGAGCAGGCGGCCCGAGGCGAGATCCTCGCGGTCGTACCCCACGATGCGCAGAAACGCATCATTGGCCTCCAGAATTGGACCTTCAAGCTCCCAGATAATGATCCCGATGATGTTGGCGTCGACCAGGCGGCGGATCTTCGCCTCTCGTTCTCTGAGATCGCGATACAGGGTGGCATTTTCCAGCGCGATTGCCGCTTGCGAGGCGAGTAACTTCATAACGGCAACTCGCGCGGGTGCAAAGACGTGGGGCGTCAGCGTGTTCTCAAGGTAGAGCACCCCGATAAGTTTCGCATGATTGATCAGGGGCAAGCACAGAATGGAACGAGCCTTGCGCTGATTGACGTAGGCGTCCGTGGCAAAAGGAGGCTGGGACGCGGCATCCTCGAGAACAGCGCACTCTCTGGTCCGCAGTACGTATTGCAGAACGGATTCCTGAAGAACGGCCTCGGTCACGGCTGCATCGCGCAGTTCGACGGTAACCCTATCGCCGACCGTCGTGGCTTCCGCCTCGATGCGTGGCTCGTTTTCGTGCGTCAGGATCAACAGACCCCGTTCGGCTCCTGCTTGTTCAATGGCCGTGTGCATCAGCGTCTCGATGAGCTTTTCCAAAACCATCTCGCCTGATACCGCTTCAGACACCTTGATGACGGTCGCGAGATCGAGATGCTCCACCGGTGCCCCGATAGTGCTCATCGGGCCCGGCTCTGATATCACCTCCTTGAGGTGCGGATGAATATCCTCTAGTTGCCGCACCTTGCCGTCCGCCCCCCAGCGAACATAGCAATCGCGCGCTCTTTGCAGATAGATGCGAGCAAACTCTTCGAAGCCACGCGTGCCGTAAAAGCGCGCGGCCAATTCGTAAGCGAGCGCCTCGTGGTGGACGAAGCCGTTGTCGCGGGCGGAGCGGATGGCTTGTTCAAAGAGACGCTCGGCGTCAAGTTCTCGGCCCTGAAGGCGAGCGATTTCGGCGCCCGCGAGCACGGCGCGATCCGCGAAATTCTCGGGGCAATCCTGCGCCCATACTGAAGCAATACCCGTCGATCGAGGGCAACCCCGACGCCAATGGCATCATCAGCGAGCGCCATGCCGACCGGCTCCGCAAACTCGTCGAGGATGCTCGCGCGAAAGATGCGAAGATCGTCACGGTCGGCGGGGACCCCGGCCGGCGGATCATAGCTCCGACCCTGATCGTGGGCGCCACACCCGATATGACGGTAATGCAAGAGGAGATCTTCGGGCCGCTGCTTCCAATCGTCTCGGCCGACACGCTCGACGAGGCGATGGCCTTCATCAACGGGCGCGATCGGCCGTTGGCATTGTACTGGTTTGGAAACGACAGTGCCAAGCAGAAGAAGGTCTTGGCGCAAACCATCTCTGGCGGGGTCACCATTAACGACGCAATGGTGCACTTCCTTCAGGAGAACCTGCCTTTCGGCGGCATCGGCGCCTCGGGGATGGGGCATTATCACGGCGAGTACGGCTTCAAGACATTCTCGAAGGAGAAGCCCGTTTTCTTCCAATCGCGCTTCTCGGGCGCATCAATGATCTACCCCCCCTTTACCGATTTCACGCGGCGGATCGTCCTGTTCCTGAAGCGAATAGCGTGACGCATCCGGTGCGATTGCAACCGCTGCCGACGTATCCGAAGTCGACGCCAAGCTCCTGATGAACCATGCCATTCCCGGAGTAAACGCGGGCTTACATTACGCGGCACGAGCTTCTCGAAGATCATTTGC